>JBGTSP010000061.1:0-18983 GCA_041940205.1 Alphaproteobacteria bacterium
ACTCGATGAGCGGTGGCCTGCTGGCCCTGCAGGACAATCCCGACCAGGCCCGGCTGCTGCGCGAGCGCCCGGAACTCGTGCCCGGCATGGTCGCCGAGAGCATCCGCTACCAGACCCCGGTGATCCACATGCGCCGGACCGCCACCCGCGACGTCGAGCTTGGCGGGCAAACCATCCGGGCCGGCGACAAGGTGGTGATGTGGTACATCTCCGGCAACCGCGACGAGGCGGTGATCGACGAGCCCGAGGCCTTCCGCATCGACCGGCCGAAGGTGCGCCAGCATCTCTCCTACGGCGCCGGCATTCACCGCTGCGTCGGTGACCGGCTGGCCGATCTGCAGTTGCGGATCCTCTGGGAGACGATCCTCGGGCGCGGGCTGGAGATCGAGGTCACGGGCCCGCCGGTGCGGACCTATTCCAACTTCATCCGCGGTATTCGCGCCCTGCCTGCGCGCATCCGCGGCTGACCGGAGCAAACGGGGTGAAGACAGCGGCGCGACGCGTGCCGGCGTTCGGGGAGGGACGTTCGTGAACGGGTATTGGGAAGTCTACCGGGGTGTCGCCAACGCCTGGGAATGCGACATCATGGGGCACCTCAACGTGCAGTTCTATACGGGCAAGACCAGCGAGGCGATGGCCCATCTGCGCGCCGCCATCGGCCTGGCGCCTTCGGTCATCCGGCGCGACCGGCTGTCGGCGATCGCCGTGCATGCCCGCTCGCGCTACCTGCGCGAACTGCAGGCCGGCGACATCCTGTTCTCGCGCGCCGGCCTGCTGGAGGCCGACGAGAAGACGCTGCTCGCCCATGTCGAGATCGTCAACGCGGAGAGCGGCGAGGTCGCCTGCGAGTTCGAACTGCGCACGATCTGTTTCGATCTCGACGCCCGCCGGGCCGTGCCCTGGCCAGAAGCCGTCCGCGCCCGCATCGACGGCCTGCTGACCGAGCGCCGCAGCCCGGCCCGGCCGCCCAGCACCGACCGGCCGGGCATGGCGCCGCCGCCCGGGCGCGCTCTCGCCGCCCCCTTCGTCAGCGCCCAGGGGTCGGTGATGAAATGGGAATGCGACGAGTTCGAGCACATGTCGGCGCAGTTCTTCGTGACCCGCGCCTCCGACGCGGTCGGCCACGTCAAGGCCGCCTTCGGGCTCGATCGCGCCAGCGCCAGGGCCAACGACTGGGGCACCGCCGCGCTGGAATATTCCATCCACTTCCTGCGCGAGATGAAGGCCGGCGACATCTGGCGGCTGGAAAGCGGCCTGCTGGACGTCGGCCGCAAGACCTTCCGCTTCGGCCACCGGCTCTACAATGTCGAGACCGGCGGACTGTGCGCCACCTACGACGCCGTGGGCTGCCTGTTCGACCTGCGTACCCGGCGGTCGCTGGAACTGCCCGACAGCCTGCGCGAGCGCGTGCTCGATCACCTGATCGCCTGGCCGCCGGAGGAGATCGCCGGCCGGCTGGCGGCCTGAACGGCACCGCCGGCCGATGTTCCGGGCGTGTCCGGGTCGCCGTGCGATCGCCGTCCTGGCCGGTCTCCTGCTGCTTCTGACCGCTTCGCCGGACCCCTCGGCGGCGGAGACGACCGCCGCGCCGGTCCTTCCCTGTGCCGGCGGATCGGCCGCATTTCCGGCCCATGCCTCGCCCGGGGCGCCGCCAGGTCTTCTGGTCTGGCAGCAGGGCGAGGGGGCGGCGTCGCCGCTCGACGGCGCTGCGGCCTGCCTGCCCTGGCCGCTCGCCGGTGCGTCGACGATGATCGCGCTGGCCGGCCGCTTCCGCCACGACGGCCCGGCCGAGGCGCTGGCGGCGCGGATCGCCCGGGTCTCGGCGCTGTCCGGCATTCGCTACTGGTCGACCACGCGACAGCGCTGGCGCGACCTGATCGAGCGCGGCGAGGCGCTCGCGGGACCCGACCGCGCGCTCGCCCGCCCGGACTTCGCGGCAGACGAACTGCGGCCGGGACAGGATCTCTTCTTCCGGCAGGTCAGCGACAGTCTCGGCGGCGACATGATCTACCGCGTGCGGCCGCTCGAGATGGGGCCGGAGCGGCTGGTCTTCGAGATCGTCAACGCCGAACCCCTGCGTTACCTGCTGCTGACCGGCGTCGAGACCGGCAACTCCCGGCTGCTGCACATCCTCGAACGGGAGAGCCCGACGCTCTGGCGGCACTACCTGCTGATGTGGATCCGCAGTACCGCGATCGCCCGGGGCATGGAGCCGCTGCCTTCGCTGGTCAATCGCGCGGCCGCGTTCTGGCGCCACGTCTCGGGCCTGCCGACCGAGCACGAGCCGCCGATGGCGCCATAGCCCCGCCGGGACCGGCTCTGCTAAATCTGCGGGAGGACAGGCGGAGGCCGGACATGAAAAACATCGACGCAACGGTGACGCCGGCGCGATGCGCCGCCTACCGGGATGACGGCGCGGTCCTGCTGCCGGGCCTGTTCGCGGACTGGGTCGAGACCATCGCCGCGGGCATCGAACGCAATCTGCGGGAGCCGGGACCCTACGCGGCGGAGAACCTGAAGCCCGGCGAAAGCGGCCGCTTCTTCGACGATTACTGCAACTGGACGCGCATTCCCGAATTTGTCGACCTCGTCAGGAACTCGCCGGCCGCGGATGCGGCAGCGGCGCTGATGGATTCGCGCCGGGTACAGATGTTCCACGATCACGTGCTGATCAAGGAGCCGGGCACGGCCAAGCCCACGCCCTAGCACCAGGACTCGCCCTACTACTTCGTCGACGGCGAGCAGTGCGTGAGCTTCTGGGTGCCGGTGGACCCGGTCGAGGCAGCCTCGCTCAGGGTCATCGCCGGCTCGCATCGCTGGGAGAAGCCGGTGCTGCCGGTGCGCTGGCTCTCCGAAGAGAATTTCTATCCCGACGCGGACGCCTTTCTGCCGGTGCCCGATCCCGACGCCGAGCCGGAACGGTACCGCGTGCTGGAATGGCCGATGGCGCCGGGCGACGCCGTCGCCTTCCATTTCCGCGCGGTGCACGGCGCCCGCGGCAACCTGGCGACGCGACGCCGAAGGGCCTTCTCGCTGCGCCTGCTGGGCGACGACGCGCGCTACGGCGAGCGCCCGGGGCGGACCTCGCCGCCGTTCCCCGGCCACGAGATGCGTCCAGGCCAGGTGCTGCGCGAGGACTGGTTTCCCTTCATCCGCTGACGAGGACGGCGCGATCGCGCTCAGTCGGCGGCAAGGATGACGCCGTCGCGCTCGAGCGAAGCGAGTTCCTCCGCCGACAGGCCGAGCGCGCCGAGCACGTCCCGCGTGTCCGCGCCCTTGCGTGGCGGCGGGCCGGCGGGCGGCGGACTTTCGCCGTCGACGAGAAAGCCGATCCCCGGCACCCGGATGTCGCGGTCGATGCCGGGCACGGCGGCGATGTCGTGCAGCAGGCCACGGGCGGCGATCTGCTCGTGCGCCACGACCTCCGGCACGTCCCGCAGCTTTCCGGCCGGCACGCCGGCCGCGCCGAACCGCGCCTCCCAGGCCAGCGCGTTATCGCCCGCCAGCGCCGCGATCAGCCGCGCGCGGGCCACCTCGCCGGCATCCGGGTCGCTTTGCCAGTCCGGCATCGCCGCCTCGCCACCCGACCCGCCCTCGCCGATCACCTCCAGCACCCGCGCCGCCTGCGCCCTGGTGTTGGCGGCCATCGCCAGGATTCCGTCCGCGGTGTCGAACAGGCCCGAGAACGGACTGCCCGAGAAGGCCCGGTTCTGCCCCTTCGGCGGCAGCCGGCCGCCGATCAGCCAGCCGCCCAGTACCGGCCCCATCATCGCCAGCGCGGAATCCAGCATGGCGACGTCGAGGTAGCTGCCCTCGCCATGCGCCGCCCGGCGATGCAGCGCCGAGGCGATGGCGAAGGCGCCCATCAGGCCGACGATATAGTCGATGATCGGGAAGCCGACCCGCATCGGGCCGGTCTCCTCGGTGCCCATCAGCGACATCATGCCCGACAGCGCCTGCACCAGGTGATCGTAGGCCGGCATGTCGCGCAGCGGTCCCTGCTGGCCGAACCCGGTGAGCGAGCAGTAGACCAGGCCCGGATTGTCCGACCGCAGGGCCTCGTAGCCCAGGCCCAGTCGCTCGAAGGTGCCGGGCCGGAAATTCTCGATCACCACGTCGGAATCCTTCGCCAGGCGGCGGAACAGGGCCTGGCCGCGCGGATCCTTCAGGTCGAGGGCGATGCTCTTCTTGCCGGCGTTCTGCATCAGGAAACTGTCGCCCATGCCGGCTGCCCGCAGCGCCGGGTCGGGCGAGCCGCCGCGCACGAAGTCGCGGTCGGAGACCGCGTCGACCCGGATCACCTCGGCCCCCATCAGGCCGAGCTGGTAGCTGCAGAACGGGCCCGCCAGGACATGGGTCGGGTCGAGCACGCGGATGCCTTCGAGAGGTTTCATGGCGCGCAGTCTAGAGCACGTTCCCGCCGGACGCTCGCGCGCCGTCTTGGGCCCGGAAGGCGCGCATGGCATAAGCGCAGGCGCCGCCGCGATGACGCGCGGCGGGAGGATAGGCACCATGACCCACCCGGCGGAGACCCCGGCCACCCAGCGGCCGGCCGATCCCGAGGACCCGTTCGCCCCCTACTGGCCGCGCCGTTTCGGCCGCTTCAACGGGCTCGGCGTCTGGACCCTCTACAGCAAGGAAGTCCAGCGCTTCTTCAAGGTCTGGATGCAGTCGGTGATCGCGCCGGTGGTGACCACGCTGCTGTTCCTGGCGGTGTTTTCCGTCGCCTTCGGCTCCGAGCGGCAGATCGCCGGCGGCATCCCCTATGCCGACTTCCTGGCCCCGGGCCTGATCATGATGGCGATCATCCAGAACGCCTTCGCAAACACCTCGTCCTCGGTGCTGATCTCGAAGATCCAGGGCAACATCGTCGACGTGCTGATGCCGCCGCTGTCGCCGGGGGAACTGACCCTCTGCTACACGCTGGGCGGCGTGACCCGCGGCATCGTCGTCGCGCTGGTGGTGGCCTGCGGCATGTCCTTCTTCGCCGATCTCTCGGTCGCGCACTGGGGGCTGGTGCTCTATTTCGGCATCGGCGGCGCGTTGCTGCTGTCGCTGGTGGGCCTGATCGGCGGCATCTGGGCGGACAAGTTCGACCACATCTCGGCGGTGACGAATTTCGTCGTCACGCCGCTCGCCTTCCTCTCGGGCACGTTCTACTCGATCGACCGCCTGCCCGGGCTGCTGCACGACGTCAGCCACGTCAATCCGTTCTTCTACCTGATCGACGGCTTCCGCGCCGGCTTCATCGGCCGGGCCGACGGCGATCCCTGGGTCGGCGGCATCCTGCTGGCGGCGCTCAATCTGGGCCTCTGGCTGATCAGCCACCGGCTGATCAAGCGCGGCTGGAAGCTGAAGGCCTGAGCCCGGGATCGCGGCCGGGCGGCAATGGCGATTGACGGGCCGAACGGCAGGGGCTAACTAACGTCTTCTGTACTAGCGGCGCGCCGGACGCGCCGCTTTTGCGTTTGAGACGACCGATCAGGAAATCAGCCACCCGGCGCACCAGCAAGGAGGACGCCATGAATACTGCCGTCATGCCGACCTATGCCCGGGCCGACGTCGCGTTCGAGCGGGGCGAGGGCCCATATCTCTATGCGACCGACGGGCGACGATTCCTCGATTTCGGCGGCGGCATCGCCGTGGTCTCCCTCGGCCATTGCCACCCGCACCTGACCGGCGCCATCGCCGAGCAGGCGGGCAAGCTGATGCACACTTCGAACCTGTACGAGATTCCGGGCCAGGCCCGGCTCGCCCAGCGTATCGCCGACAACAGCTTCGCGGACCTGGTGTTCTTCACCAATTCCGGCGCCGAGGCGAACGAGGGCGTGATCAAGCTGGCGCGCCGCTACCACTATGCCAACGGCAATCCCGAGCGCTGGCGCATCATCACCTTCGAGGGCGCCTTCCACGGCCGGACGCTGGCCACCATCGCCGCCGGCGGCGGCGCCAAGCTGCTGGAGGGCTTCGGCCCGAAGGTCGAGGGCTTCGACCATGTCCCCTTCGCCGATCTCGATGCCGTCGAGAAGGCGATCACGGCGGAGACCGCGGCCGTGCATGTGGAGCCGATCCAGGGCGAGGGCGGCATCGTTCCGCTGCCCGAGGGTTTCCTGAACGGCCTGCGGGCGTTGTGCGACAAGCACGGCATCCTGCTCACCCTCGACGAGGTGCAGACCGGCATCGCCCGAACCGGACGACTGCTTGCGCACGAGTGGGATGCGGACAGCCGGCCCGACGCCGCGGCGCTCGGCAAGGGTATCGGCGGCGGTTTCCCGATGGGCGCCTTCATCGCCACGGCGGAGGCGGCCAAGGGCATGGTCGCGGGAACCCACGGCTCGACCTATGGCGGCAACCCGCTGGCGATGGCCGCGGGCAACGCGGTCATGGACGTGGTGCTGGCCGACGGCTTCCTCGAGCATGTCGAGGCCATGGGCGTGCTGCTGCGCGAGCGGCTGGAAGGCATCGCCCGGCGCAACGACTCCTTCATCGAGGAGATTCGCGGCAAGGGCCTGATGCTCGGCATCAAGTGCCGCGCGCCGAACGGCGATGTCGTGAACGCCCTGCGCGAACGCGGCATGCTGACGGTGCCGGCCGGCGACAATGCCGTGCGCCTGCTGCCGCCGCTGGTGATCACCGCCGAGCATGTGGAGGAAGCCGCGGGCATCCTCGAGGATGTCTGCCGCGCCCTCAACCAGGACTGAGATGCGGCACTTCACCGATATCGGCGACCTCGACGGTCCGGCGCTGCGCACGATTCTGCAGGAATCGGCGCAGCGCAAGGCCGCGCGGGCCGACCGGCCCCGCGGCAGCGTCGACGACGACGCGCCGCTGGCCGGCCGGATCCTGGCGCTCCTGTTCGAACTGCCGTCAACCCGTACCCGGGTCTCCTTCAACGTCGGCATGCGCCAGCTTGGCGGCGAGGTCATCAACCTGATGGGCGACGAGATCCAGCTCGGCTCGCGCGAGCCGGTCTGCGACATCGCCCGCGTGCTCTCGCGCTATGTCGACGCCATCATGTTGCGGGCGGTGCATCACGAGACCCTGGAAGAGATGGTCGCGCACGCCACGGTGCCGGTGATCAACGGCCTGACCGCGGCCTCCCATCCCTGCCAGTTCATGGCGGACGTGATGACCTTCGAGGAACATTGCGGGCCGATCGAGGGGCGCCGGATCGCCTGGTCCGGCGACGGCAACAACATGGCCAATACCTGGATCCAGGGCGCGCCGGCCCTGGGCTACGAGCTCAACCTGGCCTGTCCCGAGGCGCTGCAGCCCGATGCGGGCGTGGTCGCCCGGGCCCGCGAGCGGGGCGGGCGGATCAATCTCACCGGCGATCCCCGCGAGGCGGTGGCCGGCGCCGACTGCGTGATGACCGACACCTGGGTCTCGATGAGCGACGATCCGGCCAGCAACCGGCACAACCTGCTGCACCCCTATCATGTCGACGAGGCGCTGATGGCCGAGGCGGCCGATCACGCCGTCTTCATGCACTGCCTGCCGGCCCATCGCGGCGAGGAGATGACCGAGGGCGTGATCGAGGGGCCGCAATCGGTGATCTTCGACCAGGCCGAAAACCGGCTGCATGCCCAGAAGGGCGTGCTGCTCTGGTGTCTGGGCGAGTCCGGCTGAACCCGTCCTCGCAACGCCTTTCCGGGCTTCCTATATCGGCATGATGAAGCACCCCGACGACCTGCTGCGTCCGTTTCAGATCGAGTCGGCCGGCCTGCGCGGCCGCCTCGTGCGGCTCGGTCCCGCCCTCGACCGCATCGTCTCGGGCCACGGCTACGACGATGCAGTGGCGCAGATGGTGGGGCAGGCGACGGCGCTCGCGGCCCTGCTCGCCGGCGCGCTCAAGTTCGATGGCGTCTTTACCTTGCAGACCAAGGGCGACGGGCCGATCTCGATGCTGATGGCGGACTACGCCTCGCCGGGGACGCTGCGGGCCTTCGCGCAATATGATGCGGACAGGCTCGCCGCGGTGCTCGAGAGCGAGGGGGCGGAGACCGATTCCGTGCCGCGGCTGATGGGCGGCGGCTACATCGCCTTCACCATCGACCAGGGCGAGGATACCGAGCGCTACCAGGGGATCGTCTCGCTGGAAGGCGCCACCCTGGCGGAATGCGCGCATGCCTATTTCCGTGAATCCGAGCAGCTCGAGACCGCCCTCCTGGTGGCGGCCGCGCCGCACCTGCAGGACGGTCGCCGGCAGTGGCGGGCCGGCGGGCTGATGCTGCAGCGCCTGCCGGAGGGCGATCCCGCCCTGATCGCGCGGGGCGCGGAGTTCGAACGGTCCGAAGAGTCCGAGGACGCCTGGCGGCGCGCGGTCGGCTTCTTGGCCAGCGCCCGTCGCGAGGAACTGGTCGATCCGGCGCTTTCCGCCGACGATCTGCTGTTCCGCCTGTTCCACGAGGACGGCGTGCGGGTGTTCGAGAGCCAGCCGCTCGCCTTCGGCTGCCGCTGTTCCGGCGAGCGGGTGGAAACCGTGCTGCGCAGTCTCACGGCCGAAGAACGCGGCGATTTGAAGGTCGACGGCCGCTATGTCGTAAAGTGCGAGTTCTGCGCGGCCGAATACACATACACCGAGGATGAGCTCAATGAACCGGCGTGATTTTCTGGGCGGGATCGCCCTCGCCTCACTGCTTTCCGCTTGCGGTCAGACGGCGCCGCCGCCGGCGCTGCCCGAGATCCGTTTCGTGCACCGCCCGAAACTGCGCCTGCGGGTCGCGCGCGTCGCCATCGTCGAGAGTTTCCAGCCGACCGGCGAGGAACCCTATGTCGAACACCTGATGCCGCGCCCGCCGCTGCCCGTGGCCCGGGCCTGGGGCGAAGACCGCCTGCGGGCCGCCGGCCAGGCCGGCGAAGCCCGTCTTCTCATCACCGAGGCAAGCGTGAAGCGCGACACCCTGCGCAAGACCGGCGGGATCAAGGGCCTGTTCACCAACGACCAGGACGAGCGTTTCACGGCCCGGCTGGCCGCCCGCCTCGAGGTCGAGAGTCCTTCCGGCGCGAAGGGCTTCGCCAGGGCCGAAGCCAGCCGCTCGCGTACCGTGGCCGAGGAGATCAGCCTGGACGAGAAGGACCGTCAGCTCTTCGCCATGATCGAGGCGCTGGGTGCCGACTTCGATCAGCAGATGGAGGCCGCGGTGGCCACCCACCTGAAGGACTGGCTGGTCGCCTGAACGCTGCGGCTCACTTTTTCCCGTCCCGGCCGGCGGCGAGATCGCCGGCGGGAAACAGCCGCTTCCAGAAGACCAGCAGGAAGACCACCGCGACCACGTTGCCCAGCACCAGCAGCGGAACGATCCACCAGGCCGCGCGCCAGCCCAGACCGGAGCGCGCCACCAGCAGGACGCCGAAGCAGGCGAAACCGAGATACAGGTCGGCGAGCGTGACGAGACCCCAGGGCAGGTCGGCGATCTGCGCGACCTCGCTCCAGCCGTTGCCCGCGACAATCGCCCAGACGATCAGGCCGACGAACGCGGCGCCCGCCAGCGCCAGCAGGATCCGGACGCTCATCGCAGCTGCCCGATGAAGTCCACGATCGCCAGTTCCGCCTCGGCCCAGTTCTGCTCGCGGCTGCGCCCCGAAGCCCGGCGCGGCACCAGGTCGTGGTCTCCGTCCTCGGCCCAGTGGAACCGGATCGTCCCGGCGAGGTCGTAGTCCGCGACGTCTTCGCGGGTGCCGAAGGGATCGCGGCTGCCCTGGCAGATCAGGGTCGGCGTCGCCAGCGTGGCCAGGTGGTCGATCCGCGATCCCGGCGCCCGGCCGGGCGCGTGAAAGGGAAAGCCGAGGCAGACCAGGCCGGCCACCCCGGCCTCGTCGGCGACGAGCGAAGCCATGCGGCCTCCCATCGACTTGCCGCCGATGAGCAGCGAGTCCGCGCCCAGCACGCCGATCACGTCATGCCAGGTCTCCAGCAGGCGCGCCTGCCGGTCGGGGGGACGTTTTTTGCCGCTGCGCCGCCGCTCGGCCATGTAGGGAAACTCGAAACGGGCGATCCGGATGTCCTGGGCCGCGAGCGCCAGGGCGAACCAGTTCATGAAGGGCGTGTCCATCGCGGCCCCTGCGCCGTGCGCCAGCGCCAGGGTCCAGCGGGCGCCCTCCGGGCCGTCGATGATGATGTCGGTCATGGCGGCAGCCTTGCGGTTGGGACAGCGGTCCGCCCGCGCGGGCGCGGTCGGTTCAGGGTGAAATCAGTTCTTCCATGCAGAGCAGGATCAGTTCCGGCGTCTCGCCGCCGTTGCGCAGCGGCAGATGCACCATCTGGAACCGCAGGTGCTCGCGTCCGAGAAATTCCACGTCGCCATGCCAGAATACCGGCGCGCCGCGTTCGATGACGACCGAGTATTTCTCGACATATCCCTTCAGGACGGGTTTCTCGTAGAGCTCGTCGAACCAGCTTTCGGTCGCGTCCCGGCCCATCATGCGGGCAATCTGCGAGCCGACCAGGCGCCAGCGGAACCGGCCTTCGCCGGCGGGCGCGTCGACCATGCTGACCCAGCCCAGCCAGGGCCGCAGGTCGGGCATGTCGATATCCAGGCGGTCGGGAAGGCCGCCCGGCGGGCACAGGCCCGCCCAGAAATCGCGGATCGATCCCAGGCGGGATTCGGCCCCGAATCCGTTCTCGACCTCGCTCAGGTTGAGCGCGCGAATCTTCTCTGCGGCGGACCACATGGTTTGATCGTGGACAGTTTTTCCCGCAGCGGCAAGGCGCGCGTGGGGAAACCGGCGGCGCCCATGGCGCATGCGGGAACGTGCTCTAGGATGGGCGCCTGCCGGAGGCGCGGTTCCGGCGACGGGAGGGATGGCATGGCCCGCATCGAGTTCTTTTTCGACTGTTCCAGTCCCTGGACCTATCTCGGCTTCGATTCGCTCTGCCGGCTGGCGGAGGACCGCGGCCTCGCGGTCGACTGGAAACCGATCCTGGTCGGCGGCGTGTTCAACGCGGTCAATCCCTCGGTCTACGCCGCCCGGCAGAATCCGGTGCCGGCCAAGGCCCGGCACATGCTGAAGGACCTGCAGGATTGGGCCCGCCACCAGAACCTGAAGATCGTCATGCCGCCCGCGGTCTTCCCGGTGAACAGCGCCCGGGCGATGCGGGGCTGTTTCCTGGCGCAGGAGACCGGACGGCTGGTGCCCTATGCCCGTGCCGTCTTCGAGGCCTATTGGGGCGCGGATCGGGACATCTCGCGCGAAGAGGTGCTGCGCGAACTCGCGCCGGCAGCGGGGGTCGGGGCCGACCTGTTCCTCGAGCGCGTCGCCTCGGACGACCTGAAGGCGCGGCTGAAGGCCAACACCGACGAGCTGATCGCCCGCAACGGCTTCGGTTCGCCCACCCTGTTTCTCGACGGCGACGACATGTATTTCGGCAACGACCGGATGGCCCTGGTCGCCGCGGCGCTGGACAGGGGCTGACGTTCAGGCGCTAGCCGTTGCCGGTTGCCGCCGACGGCCGCCGGCTGGCGGTGTAGAGGCCGGCCAGCACCAGCAGCAGGCCGGCGATCAGCTCGACGGTCAGCGGCTCGTCCAGCAGCGCCACGCCGAGCGCCACGGCGGTGATCGGCGCCAGCGAGAGGAATACCGTCACGCCGGTCGGCGAGGTGCGGTTGAGCGCCCAGTTGAACATCAGGATCGAGGCGAACCCGGCGGGACCGGCAAGGAACAGCACGCACAGCCAGCCCTGCACGCTGAGCGCGGGCGGGGATGCGAAGAACCCCTCGGCGGCGGCTACCGGCGCCAGCGCCAGCGCACCGGCGACCAGCGCCACGGCGGTGAAGGTCGAGGCAGGCATGCGGGCGAGGAAGGGCGGCGAGATCACGTTGTAGCTGGAGCCGGTACAGACCGAGCAGAAGATCAGCAGGGCGCCCAGCCAGACCCGTTCACCGGTATCTTCCGACAGCAGGCGCGGCGCCAGCGCCGTGGCCACGCCGGCGATCGTCAGCGCCACGCCCAGCGACTTGCGCCAGCTCAGCCGTTCGATGCCCCGCAGCGCCGCCAGGCTCATGGTGACGAAGGGGATGAGCGAGATCACCAGGGCCGCGCGCGAGGCGGTGATGTGCTGGATGCCGTGGTTGAAGAACAGGTAGAAGATCGCGAACTGCATCACCCCCAGCACCGCGACCATCGGCAGGTCGCGCCAGGCGATGCGGAATGCGGGCAGACCCGGCCAGAAGGCCACGATCGCCAGCATCGCCACTGCCGCGCCGCCATAGCGCATGAAGGCCAGCCCGGCCGGTTCGGTCTCCGGCGTCACGGCGCGCACCGCCACCACCGAGGCGCCGATCAGCATCCCGGCAAGACAGGCGGCCGCCAGGGGCAGGAGGCCGCCGGTCGCGCGGCTTGCGCTCACGCCGTATCGCCCGGCAGCCGGCCGGCGCCGGAAGAGGAAATGCAGGGCATCGGGAGACCTCGTCGCGAAGATACTTGCCGCTTCCGCGAGTATGCCGTGGCACACTGGCCGCGACCACAGCGGGAGAACGAGATGAGTGTGACGACGCGCGCGCGCCTCGAGGCCTGGACCCTGGAGTTCACCGACGCCTTCAATCGCGACGACCTCGAGGGGGTGATGGCCTGGTTCGCGGAGGATGCGGTCTATGACGAGTTTCACGGCGGTCGGCACGAGGGCAAGGCGGCGATCCGGGCGGCGTTCGAGCCACAGTTCGCCGGCCAGTTCGGGACCATCCGCTTCAACCGCGAAGATCTCATCCTCGATGCGGAGAGCGGCAAGGCGATGATCTCCTGGCTCTGCACGCTCGACAGCGGCGAGCGCTATGGCGGCTGGCGCGGTCTCGACCTGCTGCATTTCGATGCCGGGGGACGGCTGCGGGAGAAACACACCTACGCCAAGACCGAGAAGCCGCTGATGAACCGCCTGGCGCGCTGAACCGGGCGTGTCGGCCGCCGGCCTGATCCTGGCCGCGCCCGCTTCGGGCGGCGGCAAGACCGTGCTCACGCTGGGCCTGCTGGCGGCATTGCGGCGCCGGGGCGTGGCCGTCGGCGCCTTCAAGTGCGGGCCGGACTATATCGATCCCGCCTTCCACGCCACGGTGCTCGGGCGCCCGGTACCCAACATCGATCCCTGGGCGATGCGCCCCGAAACCCGCCGGGCCCTGCTGGCCGAGACCGCCGGCGGGCTGGACCTGCTGATCGGCGAGGGCGTAATGGGCCTGTTCGACGGTGCGGCTGGCGGCGCCGGTTCGACCGCCGATCTCGCCCGGGAAACCGGCCTGCCGGTCGTGCTGGTCATCGATGCCCGGGCGATGGCGCAGTCGGCGGCGGCGCTGCTGCACGGTTTCGCCACCTGGGATCCGGACCTGCCGCTCGCCGGTGCGATCTTCAACCGGGTCGGATCGCCGCGTCATGAAGTGCTGCTGCGCGAGGCCGCCGAGCGGGCCGGCGTCCCCTGTCTCGGGGCGGTGCCCCGGGACCCCCGCCTCGAGCTGCCCTCCCGGCATCTGGGGCTGGTGCAGGCCGGAGAACTCGCCGCGCCGGATGCGCTCATCGCGGCGGCCGCCGAGACCGTCGGCGCGGCCCTCGATCTCGAGGCGCTGCAGGCGCTGGCCGGTCCGCTCGCAGACGCCCGGCCCGATGCCCGACCCCTGTCGCCGCTGGGCCGGCGGATCGCCGTGGCCCGCGATGCCGCCTTCGCCTTCGTCTACGAATCCGTGCTTTCCGGCTGGCGGCGGGACGGGGCGGAGATCGTCACCTTCTCGCCGCTGGACGGCGAAGGCCCGCCGGAAGACGCGGATGCGATCTACCTGCCCGGCGGCTATCCCGAACTGGTGGCCGACCGCCTGGCGGCGAACGACGCCCTGCTCGGCGGCCTCGCGCTGGCGGCGCGGCGCGGCACGACGATCTACGGCGAATGCGGCGGCTACATGCTGCTGGGCGAGGCGCTGGTGGACGCCGACGGCCGCCGGCACGCGATGGCCGGCCTGCTGCCGCTCGCAACCTCGTTCGCCGAACCTCGCCTGCACCTGGGCTACCGGCAGATGCGCCTGTTGTCGCAAACGCCGCTGGGCGACGGGGGCGCCGGCTTTCGCGGCCACGAATTCCACTATGCCCGGACCCTCTCGGCGGAGGGCGAGCCCCTGTTCGAGGCCGAGGATGCGGCGGGCGTCGCGCTGGGGACGGCCGGTCTCAGGTCGGGTCCGGTGTTCGGCTCTTTCCTGCACCTGATCGATCGACAAAGTCCCGCCCCGCCCTGACCTTTGGCCGGCGCTTTCCGGCCGCCAGGCGGCGGGCCTCGCTGTCGGCGATGATCTTCCGCTTGCCGTCGTCGTCGACGAGCATCCAGCGGCCGATCTCGTCCAGGCTGCGGAAGCAGCCCTTGCAGAGCTCGGTCTCCGGATCGATCACGCAGACGGCGATGCAGGGCGAGATCACGGGCGCGGGGCGGCGGGTCATGACCGGGTTCTAGCTTTCGATCGCCGCCAGCGCCAGCAGGGCGGCGGTTTCGGCAAGCACGATCTGCGCGCCCAGCACGTCGCCGGTCTGGCCGCCGAAGGCGCGCCGCGCGGTGACCGCGACGGCGGCGGCGGCAAGCCCCGCGCAAAACAGCGCCGCGAGACAGACGGCAGGCCCGAACAGCGCCAACGCGGCAAGCAGCGCCAGGCCCAGGGCGACCAGAGCCTGCGCCGGCGCCGGCGCCGCGGCCGACGCGCCCAGTCCGTCGACGCGCGCCGCCGGCAACAGGCAGAGCAGCGCAACCGCGAGCGCCCGCGACAGCCCGGCGGCGGCCACCAGCGCCGCGGGTACCGCTTCGCCGGGCAGGGCCAGCAGCGCGGCGAGCTTCAGGCCAAGCGCGAAGATCAGCGCCAGCACCCCGAAACTGCCGATCCGGCTGTCGCGCATGATGTCGAGACGCCGCTCGCGCGTGGGGCCGCCCAGCCCGTCGGCCATGTCGGCCAGCCCGTCCTCGTGCAGCGCGCCGGTCAGCAGCGCCATCGCCGCCAGCGCCAGCAGACCGGCCGCGGCGGCGGGCAGGTTCAGCGTGCCCGCAAGCAGCCAGACGAGAGCGCCGGCGAGGCCGGCCAGCAGTCCGGCGAGCGGGAAGGCCCAGGCGCAATCCGGCAGGGCGCAGGTCCGCCCGCCGACCGGCAGGCGGGTCAGGAAGGCGATGGCGGCGCGCGCCTCGTCGATGCGTGAACCCTGCGCCATGCTCTCCCGTTCCCTGCGCACGACCGTCCGCCCGCGGCGCGGCGGTTCTGCCACAGCCAATCGGCCCAGGCCAGCGGCCGGACGCCGTGGCCTTTCACCGGAGCCTGTGGCAGGATAAAAATCTAACGATCATTCGAAAAACGGCGGGGTGGAGCCATGCATGTCGGCGCCAGCGTGATCTTCCAGAATCCGGGTCGCGAGCGCAGCGATCGCGAGGTCTATCGCGACGATCTGCGGCTCGCCGACCAGTTCGAGGGGCTCGGGTTCGAAAGCGTGTGGGGTGTCGAGCACCATTTCACCGACTACACGATGTGCCCCGACGTCTACCAGTTCCTGACCTACATGGCCGGCCGCACGTCGCACCTGAAGCTCGGCTCGATGGTGCTGGTGCTGCCCTGGCACGACCCGATGCGGGCTGCCGAAGAAGTGGCGATGCTGGACAACATCTCCGACGGGCGGGTGATCCTGGGGCTGGGCCGGGGGGCGGGCAAGATCGAGTTCGACGGCTTCCGCCTCGACATGGCCGAGAGCCGCGAACGGTTCGTCGAGGCCGCCGAGATGGTGCTCACCGGCCTCGAGCAGGGCTATTGCGAGTATGACGGCCGCTTCTACCGGCAGCCGCGCGCCGACATCCGTCCGGCCCCGTTCCGGAGCTTCCGCGACCGCACCTATGCCGCCGCGGTCTCGCCCGAGAGCAGCCGGATCATGGCCCGCCTGGGCATCGGCATCCTGATCATTCCGCAGAAACCGTGGGAAGCGGTGGAGAAGGAACTGGGCGACTATCGCGCCATCTTCCTCGAGGAGAACGGCCGCGAGGCGCCACCGCCGGTTTCCGCCGGCTGGACCTTCTGCCACGAGGACGAGGAAGTCGCCTACCGGATGGCGCGCCGGTATATCGGCGGCTACTGGGGCACCGTGCTGGACCATTACCAGTTCGGCGGCGATCACCTGAAGGACATGAAGGGCTACGAGTATTACGGCAAGTTCGCCGAAACCCTGCAGCGCCACGGCGCCGACGAGACCATCGACTTCTTCATGAACCTGCAGGTCTGGGGCACGCCGGAACAGTGCTATCGGAAAATCGTCGACATTTCCGACCGCACCGGCGCCGACAGCTTCGTGGGCGTGTTCTCCTACGCCGGAATGGACTATGAGACCGCCGACGCCAATCTCAACCTGTTCGCCCGCGAGGTGCTGCCGGAACTGAAGGCGCTGCCGTCGGCGGCCGCGCGGGCCGCGGCCTGAGCGGTCGGCGCGGGCGAAACGGAAATCATCATCGGGAGATGCATTCTTGAACGACAAGACCAGCGACGCATTGCTGCCCTCGGCCACCGTCCTGCTGCTGCGCGACGGCAGGGACGGCCTCGAGGTCTTCATGGTGGTCCGCCACCACAAGATCGACAGTTTCTCCGGCGCCCTGGTGTTTCCGGGCGGCAAGTGCGATCCGGGCGACAGCGACCCGGTCCTGCGCGAGTACTGCCCGCGGGCCGGCGGCCTGAGCGACGCGATGCTCTCCTTCCATGTCGCCGCGGTGCGCGAGGCCTTCGAGGAATGCGGCGTGCTGCTGGCCCGCGAACGCGGCACCATGGAGATGATCGGCGCCGACCGGCTTGCCGATCTGTCCGCGAAATACCGTCAGCCGCTGCTTGACGACGAGATCGACATGCCGAGCATCTGCCGGGCGGAGAATCTCGATCTCGCGGTCAACCAGATGGTGCACTTCGCCCACTGGATCACGCCGGTGGTCGTGCCCAAGCGCTTCGACACGCACTTCTTCCTGGCCGCCGCCCCGCGCGACCACCTGGCCGCGCACGACGGTCTGGAATCGACCGACTCGGTCTGGATCCGTCCGCAGGACGCCATGGAGGAAGCCGACGCCGAACGCCGCACCGTGGTCTTCCCGACCCGCATGAACCTGATCAAGCTGGCCCGCGCCGCCACCGTGGAGGAGGCGCTGGCCCAGGCCCGGGCCGAGCCGGTGGTCACCGTGCTGCCGACCGTCGAGCCGGACGCGGGCGCGAAAACGCGGGTGATGAACATCCCCGCCGATGCCGGCTACGGCGCCAGTCGCGTGCGGGTGAACGCCGCGGGGGCCCAGCCGCAGATCCTGGAATGACGGCGATGCTCACGGTCTACGGCCTGAAGAACTGCGATACCTGCCGCAAGGCGATGAAATGGCTTGCCGCGCAGGGGGTCGAGGCGCGGCTGCACGATGTCCGCGCCGACGGGATCGCCGCAGAGACCGTCGCGGCCTGGGCCGGCGAAGTCGGGCTCGACGTCCTGCTCAACCGCCGCGGCACCACCTGGCGGCAACTGGACGAGAAGGACAGGGCGCGAAACGAGGCCGGTCTGCTGGCGCTGATGGCCGAGCAGCCGGCGCTGATCAAGCGCCCGGTCTTCGATCTCGGCGACCGGCGCATCGTCGGTTTCGCCAAGGCGCAGCAGGAAGAACTTTCGGCGGCGCTGGGCTAGAGCGTTTCCTGGTTAGGTGGAACCATCTGCGTTGCGCCCTGGTAGTCCGTACGGGAGGCGCGGCGCGCAGCGCGTACCGGGAGTACGGGCAAGCGACGCAACGATGCGGACGGGCTGCCAGGGCGCAACCCCCGGGACCAAGCCGCATTGCGGCTTGGTCCCAACGGTCGTGGGGATCTCCTGGGCGGCGAACCGCTACGCACTTCGCCTGGAGCTCCCGGGGCCGGGGCCTTTTGAGCCATGGCGTCGTCGCGCGGCTCGCGAGTAGTCCCACTACGCGCTTCGCCACGCTCCTGGCCCTGGCTCAAAATGCCCGCGGCGCAGACGATTCCAACTAACCAGGTAACGCTCTAGGCCGACCCGGATCGGTGATCCGCCCGCGGGGGCGTTGCCCTCAGGTCTCCCCGTCGTGGTCTTTCAGCGCGGCGCGCACGAGCGCGCCGTTGCGATCCCGCCGGTATCGGGTGCGGGAGGCCACGACGCGCGGTTTCAGGGCCGGCTGACGCAGGGCGCGGGCCACGGGGTTGCGGCGCCGGGCGCCGGTCTTTCGCTTGCGGGCCATGGCATCGCCGTCAGTGCTGCGCCTGGTCCCGGGTCTTCTGGAAGCGCAGCGCCGGCCATTCCTTCTGCGCGGTCTCGAGATGCCAGGCGTTGCGGGCGAGGAAGACCGGCGCCTCGCGATGGTCGTAGGCCAGCGCGCCCTTGTTGGCGTCGGTGAACTTCTTCAGCTCGCCCTGGTCCTCCGCCTCGAGCCAGCGCGCGGTCAGCAGGGAGGAAGGCGAGAAGCGCACGGGGATATCGTATTCCGTGCGGATGCGATCGGCCAGCACGTCGAATTGCAGCGGCCCGACCACGCCGACGATCCAGTCCGGCATCACCACCGGCTTGAACACCCGGGCCGCGCCCTCCTCGGCGAGCTGGCGCAGCGCGCGCTCGAGATGCTTGGCGCGCATCGGGTCCTCCGGCCGCACGGTCTGCAGGTATTCCGGCGCGAACGAGGGAATGCCCTTGAAGTGCAGGCTTTCCCCCTCGCTCAGGGCGTCGCCGATCGACAGGTTGCCGTGGTTGGGGATGCCGATGATGTCGCCCGGCCAGGCCTCCTCGGCGACCTCGCGGTCCTGGGCGAGGAACAGCAGCGGCGCCGACAGGTTGACCGCCTTGCCCGAGCGCACGTGCTTGAGCTTCATGCCGCGGCGGAAATGCCCCGAGCACAGGCGCACGAAGGCGATGCGGTCGCGATGCTTGGGATCCATGTTCGCCTGGATCTTGAAGACGAAGCCGGAGAGCTGCGGCTCGTCGGGCTGCACGATGCGCGACTCGGCCGCGAACGGCCGCGGCGGCGGCGCATTTTC
>JBGTSP010000062.1:0-18928 GCA_041940205.1 Alphaproteobacteria bacterium
TTCACCACCTGTGGGCCGATGGTGAGGTTCGGCACGAGATGCCCGTCCATCACGTCGATATGGATGTAGTCGGCGCCGGCGGCATCGATGGCGCCGACCTCGGCGCCAAGGCAGGCGAAGTCGGCGGACAGGATCGAGGGGGCAATCAGTGGTGCGGCGGGCATGCAGCGCTCTTATCGCACTTTGGCGCGCTGGTGAATCGCCGATTGCCGCCGCCCGCCGGAATCCACCGGCGACGGCCTCTCCGGCCCGCCGGACGGGCCCGCGCGCCCAGGCGGACCCGTCCGGCAGCGGCATCATGCGGGCCGAAACCGGGAGCCGCCCGCGAATCGACCCGGACCGGAAAGATGCGGCTCAGCACCGGGCGCGAAAACGCGAACCAGGACCGGGCGCGAAAACACGGCTTAGGCCCGGGCGCGAAAACGCGGCTTAGGCCCGGGCGCGAAAACGCGCCACGAAAAACCCGTCGAGGCCGCCCAGCCCGGGCCAGTGCGCGGGCAGGGTGCGCAGATCGCCGTCCTTCGTCCGCCAGTCGGCATCGCCGCCGATCTCGGCCGGATCGATCGGGTCGGGATCCAGCGGCAGGTTCGAGCGGGCCCAGTCGGCCTGCGCCGCGCCCTCCTCGGGCTCGAGGGAGCAGGTGCAGAACACCAGCCGGCCGCCGGGAGCGAGCATGCCCGCCGCCGCGCCCAGCAGTCGGCGTTGCAGGACCGCCATGGCGGCGACGTCGTCCGGGGTCTTGAGGCGGGCGATGTCGGGATGCCGGCGGATCGTGCCGGTGGCGGTGCAGGGTGCGTCGAGCAGCACCGCCTCGAACGGGGCGTCGGGCCGCCAGTCGCCGGCATCGGCGGCAACCAGCGTGGCCTCCAGCCCGGTGCGCGCAAGATTGTCGCGCAACCGGGACAGGCGGGACTGCGACTGGTCCACCGCCGTGACCCGGGCGCCCGCCGCGGCGAGTTGCAGCGTCTTGCCGCCGGGCGCCGCACACAGATCGAGTGCCCGGCGTCCCTCCAGCGGACCCAGCAGGCGCGCGGGCAGTGCCGCGGCGGCATCCTGCACCCACCAGGCGCCCTGGCGGAACCCGGGCAGCCCCGTCACGTCGCCCACCGGCCCGCGCAGGCTGCCGGTCGGCAGAAGCCTCGCGTCGAGCCGGCGGGCCCAGGCGGCCGCGTCGTCGCGAGGCGTGAGGTCGAGCGCCGGGGGGGCAAGCTGGGCTTCGAGGATCGCCCGGGTCGTGGCTTCACCATACGCCTGGCACCAGCGGCGCCACAGCCAGGCCGGGCAGTTCAGGCGCTCGGCATCCTGGGCCGCCAGCAGCGCCTCGCGTTCCCGGTCGATTCGGCGAAGCACCGCATTCGCCAGGCCGCGATAGGCCGGCGGATGCACCAGGCTGACCGCGCTGTTCACCGCCGCATGCGCCGCCGTTTCGAGAAACAGCAATTCTGCGGCGGCCAGGCGCAGGACCCCGCGCACGCGCAGGGCACGCCCTTTCAGCGGTCGATCCAGACAGCGCTTGAGGGCATCGTCGATCTGGCCCAGGCGCCTGAGCACCGTGCCCGCGAGCTGGCGGGCGAAGGCGCGCTCGCGGTCGGGAAGATCGCGAAAGGCCCGGCGCTCGAACATCTCGTCGAGCGGTCGACGGTCCTCGAGAACATGTGCGATCAGCGCCAGCGCCACCCGCCGGCTGGGCAATCCGTCACTCATTCCGCCGGTCTACAGGCCGGAGGGCTCAACCCCAAGGGCTCTGGGCCGAGGGCCGTCTTCCGGAAGCGCCGGCCTGGGCCCGGAGGCGGCGGATTCGCTCGTCCATCGGCGGATGGGTGGAAAACAGCGAGTCGATTCGGTGTGCGTGCAGGGGATTGACGATGAACAGGTGCGCGCTTGCCGGATTGGCCTCGGCCACCGGGTTGTCGATCCGCTGGGCGCCGCGCTCGAGCTTGGCCAGCGCCGACGCCAGCCAGAGCGGATTGCCGCAGATCTCGGTGCCGCGCGCGTCTGCGGCGAATTCCCGGGTCCGGCTGATCGCGCTTTGCACGAGCATCGCCGCGACCGGCGCCAGGATCATCAGCAGCACGGTGCCGATCAGTCCCAGCGGATTGTTGCGATTGCCACCGAAGAACAGCGCGAAGTTCGCCAGCATCGATACCGCGCCGGCGATCGTCGCGGTGACCGTCATGATCAGGGTGTCGCGATTGTCGACATGCGCCAGTTCGTGCGCCATCACGCCGGCCACTTCCTCCTGGTCAAGCCGCTGCAGCAGTCCGCGGGTGACCGCGACAGCGGCATGATCGGGGCTGCGGCCGGTGGCGAAGGCGTTGGGCTGGTCTTCCTCGATGATGTAGAGCCGGGGCATCGGCAGGCCGGCCTTGCGGGCGAGCTGCTCGACCATGGCGAACAGTTGCGGCGCCTCGCGCGGGCCGACCTCGCGGGCATGGTGCATGCGCAGCAGGAGCTGGTCGGAATTCCAGTAGGCGAACAGGTTCATCCCGGCGGCCAGCACGAGCGCGATCAACGCCCCTTCCGGACCCCCGAGCAGGAAGCCGACGGCGAGGAAAAAGCCGGTCAGGCCGGCCATCAGGATGGCGGTGCGCAACCAGTTCATGGGACTCTCGTATCTCCGCTGCGGGTTTTCCCCGGCCATCTTGTCTCACCGGTCCCGCCGCCGATATGTAGAATGCGAGGTCCTGCTGACAAGCATCCGGCGGGACGAAAACCGCGAGGAGACGCGCCGATGCAGGACAAGGCCGACCCTTCGGAGACCCCGGCGGCAGACGGGCCGCGTCCGGATGTTGCGGCGTCCGGGCAGAAGGCGGAACCGGCTTCCCCGGACCCGGCTGCGCAAGGCCCGGCGGCACAGGGCCCGGATGCACAGGGCTCGGCTGGGCAGGGCTCGGTTTCCGGGGCTACCGGATCTGTCGGTCCGGGATCGGGAGACACCGACGACACCTCCCCGGCGACGCGCAAGGATCCGCAGCCCGAGATCGGCGGCCGCGACGGCCCGGAGCCGACGCGCTACGGCGACTGGGAAGTGAACGGAATCTGCACCGACTTCTGAACTCCGTCGTCGGCCGCTATTCGAAATTCTCGTCGGCCAGCACGCCGAACAGGGCGCCCCGCCGCATCCAGCCCGTGTGTCGGGCACTGCGCACCCGGCACCAGCCGTCCCCGCAGGCTTCAAGCGTCAATACGGCGCCGCTCTGGGCGCGCGCCACCGGCGGTGCGCCGTCATGCGGCGAAGACCGCACGACGGCAAGGTTGAGGATGACCACGGCGCTGCGCTGCCCGGACAGCAGGCTGCGGTGGATCCAGCCCTCGATGCCGTCGGAATCGCGCACCTGGCGCCAGTATTCGTACTCCCCGATGACCATCATCGGCAGGCCCTTGCGCCGGTAGACCCAGTCGATCGGATAGCGCACGCCCGGGCCGGTCCGCAGATTGGTCTCTCCCGAACGCAGCGAAACGAACCGGGGCACCGGAAGGCCGCTGTTCTGGCCGACAGCGGCGCGGGCGGATGTCGTCGCCGAACGGGCATCCGCGTCCACCGGCGGCAGCAGGCCGGCAGTCAGGAAAGCCGCGATCAGGAATGCGAGGAGGCGCGTCACGATCCCGTTTATGCGCCGGGGCCCGGGCCCCGGTCAATCGGCCGGCCCGCGCCATCGATTGTCGCTGCGCCGGGCTTCTGCTAGGTAGGAAACGCCGCTGCCGAAGCGTTGCCGCCCCCTCCCCGGAGACCGCATGGCCACGACAAAACCGCTCGTCATCGTGACCCGCAAACTGCCGGATGCGATCGAAACCCGCATGATGGAGCTGTTCGATACGCGTCTGAACGTCAACGACGAGCCGATGGGCCGCGACGACCTCGCCGAAGCGCTGCGCATTGCCGACGTGCTGGTTCCGACGATTTCCGATTCCATCGACGCCGAGCTGATCGCCGGGTCCGGCGAACGGCTGAAAATGATCGCCTCCTTCGGCACCGGCGTCGACCATATCGACCTGGCCGCGGCGCGCGAGCGCAACGTGGTGGTCACGAACACGCCCGGCGTCCTGACCGACGACACCGCGGACATGACCATGGCCCTGATCCTGGCGGTGCCGCGCCGGCTGGCCGAGGGCATGGCCGCCCTGAAGGCCGGAGAATGGCGGGGCTGGTCGCCGACCTGGATGATGGGCCACCGGATCACCGGCAAGCGGCTGGGCATCATCGGCATGGGCCGGATCGGCAGCGCGGTCGCCCGGCGGGCCAAGGCGTTCGGCCTGTCCATCCACTATCACAACCGCAACCGGGTGCCCGAAGACCTGGAAGGCGAGCTGGAGGCGACCTACTGGGAGAGCCTGGACCAGATGCTCGCGCACATGGACCTGATCTCCGTCAACTGTCCGCACACGCCGGCGACCTTCCACCTGCTGTCCGCCCGCCGCCTGAAGCTGCTGCAGCCCCACTGCTACATCGTCAATACGGCGCGCGGCGAGGTTATCGACGAACAGGCCCTGATCCAGATGCTGCGCGACGGGACGCTGGCCGGCGCCGGCCTCGACGTCTTCGAGCACGCGCCCGCGGTCAATCCGAAACTGCTGGCGATGCCCAATGTCGTGCTGCTGCCGCACATGAGTTCGGCGACCATCGAGGGGCGCATCAGCATGGGCGAGCGCGTCCTGATCAACATCCGCACCTTCATGGACGGTCACCGTCCGCCCGACCGGGTGATCGACGAGGCCCTGCTGCCGACCTGAGCACGGCCCGCCTGCCGCCGGATCCGCCTCTATTCATGCATTCTGCATGACGGCATGCTCGTGCCGGCCCGTGATCGAGCGCAATACCCCGTCGGCCACCACCCGCTGGCAATGCCGGGCCAGCGCCTTGCGATCGCCGTGCAGCGCCGGATCGACCACCGGATGGAAGGTCACCTCGACCGTGGTGCGCCGGTGCTTCACGAAGCGCCAGAGATGCGGCAGCAGGTCGATATCGCCGTGCCAGGCGGCGATGTGACGGAAGCGGCGACCGGTGGGAAACCCGTCGAGGCGGGTATAGGCGATCGAAACGGGCTGGACCTGCAGTCCGCCCGGGTAGTCCTCCGCGCAGACCGCGAAAAACCCCGATCGGAAGGGCAGCACCTTCACGCCGTCGCCGGAGGTCCCTTCGGCAAACAGCATCAGGTTGTCCCCCGACGCCAGGCGTCCCGATATGTCCTCGCTGTGCTCGGTCAGCCGGGTGCGCTTGCGTTCGACGAACACGCTGCGCTGCAACCGGGCCAGGACGTTGAAGCCCGGCCAGGTCGCGACCTCGCTCTTGGCCACGAAGGACACGGGCCGGAAGGTCGAGAGCACCAGGATGTCGAGCCAGGAGACATGATTGGCGATGAACAGGACCGGCGGGGGATCGGCCGGCCGGCCGCGGCAGAGGACTTCAAGGCCGAGCAGGCGACACAGCAGGCGGTGATAGACCACGGGCAGCAGCCGGGCGCCGCGGCTGCGCAGACCCAGCAGCAGCCACTGCACCGGCAAGAGCGGCAGGGTCAGCAGGATGAACAGGCTGAGGCGCACAATGGCCCGCGAGGTTCCCATGTCGATGTCCGCAGTGGCCGGAAGGACGGAGGACTAGTCCTCGTCCGAAAGCGGGACCCCGTAGAGTTCGAGTTTGTGGCCCACGAGGCGATAGCCGAGCTCCCGCGCGACCCGCACCTGCAATTCCTCGATCTCCTCGTTCTGGAACTCGATCACCTTGCCGCTGCTGGTGTCGATCAGATGGTCGTGGTGATCTTCGGAGGCCTCCTCGAACCGCGCCCGGCCGTCCCCGAAATCGTGCCGTTCGAGAATCCCGAGATCCTCGAACAGGCGGACCGTCCGGTAGACGGTGGCGATCGAGATGTTGGGATCGACCGCCGAAGAACGCCGGTAGAGCTCGTCGACGTCGGGATGATCGCTGGCTTCGGACAGGACCCGCGCGATGATCCGGCGCTGGTCTGTCATCCGCAGGCCCTTCCTGGCGCAGAGTTCTTCCAGCCGTTCGCTCATCTCGCCTCGCGCACGCGGTCAGACAGTAAAGGCGAGCCGGACCCGCCGACTCGCCGTCACTATAGCAGAGGATTGCGCCGGCGGGACCGTTCCGCCGGCCGGATGGAATCGGGAAGCGTCAGGTCTGGCGGCGTCGTCCCAGGCCGATCTCCTTGGCGAGATCGCGACGCTGCTGCGCGTAGTTCGGCGCCACCATCGGATAATCCGGCGGCAGGTTCCACTTGCGCCGGTACTCTTCCGGCGTCATGTCGTAGGCCGTCTTGAGATGCCGCTTGAGCATCTTCAGCTTCTTTCCGTCCTCGAGGCAGATGATGAAATCCGGTGTGACGGAGCGGCGCACGGGCACCGCGGGTTCCGGGGCCTTGGGTTCTTCGGGCTCGGGGGAACTGACTGTCGTCAGAGCCTCGTAGACCTGGCGGACCAGTTGCGGAATTTCATTCACGGCGACAGCGTTGTTGGACACATGAGACGCCACGATATCCGCAGTCAAGGTGAGGATTTCGTTCTTGTCTTCATTTTGATCCGACACTGGTAATCTCCCTTCAAATCACACCCGGTCCGGCTCATTCATGCCGGCTGGCGAACACATGCCGATTGAGACCAGTATCAATGGCAAAGTAATCCGGTGATGTAAAGTACAAACCCGAGAAAATGTCAGCAATGCAAGATAAAACAGGCCACATGCCTGAAGACAGTGACGAATTCCTCGACATCACGGATCGCGTGTGTCCGATGACCTTTGTCCGTACGAAACTGCTCCTGGAATCGATGCCGGCGGGCGCTCGCGCAACAATTCGTCTCAATTCCGGCGAACCTCTGGTAAATGTTCCCCGGTCTGTCAAAGAAATGGGGCATGAAATTTTAATGCTGGTCCCGGAAGACGAGAAAGAACCGGACGGGGTTCATCGTCTGGTGATTCGCAAGGCCGAAAATCCGCGCGTTTGAACCTTTATTCGACGGGCAGGGACCGGCCCAGCAGGAGGGCGTCTTCGCGCGTACCGTCTTCGCGGCGGTAGTAGTCCGGCCGGGTCGCGAGCAAGGCGAAGCCCGAATTCACATAGAGTTGACAGGCGCCATGATTGCTCGGGGCCACTTCCAGAAAAACCGTCCGCGCGCCAAGCGCGTAGCAATCAGAGAGCAATTCTCGCAATATTAGCTTCGCGCGGCCCTGTCGCCGCCAGGCGGGGCGAACGCCCAGCGTCAGGATTTCAGCCTCGTCCGCCGCCCTGCGGCACAGGGCCAGGGCCACGGGACCGTCGGGCCCCGACGACAGCCGGGCCCAGACGCCCGGCCCCGCGAGCAGCGCCAGAAACGCGTCCGGCGACCAGCCGGCCTCGAAACATTCGCCGTGCACGTCCGCGAGAAGCTGTGCAAGGACGGGATCGGCGCCGACAAGGCGGCCATGGTCCGCCCGCTCGCTCATCGACGTTCGCCGGGCGATCGCGGGTCCGGCAGCCGGGCGTCGGGGGGGCGGGCATAGACCGGCCGCAACGCCGGGCCGGGGAGCGGTTCGCGCGCGCCTGCAAGCGCCGCAAACAGCCGCGCGTCGGGCTGGCTGTCGAGCACGGACGGGACCGGTTGCGAGGCCGGAAGGGCTTCGGCCAGCGCCGCGGCGCCGGGCCCAAGCAACAGCCGCGGGGACCGCAGCAGCTCGGAGAGTTCCGCCGGCAGTCGCAGGCTCCAGTCCGCTTCGGGCCGGCCGTCGGCATCGAACGGCTGGACCGCGAAGGCGCCGCGGCGCACGTCGACGACCGTCAGGCAGGCCTGGCCGCCCGGCCGGCCCGCCACCAGCGCCTCGTGCGTCGTCAGCCCGACGCAGGGCAGGGCGCGGGCCAGCGCCAGGGCCCGCGCTGCGGCAACGCCGATCCGCACACCGGCGAAGGTTCCCGGGCCCGTGGTGACGCAAAGCCGCGTGACGGCATCCCAGGAAAGACCGGCCTCGCGGCGCACCGCCTCGATCATCGGCAGCAGGCGTTCGGCCTGGCCGCGCTGCATGGTTTCGCAGCGACCGGCCAGCACCGCGCCGTCGCGCCAGAAGGCGACCGAGCACGCGCCGAGCGCGGTATCGAAGGCAAGAACGCTCATCCGGTCTTCCGACGACGGCATCTCAGAGGATGTCGCAGGCGTCCTCGAAGGCGAATCGCGGGTTGCGGGGGAACAGCCGGTCGTGATCGCCGTAGCCGAGGGCGCACAGGAAGTTCGAGCGCACCGGCGTTCCCGCGAAGAACTCCCCGTCGACACCGGCATTGTCGAATCCCGACATCGGCCCGCAATCGAGGCCGACCGCGCGGGCGGCGACGATCATGTAGGCGCCCTGCAAGGTGCCGTTGCGGAACGCGGTGCTTTCGATCAGCGCATCGTTGCCCTCGAACCAGCCCGGCGCATCGGGATTGTGCGGGAACAGATAGTCGAGCTTCTCGTAGAACCGCAGGCTGTAGCCGACAATGGCGACCACCGGCGCGGTCATGCATTTCTCGACATTGCTATCGAGCAGGTGCGGTTTCAGCCGGGCCTTGGCCTCGGGACTCTTCAGGAACAGGAAGCGCGCCGGCGAACTGTTGGCGCTTGTCGGCCCCATGCAGAGCAGCTCGTAGAGCGCCTGCAATGTCACGTCGCTGACCGGCCGCGCGCTCCAGAAACTGTGGCTGCGGGCCTGGCGGAAAATCTGGTCGAGGCTCTTGTCGCTGATGATCTCGCTCATCGCGTTCTCCCACACTGGCCGGCGACCGGAACCGCCGGTTCCGGCCAACGGGCTCTATATCACGTCCCCCCGTCCTTCCGGACGGGTGTCGGCGCGGCGCGCCGAAGCGGCCAATCCGACATGTTCCTCCACGGCGATGCGGGCTAATCTGCGGGACAATGACGAGACGACACCGCCGCCCCATCCTTTCGCGCCTCGCCCTTGCTCCGCTCCTGTCGGTTCTGCTCCTGGTGGCCGGCGAAGCCCTGGCAGGGTCCGCCGTGGCCTTCATGTATCATCGCTTCGGCGACGACCGGTATCCCTCGACCAACATCCGCATGGACCAGTTCGAGGCTCATCTGCGGGAAATCCGGACCGGCAACTATGTCGTCCTGCCGCTGCCGCGCATCGTCGAGGCGCTGGCCACGGGTGCGGCCCTGCCCGACCGGACGCTGGCGATCACCATCGACGATGCCTTCCGGTCGGTCTACACCGAGGCGTTTCCGCGCCTGCGGGCCGCCGGGCTGCCCTTCACCCTGTTCGTCGCGACCGACACGATCGACGAGCGCGCGGACGGCCTGAACTGGACACAGATCCGCGAAATGCACGCGGCGGGCGTGACCATCGGCCATCACACCGCCAGCCATGCCCATCTCGCCGACCTTTCCTCGCAGGCCGTGCAGGACGAACTGGCCCGGGCCAACGCCCGGTTCCGCGAGGAGCTGGGGCATGTGCCGACCCTGTTCGCCTACCCCTACGGCGAATACAGCAGCCGCGTGCGCAAGCTGATCGAGGAGGCCGGATTTGCCGCGGCCTTCGGCCAGCATTCGGGCGTGATGCATGCCGAGGAAGACCGGTTCGCGCTGCCCCGGTTCGCCCTGAACGAGCGTTACGGGGATCTGGACCGCTTTCGGCTGGCGGCGAACGCCCTGCCGCTCCCGGTCCGCAACGTGCTGCCCGAAGATCCCCTGATCGGAAGCGACAACCCGCCATCCTTCGGTTTCAGCCTGGCGCCGGCGGTGGACGCGCTCGTCGGCCTGGGCTGTTACGCCTCGTCCCAGGCGGGGCCCGCCCGTATCGAGAGACTCGGGCCGCGCCGGTTCGAGATCCGGCTCGACAAGCCGCTGCCCTACGGGCGAAGCCGCATCAACTGCACGGCGCCGGCCGGGGCGGGGCGCTGGCACTGGTACGGACGGCAGTTCTACCGTCCCGGCAAGGGCGAATGATCCCGGCCCGCCTCAGCCTTTCGCCGAGAGACGGACGCGATCGAAATCCTCCAGTCGATTGCTGCGTATCAACGCCCGCAGTTTCCTGACATAGGCCTCGCCGATCTCCGAATAGCGCAACAGGCCGGCGGCAAGCTCGGATCCCGACGCCCGCCGGCCCTCCTTCCGCGCCGCAAGGCGGCGACGGCGCAGATCGGCATAGGCCTCATGCCGGTTGAGATTGAGCATGTAGGCCCTGACCGACTGCTGGGGCGTCTCGAACGCCTTGACCTCGAACGTCTGGCGCGCGCCACGCGCCTCGGGCACGAGCCCGCCACCGGTCGACCAGGTGCGCTGGCCGAACAGGGCATGGCCCTGCTGCGCGAAGCGCGAACCGCCCCAGCCGCTTTCCAGCGCCGCCTGGGCCAGCGCCAGGGACGGGGGGATGGCATCGACGCGCGCAAGCAGGCCGTCGTTGCCGGGAACCGGTTCCGGCGGCAGGCCGTAGCGTTCGCGCAGCGCCGCGAGCCATTTCCGGTCCGCCTTGCCGAGCGACTGGCCGCTCCGCAGGCGCGCCAGCAGGGCTTCGGCCCGGGCCCTGTCGGCCAGGATGCGCTCGTTGCTGCGCAACACAAGCGGCAGCACGCTGCGCAGGAACAGGGCCTTGCGCCGGTCGGCCGGCAGGTCGGTATCGAGACCTTCCGGCAGGCGGGCGACGAAACGGCGCGGCACGGGTCTGGCGCCGGTGCGAATGGCATCGAGAGCGAGAAGCGCCGCAGGCGCGGCATCGCCCGGCGCGGAGGGATCCCTCACGGTTTCCACCGCCGGCGGCGCAACGGTCCATCGCGCCGCCAGACGGTCCATCACGATCGCAACCAGCGGCAGCGCCGCGAACCCGGCCACGAGGGCGATGCGATGGGCGGCGCCTGATCCCGATGCGCTCATGCCACCGGGTTACCGCGCGTCGGCACGCGATGCAATCGCGCGCGGCGGCAGCGTGCGCGCGGACGCTCGAACACGCTCAGGAGCGGCCGCGACCGCCGCTGGCGGCCAGCCGGGCCGAATCGAAATACTGGAAGCGGTTGCCGCGCATGATCGCCCGCAGGGTCTTCACGTAGGCCTCGCCGCGCTCCGAATACCGCAACAGGCTTGCGGCCAGGACCTCGCCGCGAGGCGTCTCGCCGCGCGCGCGGAACGTCGCCCGGTCGCGCCGCAGCGCGCGGTAGGCGTCATGGGTATTGAGATTGAGCAGATAGGCCCGCACCGAATCCAGCAGGCTGTCGAAGGCCTGGACCTCGAAGGTCTGCCCCGCGGCCCGGCGTTTCGGCACGATTCCGGCGCCCTTGCGCCAGACCCTCTGGCCGAAAACGGCATTGCCGAGGCGCGAGAAGCGCGACCGGCCCCAGCCCGATTCCTCGACCGCCTGGGACAGCGCCAGCGACGGCGGCACGATGTCGACCCGGCGACGCAGAACGTCCGGCTCGTCGCTGCCGTATTTCTCGCCCAGTGCGTCCAGCCACTGGCGTTCGCGCGGGCTGCGCGCCTCCTCCGGGCGCGCGAGCAGATCGAGCAGCCGGCGGCGTTCGCGCAGGACCTCCTCGTTCGCCGCCAGCACCAGCGGCAGCACGGTGGCGATGAACAGGCGCTTGCGCTCGGGTACCGGCAGGCTGCCGAACAGGGCCGACGGCATGCGCCGCGCGAAACGGCGGGCCACCGCCTGTTCGCCGCGACGAACGGCATCGAGCCGGATGGCCGCGGGCCCGGCCAGCGCGACCTGCATGCGCTCGAGGGCGGCATGGACCTGGGCGGTGCCGGTGGCGCCGGCGCGTTCCGCAGCCGGTGCGGTGAACGGCGCGAGGGCCAGCAGGCCGGCAAACAGCATGAAGCGCGCCTGGAAGCGCGTGAAAGTCTGTGTCATGGCGTATCGAATGTTCTGACGGGGGCGCGGAAAACCTCGCGCCCGGGCACGGGGCACATCAAAAGCGGGCTCGATATAGGGGCCGGAACCGGCTCCGGCCAGCGCGCGAACGGTCGTGAGGCACTTTGTCACGCCGGCCCCGCGGGTGCCGGCTGCTGCTAGAGCGCCGCCTTGAGGTTCGCGACGATGGCGTCGCTCGAGATGCCGTAGCGCTCGTGCAGGGTCGGCAGCGCGCCGGCGGCGAGGAAGGCGTCCGGCAGGGCGATCTGGCGGAAGGCCGGATGCACGCCCTCGCGCAGCAGCAGACCGGCGATGGCCTCGCCAAGTCCGCCCGCGGACGTATGGTTCTCCGCCACCGTCACCAGCCGACCGGGGACCCGACAGGCGGCCAGGATCGCCGCCTCGTCGAGCGGCTTGATCGTCGGCACGTGCAGCACGCCGAGGCCGATGCCGTCGGCCTGCAGGCGCTCGGCCGCCTCCAGCGCCCGCATGGTCATGATGCCCGACGAGATCATCAGCGCCTCGCGGCCGTCGCGCAGCAGCGCTGCCTTGCCGAGCTCGAAACGGTAGTCGTACGCGTCCAGCACCACCGGGACCTGGCCGCGCAGCAGGCGCATGTAGACCGGCCCGCGATGCGCGGCGATCGCCGGCACGGCCTGCTCGATATCCACGGCATCGCAGGGATCGATCACCGTCATGTTCGGCATCGCCCGGAACAGGGCCAGGTCTTCCGTCGCCTGATGGCTCGGCCCGTAGCCCGACGTGAGACCGGGAAGGGCGGCGGCGATCTTCACGTTGCGATCTTCCTCCGCAATCGTCTGGTGGATGAAATCGTAGGCCCGGCGGGCGGCGAAAACCGCGTAGGTGGTCGCGAAGGGCATGAAGCCTTCCGCCGCCAGGCCCGAAGCCGCTCCGAACAGCAGCTGTTCGGCCATCCCCATCTGGTAGCAGCGGTCGGGGTAGGCGTCCCGGAAGATGTGCAGGTCGGTGTACTTGCCCAGGTCGGCCGTCATTCCGACCAGATCCGGACGCGACTCCGCCAGCGCGACCAGGGCATGACCGAACGGCGCCGGCCGGGTTTTCTGGCCCTCCGCCGCGAACGAGGCGATCATCGCCGAAGTGGTGAGGCGGGGCTTGCCGCCGTCCGATGGTCCCGCCTTCGTGTTCATGCCGGCTTCCCCCGGTCCAGGGCTTCGAGCGCAAGCGCCCATTCGTGCGGTTCCACCCGCATGAAGTGGTTCTTCTCGCGCTGCTCCAGGAAGGGCACGCCCCGTCCCATCAGGGTGTCGGCGATGATCATCTTCGGCCGCGGCGCGGTATCGTCGCGGGCGGCGTCGAAGGCCGCAACGAGGGCATCGATGTCGTTGCCGTCGACCCGGCGGACGAACCAGCCGAAGGCCTCGAGCTTGTCCTGCAGCGGCTCGAACCCCAGCATCTGCGTCGAGGGGCCGTCTGCCTGCTGGTTATTGATGTCGACGATCGCGATCAGGTTGTCGAGACGATGGTGGGACGCCGCCAGGATCGCCTCCCAGAGCGAGCCCTCGTCCAGTTCGCCGTCCGAGAACAGGGTGCAGACCCGGGCATCCGCCCCCTTGCGCTTGAGCCCGAGGGCCCGGCCGACGGCGATCGCGAGGCCGAGGCCGAGCGATCCGCCCGACATCTCCATGCCCGGGGTGTAGGCGGCCATGCCGGACATCGGCAGCCGGCTGCCGTCGCTGCCGTAGGTCTCGCGTTCGCTCTCCGGCAGCACGCCGGCCTCGATCAGCGCCGCGTACAGCGCGATGGCGTAATGCCCGTTGGACAGCAGGAAGCGGTCGCGGTCTTCCCAATCGGGATCGTCCGGCCGGTAGCGAAGCACGTGGAAATAGGCCACCGCGAGGACATCGGCGATGTCGAGGGCCTGGGCGATGTAGCCCTGGCCCTGCACCTCGCCCATCAGCAGGGCGTTGCGCCGGATGTGGTAGGCGCGTTCGGCCAGGCTCCTGTTGGGGATCGGCGCGCCGGGTTCAGCCATGGATCAGCATGCCCCCGTTCACGTCGATGACGGCGCCGGTGATGTAGCTCGAATAGTCGGAGGCGAGGAACAGGAAGGCACCGGCGATGTCGTCCGCCTCGCCGAGGCGGGCAAGCGGAATGCCCGCGGCGATCTCGGCCTTCATCGCATCCGTCAGCCTGCCGCCGGTGATGTCGGTCTGGACGAGACCGGGGGTGACGCAGTTGACGCGGATGCCCTCCGGTCCGAACTCGCGCGCCATGGCCTTGGCGAGGCCGAGCACGCCGGCCTTGGCGGCAGAATAGTGGGGGCCGCCGAAGATGCCGCCGCCGCGCTGGGCCGACACGGAGGACATGCAGGCGATCGAACCGCGCCGCCGTTCGCGCATGTGCGGCAGGGTCGCCTGCGAAAGGTACAGCACGCCGCGCAGGTTGACGTCGAGAACCCGCTCCCAGCGCGCGGCATCGATGTCCATCGTCCCGACCGGTTCGGTGATGCCCGCATTGTTGATCAGGATGTCGATGCCGCCGAACGCCTGCAGGACGGTTTCGATCGCCTGGCGGCACTGATCGAGACGGGTGACGTCGCAGGCGAGGCCGAGATGCCCTTCCCCGAGCCCCGCCGCCGCCTCGGCGGCCGCCGCGCCGTCGAGATCGAGGATCGCCACCCGAGCGCCCTGCGCCGCGAACAGCCGCGCCGTCGCCAGGCCGATGCCGCGCCGGCTCGCAGCGCCCGAGATCACCGCCGTCTTGTCCTTGAGTATCATCCCGCCCTGCTCCCGATTTCGTTCCGGCGCTTTCCTGCCCGGCGCGGGCCCGAAGGACAAACGCAGAGATTTCACCCCAAGATGAAAACATTTCATCTAAAGCTTGGAAAACAACGGAAACAGGCCGTATTCTGACCATCGATCTGAATTGTGATCATGGTGTTGCGATGATCGGGTCGGTGTCCCTGAAGGGGATCCGCGCCTTCGAGGCGGTGGCGCGCCTGGGCTCGTTCAAGGCCGCGGCGGCGGAGCTCAACCTGACGCCCAGCGCGGTGAGCCACGCGGTGAGCGCGCTCGAGCGGGCGATGGGCGCGGGCCTGATCGACCGGCGAGCCCGCCACGGTCGCCTGACGGACCGGGGCGAACGGTTTCGCCAGCATGTGGCGCAGGCCTTCGAGCATCTTCGCCAGGGCCTGGACGAGACGGCGCTGCGCGCGCCGCGTCTGCTGCGCCTGCATGCGGCGCCGAGTTTCGCGGCGGCCTGGCTGTCGCCAAGGCTGTCGGATTTCCTGCAGCGCCATCCCGATATCGAGGTTCGCCTGTCGGCCGGTACTGACTACAGCGCCTTTTCGAGCGACGATTTCGACGCCGATATCGTCTACGGCCCGGTTCGCGCCACCCATGTCGAGACCCTGCCGGTCGCCACCGAGCGGGTCGCCCCGATGTGCACGCCCGACCTCGCCCGGTCGATTCGCACGCCGGCGGACCTGCTGCAGCGGCATCTCATCCAGAGCGACAACAAGACGGTGCGCTGGGCCCACTGGTTCGAGGCCAACGCCATCGCCCCGCCGCGACTGCAGGGCATCCGTTTCGACCGCAGTTTCCTCGCCATCGCCGCGGCGGCGGACGGGCTGGGAATCGCGCTGGAATCCACTCTGCTGGCCGAGCGCGAACTGGCGTCAGGCCGGCTGGTGATGCCGCTTTCGAAGCAGGCGCAGGACATCGTCTATGTCGGCCACCACCTCGTGTTTCCGCGCCGCCAGCCCGCCAACAGGCTGGTCGCGGAATTCGCGGCCTGGCTCGGGGAGGCGATCGGTCCGCGGGACCGCCCGGCGGAGAGCGCCTGACGGTCCGGCCGGGCCGGATCAGACCGGGCGGACCTCGGTCACCTCGGGGAGGAAATGCCGCAGCAGGTTCTCGATGCCGTGCTTCAGCGTCATCGTCGAACTGGGGCACCCGGCGCAGGCGCCCTGCATCTGCAGGTAGACCACGCCTTCATCGAAGCCGTGAAAGACGATGTCGCCGCCATCCTGCGCGACCGCCGGGCGCACCCTCGTGTCGATCAGCTCGATGATCTGGGCGACGATCTCCTCGTCCTCCTCGCGCACCGCCGGGCGGTCTCCGGTCTCCGCGGCCGCGGCGGCGTCGTCCAGCACCGGACGGCCGGCGCTGAAATGCTCCATGATCGCGCCGAGGATCGACGGCTTGAGGTGATGCCATTCGCCCTCGGTCTTGGTGACGGTGACGAAATCGCGGCCCAGGAAAACCCCGCCGACGCCGTCGATCTCGAACAGCCGGCTGGCCAGCGGCGAGCGCGCCGAGGTCTCCCGGTCGGGAAAATCGGCGGTGCCATCGGGCATCACCTGGACGCCGGGAATGAACTTCAGCGTCGCCGGATTGGGCGTATTCTCGGTCTGTATGAACATCGTCAGTGGCAACCTTCGCGCATCGAACCATGTATATGTGTAGCATCCCCGCACACACTTCAAGCGAAGGTCCTTCCGGATGGACAAGTCCGTCAGCCAGGGTCCCGGTGACGACGCCTTGAACCGCCATCCGATCGCGGCCTGGCTGATCGCCCACCAGGAAGGCCGTCTCAGTCTGTCCGACCTGCTGGACGGCCTGTCGCAGCGCCTGTGCGCGCATGGCGTGCCGGTTCTGCGCGCCGTGCTCGGGGTGCGCTCGATGCATCCGGAAATGATCGGCTCCAACCTGTTGTGGCGGCGCGACGGCAGTTCGATCGAACGGCTTTCGCGCGGCTATGCCCTGTTCGGCTCGCCCACCTACCTGAACAGTCCGGTCCGCCTGATCCACGAGGGTACGAACGCCATCCGCCGCCGCCTCGATACGCCCGAGGCGGCCGCCGAATGGCCGGTGCTGCAGGACCTGAAGGACATCGGCGGCACCGACTATGTCTGTTTCGCGATCATTCAGACCGGCCCCCAGCGCGACTGGATTTCCTTCGCCACGGACCGGCCCGGCGGTTTCCAGCCCGAAGACATCGCCCTGCTGGAGGACCTGCTGCCGCTGGTCGCGCTGCGGGTCGAGCTGGAGACCCGCTACGAGGCGATGGAAACCCTGCTGCAGACCTATCTGGGCGAATCCGCGGCCACCCGGGTGCTGGGCGGCGCGGTCCGGCGCGGCGAGGTCTCGGAGATTCGGGCGGCCGTGCTGCTCTCCGACCTGCGCGGATTCACCGCCACCGCCGACCGCCTGCCGCCCGAACAGGTCGTCGAGTTTCTCGACGACTATTTCGAGATGGTCACGCGGCCGATCGAGGACGCCGGCGGCACGGTGCTGAAATTCATCGGCGACGCGGTGCTCGCGATCTTCGATGCCGACGCCGGCGCCGAGGCCGCCTGCGCCAATGCCCTCGAGGCGGCCAAGCGGGCCCTGACCACGGCGCGACGGACCAACCCGACCCGGGTCGATCTCGGCCTGCCGGCGATCCGGCACGGCGTGGCCCTGCATTTCGGCGAACTGGCCTTCGGCAATGTCGGCGCGCGCGATCGCCTGGACTTCACGGTCGTCGGTCCTGCGGTCAACGAGATCACCCGCATCCAGGCCCTGTGCAAGGCGATCGGCCGGCCCCTGCTGGTCTCCGACGCCTTCGCCCGGGTGCTCGACAGTCCGCAGCTCACCAGTGTCGGTTTCCATCCCCTGCGTGGCCTGAAGGAACCGCAGGAGATCTTCGGACTGCGTCACGGCTGACCGGAACGCGGAGGCGCGCCGGAGCGGGGCGGGCCGCGTCTCAGGTCACCTCGTCGATCTGCTCGCGCGTCATGTTGCCCGGCACCACGGTCACCGGAACCCGCATGTTGCCGGCGTGCCGGCCGGCGAGATCGGAGACCAGCGGACCCGGGTCGTCGCCTTCCGACGACGCGCCCAGCACCAGGATGCGCACGCCGGGATCTTCCTCGAGCAGCTTCAGGATCTCGTCGCGTGGCCGGCCCTCGCGGATGGCGATCTCCGGCAGCACCCCGGCCCAGCTGTTGACCTCGCTGGCCAGGCCCTGCAGCAGCGACTCGGCCTCCTCGCGCGCTTCCTCGCGCATCAGGTTGCGCACCGAGGCCCAGTGTTCGAACTCGGCCGGGGCGATGACGCGGAGCATCATCACCCCGCCGCCGGTATTGCGCGCGCGGGCGGAGGCGAAGCGCAGGGCCACGCGGCATTCGGGGGTGTCGTCGACGATGACCAGGAACTTGCGGCGGGTATGCGCACTGTCGTTCATGGAAAGCCCCTCCTGATCCCGGGTTCCGGCCTGCGCGGCGGTGGCGCGGGCGCCGCGGATCGCGGCGCCGCGACCGGGCGCGGGATGAAAGCATGCGCGCCGCCGACCGGCGGAGCAAGCCGGGGGAACGCCGGTTCCCGATCCGTTATCTGGTGACGATGCGTCCCGATGTCAGCCGCGGCGCGGGCAGGAACGCTTCAGGTGGGCAGAAATCCGACGATCCGCTTGGTCTCCGCAAGGATCGGATCGGCCAGCGCCCGGGCCCGTTCCGCGCCCTGGCGCAGCACCGCGTCGACCGCGCCCGGATCGGCCATCAGGCGCTGCATCTCGGCGCCGATCGGCCCGATCCGGGAAACCGCCACTTCGGTCAGCGCCGCCTTGAAGTCGGCGAACGAGCTGCCGCCATGCTGCGCCAGCACGGCTTCCGGCGTCTCGTCGGCAAGGGCGGCGTAGATCGCGACGAGGTTCTCCGCTTCGGGCCGGCCGGCGAAGCCCTCGGGGCTTTCCGGCAGGGGATGGGGGTCGGTCTTCGCCTTGCGGATCTTCTGGGCGATGGCGTCGGCATCGTCCGTCATGGTGATGCGGGACTGATCGCTGGGATCGGATTTCGACATCTTCTTCGCCCCGTCTCGCAGGCTCATCACCCGCGTCGCGGCGCCGAAGATCAGCGGCTCGGGGGCCTGCGGCTGCCCGGGAAAGGCGCCGGTGTCGGCACGGCCGCAGACCTCGCCGGGGGGGTTGTAGTAGAGCGCGCTCTCACCGCTCTCGGTGTCGGTGACGTGGACCCAGAACTCGAGGTTCGAAAGGGCGCCGTAGAAGAACCAGAAGCTGTCGTTGAAGCCGCGGCCGTCCAGGGCCTTGACGCCGAGCTCGACGTTCTCGGGCCCGAAGAACCAGAACAGC
>JBGTSP010000063.1:0-18699 GCA_041940205.1 Alphaproteobacteria bacterium
CCCCGCCCAGCGGCGAGCCGCGATAGCCCGAGACGAAGCCCGCCGTGTTCAGGCCGGCCGCCCGGTCGCGGGCGGCCTGGTCGAGCACGATGCGCACCAGCGCCTGGGTGCCGGTCAGGAAGACCCGGCCGCTCTCCCGCTCGTAGCGGTCGTCGAGACTGTAGGCGTCAAGCGCGTCGCCGGCGGCGCCGCGGGTGGCGGTGAGGGTTTCGGCGGTCATGATCGGCACCCCTTTGCGGTTCAGGGCGGTTTGTCTCGATCATGATATGCCTTCAATCCGGCAATTTTTTCTCTGAATGTGCCGGAAATGACCGAAACATGGGTGTTTCCTTACGCATTACGGCAGACATTTGGGCGATCATTCCCGGTCAGATCAGGATGCCGCCGTCGATCGCCCAGACCCGGCCGGTACAGAACACGGCCTCGTCCGAGGCCAGATAGACCGCCAGCGAGGCGATCTCGTCGGCCCGGCCGAGCCGGCCCATCGGCTGGCGGGCGATGAAGTCGCGCCGGGCCTGCTCGGGATCCTCGAAGGCGTTGATGCGGTCGCCCAGCGAGGGCGTGTCGACGGTGCCCGGCGCCAGGGCGTTGCAGCGCACGCCGCGGCCGACATAGTCCGCCGCGACCGACTTGGTCAGTCCCACCACCGCGGCCTTGCTGGCGCCGTAGACGCAGCGGTTGACGATGCCCTTTTCAGAGGAAGCGACCGAGGACATGTTGATGATCGAACCGCCGCCGTTCTCCAGCATCGCCGGCAGGAAGGCGCGGATGGTCCGGAACATCGCCTTGACGTTGAGGTCGAAGGCGAAATCCCAGTCTTCCTCGCTGGCCTCCAGCACGCTGCCGTGGTGCACGAAGCCGGCGCAGTTGAACAGGATGTCGACCGCGCCGATCTCGCCGGCGGCCTGCGCGATCGCGGCCGGATCCAGCACGTCGAGGCGTCGGGTCACGGCCCCGTCGAGACAGGCGAGCTTGTCCTCGGTGATGTCGGTGGCGATCACCTTCGCGCCCTCGCGCAGGAACGCCTCGGCGCTGGCCCGGCCGATGCCCTGGCCGGCGGCGGTGATGATCGCGGTCTTGCCTTCCAGCCGTCCGGCCATTGCTCAGTCTCCTCCCAGTTCGTCTTCGATATAGGCCCGGATGATCGCGTCCATCGAGGAATCGTCCGGGAAGCCGAGCGCCCGGGCGCGCGCGGACCGCGATTCCTTGGGCCAGCCGTCGACGATCGCCTGGATCTGCGGATCGTTGACGAAGTTGATCGCCCCGGTCCTGCGGTTGGTGGCGACCCGCTCCAGCGCCGCCTTGGCTTCGGCCATCGTCGCCCGGAAACCGGTCAGCATCAGGCAGCGGTCCGGCCCCAGTTCGGCGCCGGCGATGGCGTGCATGCGCATGAAGCAGCGGATCACGGTGCGCGGCGACATGATCGCCATGCTGGATTCCGGCGTCACGGGACAGTCGAAGTCGATGCCGTTCAGCGGTTCGCGAATGATGCCCGAGGCGAAGCCCGACGCGGCCTTGTTCGGCTTGCCCGGGCGCACGACGATGGTCGGCAGGCGCAGCGCCCGGCCGTCGAGGAAGCCCTTGCGCGTGGCGTCGTTGATCAGCAGTTCGCCCATCACCTTCTGCACGCCGTAGCTGGTCTGCGGGCGCACCGGCGTGTGGTCCTCGACGCACTCGGGCAGGTCGCCGCCATAGGCCGCGATCGAGGAGGCGAAGACGAGCTTCGGCACCCGGCCGCCGGCCCGGCAGGCCTCGACCACGTTGCGGGTGCCGTCGAGATTGACGCGGTAGCCAAGGTCGTAGTCGGCCTCGGCGCCGGCGGAGACCACGGCGGCCAGGTGGAAGACGCTGTCGGCGTCGGCCAGCAGCGCCGTGACCGTCTCGCGATCGGCGATGTCGCCGGTGACCACGGAAACGCGAGGATCCTCGCCCGCCGCGTCGGCCGGCGCCACGGCGTCGAACAGGGTCAGGCGCTCCGGCGCGGCCGCGAGGCCCGCCTCGTCGGGCGCCTCGAGCAGACGCTGGGCCAGCTTGCGGCCGAGAAAGCCGCATCCCCCGGTGATCACGATATGCATGCGATGCCTCCTCGCGCCGCCTCGCCCCTCCCCCGGGGCACCCTGACGTCCGTGTTAGCGAGCGCCGCGTCCGGTGGCAATGGCGGCCGGCTTGCTGTATTTGCAGGAACAGAGGGTAAGGGTGCCGGGAGGCGGGGCCGGTCGTCCGCGATCGCCGCCGCGATTGTTGCTGCGCGTTTCGCGGGCGTTGGGGTACCCGAGGAAGGACGTCCGCGCCGCACATGTCTCGCTACAGCATTTCCGGCACCGACCAGGTGAAGGCGCCGCCCAGCGGATCCGGGCGGCAGGCCCAGGGGCAGAACCGCGACCGCCGGCGCGTCCAGCAGGTCCGGCGCGTCAAGCGCGGTTCCGGTGGCGGCGGCATTTTCGCGCTGGTGCTGCTGGTCGGCACCCTCGTGGTCTCGGCCTCGGTCGGCGGCCTGCTGCTCTACTTCTCCGATTCCGGCGGCGGCGAGGCGCCGAGCCTGCGCCCCGGCACGCCGGTGGCCGGCGGCGAGAGCAATCTCGATCGCGAGAAGGTGGTCTCGCGGTTCGATGAGAAGGAGAACAAGAGCGGCAGGATCGAATACGATCCCAAGGCCAAGTTCGAAGGCGGCCGCGGCAGCACCGACCTGATCGACGGCGGCAACCGGCGCCGACAGGCGCCGCGGCGCGCGCCGGTCTCCTCCGGCTTCCAGGCCAACCGCTCGGTGGCCTCGATCGCCTTCTCGACCGGCGACTACAGCACCGCCTTCCGGCATTTCGAGGACCTGGCCTCCCAGGGCGACCCGGCGGCGCAGGCCAGCCTCGGGCAGATGTTCCTCGAGGGCCTGGGCATCGAGAAGGATGTCGAACGGGCGCTCGAACTGTTCCAGGCCTCGGCCCAGCGCGGCGAACCGGCCGGCATGAACGGCCTCGGCTGGCTGCACCTGCACGGCATCGGGGTGGAGCAGAACCCGGAAACCGCCGCTTCCTGGTACCGCCGTTCGGCGGAGAAGGGCGATGGCGACGGCCAGACCCTGATGGGCTGGCTGTTCCAGAACGGCCTGGGGGTGGAGGCGAACGACCGCGAGGCCGTGGCCTGGTACCGGCGTTCGGCCGAACAGGGCAACCCGGCCGGCGAGGCCAAGCTGGGCTGGATGTTCCTGAACGGACGGGGCGTGGCGACGGACCTGGCCTCGGCGCTGCTGTGGAGCCAGCGGGCGGCCGAGAAGGGCGATCCCTCGGGCGCGAACCAGCTTGGCTGGCTGTTCGAGCGCGGCGGCGGCGGGCTGGCCAGCAATCCCGAGACCGCCGTGCAGTGGTACCGGAAGGCGGCGGAAGGGGGGCATCCCTCGGCGATGGACAATCTCGTCCGCCTGTACCAGAACGGGATCGGCGTGGTGCAGGATCTCGCCCAGGCCGAGTTCTGGCGGGAAAAACGGGCGGCTCTGGACGGTCCAGACACGTTTTCACGGCTCGCCGCGGACGGCTAATCGGTTGACATAGCAACCGAATTTCCCGAATCCGGAATCAATGAATCGGAATTAACGGTAAAATCCAATCTAGTTGGCCCGCCGTTTGCGCAGTTTGTGTGTCAGCGATCACTGCTGATTCGAAATGACACAGCGCAGCAAACGATACGAGCCGACCCATGTCCCGATACGCGATCTCCTCCGCCACCCAGATCTCCACCCCGGCCCGCCAGGCCGTCGAGGTCGCGGCCGCCTCGCCGCGCCGGCGCATCGCCACGCGGAAATCCCCGAAGAATCGCGGCATGGGCTGGGAGATTCCCGCGGCCATGGGCGCCCTGCTGATCGCCTGCGGCCTGGTCGGCGGCGTGGTCTTCATGGATTCCGGCGTCGAGGAGAAACGTCCGGTCTTCCAGGTGCGCCAGAACACCGCGCAGGGCGATATCGAGGTCGACCGTGAGCGCTTCACCGAGAATTTCGACGGTTCGAGCGAGGCCGGCAGCCTGCGGCTGACCTCGGGCCGCCGCCAGACCGCCGGCGTGAAGAAGCGCGGCCGCAGCTGGGACGACGGTTTCATCGCCAACTGGGACGACGTCGACCTGGCGCTGCTGAACGGCAATTACGACGTCGCGATCCGCCATCTCACGGCGCTGGCCGATGCCGGCGATTTCGCCGCCAAGGCCGATCTCGGCACCCTGTTCCTGCGCGGCCTCGGCGTGCCGAAGGACTATTCCAAGGCGATGCGCCTGTTCCAGGTCGCCGCCAGCCGCGGCGAGACCAAGGGCCAGGTCGGCCTGGGCTGGATCTACGAACACGGCCTCGGTGTCGAGCCCGACCACAAGCGGGCCTTCAACTGGTACGACAGCGCCGCCAGGGCCGGCGATCCGGCGGGCCAGGAGCGCCTCGGCTGGTTGTTCCAGCACGGCATGGGCACGCTTCGCGACCAGATGCAGGCCGTCGCCTGGTACCGCCGCTCGGCCGAGCAGGGCCATGCCGCCGGCGAGGCCAAGCTGGGCTGGATGTTCCTGATGGGCCGGGGCGTCGAACGCAACCTGGACGAGGCCATGGCCTGGTCGCGCAAGGCGGCCGAGAAGGGCGATGCCTCGGGCCAGAACCAGCTCGCCTGGATGTTCGAGCGCGGCGACGGCGTGCGCGCCGACATCGACGAGGCCGTGTTCTGGTACGAGAAGGCGGTCGAGCAGGGCCACAAGTCCGCCGCCGCCAACCTGGCGCGGCTCTACAAGGCCGGCCTGGGCGTCACCCGCGACATCGCCAGGGCGCTGGAGCTGGAGCGCGTGGCCACCACCTCCACCGGCCCGCGCAACGAGACCCGCCTGGTCGCCGGCTGAGGCCGGCCACCGGATCCCCGATCCGTCCGGAGACGCGCGGAAACCGTTCGTCCCGCACGCATCCGCCGTCTAATAGTGGCGCGGTTCGAATCGGAAACGGGGGATGGCGCATGAGCGCGGAGGAAAACCGGAAACGGATCACCGAGGCTTTCGACGATCTTGCCGGCGGCGACGGCGGACGCTTCGTCGCCCTGCTGGACGAGGACGTCACGATGACGGTGACCGGCGACTATTCCTGGTCGCGGACCTTCCGGGGCAAGGCCTCGGTGCTGCGCGATCTCTACGGCACCGTCGCCGAGCTCGCCCCCGGCGCGCGCCGCACCGTCGCCGAGCGCATCCTTGCCGACGGCGACTGGGTGGTGGTGGAGGCCCGCGGCGAGATGACGAACCGCGAGGGCGTGCCCTACCGCAACCAGTACTGCCTGCTCTACCGGTTCGCGGACGGACGGATCGTCGAGATGAAGGAATACCAGGATTCGCACCTGTGCGAACGCGTGCTGGGACCGTTCCCCGACGCCGCGGCGCCGGTCGACGACGCCCGCTGAGGCCGGTTCAGGCGGTACGTTCCAGGTAGTCCGCCAGCCGGTCCAGGCCGTCGCGCAGGCGCTCTTCGCTGGAAGCGAAGCAGAGCCGGATCCAGCCCTCGCCCTCTACGCCGAAGGCCGCGCCCGGCGCCAGGCCGACGCCGGTGCGGCGCAGGATGTCCTTGCAGGTGGCCACGCTGTCGGTCATCCCCTCCACCGCGAAGAAGGCGTAGAAGGCGGCTTCCGGGCGGGTCACCCGGACCCGCGGCATGGCCTGCAGGCGGTCGATCGCGATGTCCCGGGCCCGCCGGTAGCGCTCGAGGATCTCGGCGACGAAGGCCTCGCCCTCCTCGATCGCGACGATGCCCGCCTTCTGCGAGAAGGCCGGCACGCAGGAATGATGGAACTCCAGCATCTTCTCCAGCACCTCGCCCAGCGCCGGCGGCGTGGTCAGCCAGCCGAGACGCCAGCCGGTCATGCACCAGGTCTTGGAGAAGCTGTTGACCACCACGACCCGCTCGTCCGGTTCGGCCAGTTCGAGCAGCGAGGGCGCGGCGCGGCGGTCGTAGACCATGCGGGCATAGACCTCGTCGGAGATCAGCCAGAGGCCGTGTTCGCGGCAGAAGTCGAGCACCGCCTGCTGTTCCTCCCTGGTCATCATCCAGCCGGTGGGGTTGCCCGGCGAGTTGATCAGGATCGCCCGGGTGCGCCCGTCGACCCGGTCGAACAGTTCCTCGAGATCGAGCCGCCAGCCGTCGTTGCCGTGGCGCAGGGCGACGATGCGGGCCTCGCCGCCCATGGTGCGGACGTTCTGGATCAGGTTCGGCCAGAGCGGGCCGACGATCACCGCGTTGTCGCCGGCGTCGATCATGATCTGCTGCGTCAGGTTGAGGGCGGCCATGGCCGAGGCGGTGACGGTGATCCGGTCCTCGTTCACCGGACGCTCCGCGAGGCCGTAGAGGTTCGTCAGGTAGTCCGCCAGCGTGTGGCGCAGCGGGGCGATGCCGCGATTGGGGGTGTAGAAGGTCTCGCCCTCGGCCATCGCCCGCGCGGCGGCCTGGCAGATGAAGTCCGGCGTGGGCTGGTCCGGCTCGCCGTACCAGAAGGCGAGCACGTCCTCCATGTCGTCGCCGACGCTGGCGACTTCGCGGATGCGCGAGATCTCCAGGTCCTCGACCAGGCGGCGAGCGCCGGCCGGTCCGGCCGCCAATGCGGGCATCGCAGGTGCCATCCGGTTTCCCCCGTTTGCTGGCTTCCGTCCCGACATACAGAAGGAGTGCGGCCACTCCAAGGCGGGGCGGAGGGCGGGCTGCTTGCCGCGGCCGAACGCGGCCGGTAAGCATGCGGCAGGGAACGCGGAGGAGGGAAATTCGCATGGCCAGCAACTTGCGCACCGGCGGACGGGTGCTGATCGACCAGCTCGTGCGCCACGGCGTCGATACCGCTTTCTGCGTGCCCGGCGAGAGCTATCTCGCCGCGCTCGACGCCTTCTACGACGTGCGCGAGAGCATCGACCTGATCACCTGCCGGCACGAGGCCGGCGCGGCGAACATGGCGGAAGCCTACGGCAAGCTGACCGGCAAGCCGGGCATCTGTTTCGTCACCCGCGGCCCCGGCGCGGCGCATGCGCTGGTCGGCCTGCACACCGCCTACCAGGATTCCAGCCCGCTGATCCTGTTCGTCGGCCAGATCGCCCGCGACATGAGCGAGCGCGAGGCCTTCCAGGAGATGGATTTCCGCCGGCTGTTCTCGGAATGCTCGAAATGGTCGGCGCAGATCGACGATCCCGCGCGGATCCCCGAGCTGGTGAGCCAGGCCTTCCACCGGGCCACCTCCGGCCGTCCGGGACCGGTGGTGCTGGCGCTGCCCGAGGACATGCTGGTCGAGGAGACGGGGGTCGGCGATGCGCCCGCCTACGCCGTGGTCCGCCCCGCGCCGCGGCCCGCCGACATGGCGCGCCTGCGTGAGATGCTCGCCGCGGCCGAGCGGCCGATGCTGATCCTCGGCGGCAGCACCTGGTCGGCCGCGGGCATCGACGATATCGCCCGCTTCGCCCGGGCCAACGGCCTGCCGGTGGTCTGCGCCTTCCGCAACCAGGACCGTTTCGACAATCACGATCCCCACTATGTCGGCGAGCTGGGCATCGCGCCGAATCCGAAACTGCTGGCCCGGATCAAGGCTTCCGACCTGCTGCTGGTGGTCGGTCCGCGGATCGGCGAGATGACCTCGCAGGGCTATACCCTGCTCGACATTCCCAAGCCGCAGATCCCGATGGTGCACGTGCATGCCGGGGCCGACGAACTGGGCCGGGTCTACCGCGCCGACCTGATGATCAATGCCGGCATGGACGAGTTCGCGGCGGCGGCCGCCGCGCTCGAGCCGGTGGACGGGACGCGCTGGGCCGGCGAGGTCACCGCCGGCCGGGCGGACTACGAGGCCAACCTGGTGATCGAGCGCAGCGTCGGCGCCATCGACATGGCGCACGTGATCGACGTGCTGCGCAAGCGCCTGCCCAGGGATGCGATCATCGCCAACGATGCCGGCAACTCGGCCGGATGGGCGCACCGCTACCTGCCGTTTTCCTGCTTCCCCAGCCAGCTCGGCCCGACCAGCGGGGCGATGGGCTACGGCGTGCCCGCCGCGCTCGCCGCCGCCAAGGTGTTCCCCGAGCGGGTGACCATCGGCTTCGCTGGCGACGGCGCCTTCCTGATGACCGGCGTGGAGATCGCCACCGCCCTGCAATACGACCTGAAGCCGATCATCCTGCTGATCAACAACGGCAGCTACGGCACCATCCGCATGCACCAGGAGCGCGAGTATCCCGACCGGGTGATCTCGACCGATCTCGTCAATCCCGACTTCAAGGCCTTCGCCGCCTCGTTCGGCGCGCATGCCGAGTGCGTTTCGGAAGATGCCGAGTTCGAGCCCGCGCTGGAGCGGTCTATTGCGGCCGGGCGCTGCGCGGTGATCGAGATCCGCCAGGATGTCGACGCCATCACCACCCGCGCCACCCTGACCTCGATCCGCGAGGCCGCGCGCAAGCGCCGCGACGGCTAGAGCACCGGCGTCCGGCCGTCATGACGGCGAGCCCGATCATCGAGACCGAGCGCCTGCTCCTGCGCGAGCCCGTGCTCGAGGACTGGTCGGGTTTCGCGACGGTGATGACGTCCGAGCGGGCCAGGTACATGGGCGGTCCGTATTCGCTCGCTGCCGCGTGGGGCGTCTTTTGCCACGGCATCGCGCTCTGGCGGCTGTTCGGCCTTGGCGGGCTGTCGATCGTGCTGCGCGATACCGGACAGGCCGTGGGACAGGTCGAGATCAACCAGGGACCGCGCTTTCCCGAATCGGAACTCGGCTGGCAGCTCGCCGCCGAGGCCGAAGGCCGGGGCTATGCCTTCGAGGCCGCCGTTGCCCTGCGCGCCTGGGTCTTCCGCAACCGCGACCTTGAAACCCTGGTGAGCTACATCGATCCGGAAAATTCACGCTCGATCCGTCTCGCCGAGCGGCTGGGCGCCACGCGCGACGAGCGGGCGGCGAAGCAGGATCCGGGCGACCTGGTCTACCGGCACGTCCCGGGCGATCCGCCAGGGGCGCGGTAGCGTTCCTCGGCCCTGCGGGCGAGGGTCTCTGCCCCGCTCCTACCCGTCGGCAGCCGGGTCGCCGTCCCCGCTTCCGGGCACGCCCTCCAGCCGGTCGATCCGGCGCACGAACAGGATCGCCGCCAGCCCGCACAGCGCCGACAGGGCCATCAGCGCCAGCAGGGCGTAGGGCGCGTTCGCCGGCTCGATCACCCAGCCGGTCAGCGCCGAAAGCGCGCCGCCGCCGCCGACGGTGAGCGCGCCGGCCACGCCGGCGGCACTACCCGCCAGTTTCGGGCGCACCGACATCGCGCCTGCGCTGGCCGACGGCATGGTCAGGCCGTTGCCGATGCCGACGAAGACGCAGGCGCCGAACAGGCTGACGGGATGCAGCAGGCCGGCGGCCAGCACCACGAGGCCCAGCGACGGCCCGGCGCAGGCGACCAGCCGGCCGATCAGGATGATGGTGGTCAGATCGGCCCGCTGGGCGTAGCGGCCGGAGAGGAAGCTGCCGGCGATGAAGCCCGCGGTGATCGTGCCCATGGCGAAGCCCAGCAGCGCCGGCGACATCGAGAAGGCGGTGGCCGCGACCAGCGGCGCGCCGCCGATGAAGATGTAGAAGCCGCCGGTCGAGAAGGCCATGCACAGGGCGTAGCCCCAGAAACGGCGCGAGCGGAACAGCGCCGGATAGGCGCGGAACTGCTGGCCGAAGGTGCGCGAGGGCGTGCGGTTGGTTTCGCCGAAATCGAGCCAGGCGAGCGCCAGCACGCCGAGGCCGAAGGCAAGGAAGCACCAGAAGCTGGCGCGCCAGCCGAACAGTTCGTCCAGCGTGCCGCCCAGCATCGGCCCCAGCATCGGCGCGATCGCCCAGGCCGTGGCCAGGTAGCCGATCAGGCTGGCCGCCCGCTGCGCCGGGTTGGAATCGCGGACCGCCGCCGCGGACACCGCGTTGCCCGCGACCACGGCGCCCTGCAGCATGCGGAAGGCCAGGAAGGTGGTGATGTCCTCGGCCAGCGCGCAGCCCAGCGAGGCGGCGGCGAAGATCGCCATCGCCACCAGCATCACCGGGCGGCGGCCGAGCCGGTCCGACAGCGGTCCGACGACGAGCTGCAGCAGAGCCGTCATGCCCGCGAACCCCGCGATCGACAGGTTGATCAGGGCGTAGTCGGTCTCGAAGTCCCGGGCCATCGCCGACAGCGAGGGCACGAACATGTTCAGGGTCAGCACCGACAGGCCGCTCAGCAGGACGAGCGTGAGGAAGCGCGGCGGCGTGGTGGCGGCGGAGAACATGGCGGGTTCCGTGGCCGGGGAGGGCATCCCCGGGGAGAGGCGGATTCTAGACGGGGCGCTTGCCGTCGAAGGCGTCCTGCAGCAGCGCGCGGACGGCCTCGCGCTCGACCGGGCGCAGGTTGGGATAGGGATCGGCGACGACGATGTCGGTGATCTCGTCGAGCTGCGCCGGCGTGATGCCCTGGCTCTCCAGCGTCATCTCGATGCCGACGGCCTGGCCCAGGTCGAACAGCGCCCGGGGCAGGCTGTCGGCGCCCAGCAGGTCGGCGGCGCGCCGCATGGTTTCCACCGCCTCGGGCCGGTTGTAGGCGGCCGAGTGCGGCAGCACGATCGCGTGCGCCAGCGCGTGGGTGACGCCGTAGGTGCCGCCCAGGACGTGGGCGAGCTGGTGCTGCAGCCCGCCGGGCACGCCCAGCGACATACCGCACAGCCAGGCCCCCAGCAGGGCCTGCTCGCGGCCTTCCATGTCCTCAGGCTCGGCCACCGCGCGCGGCAGGCCGGCATGCATCGCCCGGATCGCCTCCATCGCGGTGGCCTGCAGCAGCGGATTGACGATGCGGTTGGCGAGCGCGCCGACGGCGTGGGCCAGGGCGTTCATTCCCGAGGGTCCGCTGACGCCCGGCGGCAGTTCCAGCGTCAGCGCGGGATCGTAGATCACGCTATCGGCCAGCATCTTCGGATCGCCGACGCGCCGCTTGGCGCCGTTCTCGATCACGCCCTGGTAGGCCGTCATCTCCGAGCCCGAATAGGTCGTCACCACGTGCACCAGCGCGCCGCCATAGCTGTACTTGATCCACTTGCCATGGCCGATGGTGCTGCCGCCGCCGATGCAGACCGTGCCGTCGGCGTCCAGTTCCGCGGCCGCGCGGGCGGCCTCCTGCACCGATTCGATCGGCACCGCATGCTGGCAGCGGTCGTGAATGCCGCCGCAACGGCTGCCGATCAGCGCCGCGACCTTCTCGGCCAGCGCCCGCTTGCCGGGGGTCGAGAGCACGATCACCCGCTTCAGGCCGAGCCGGTCGAGCTCGCCGGCCAGCTCCGCGAAACGTCCGGCGCCGAACAGCACGCGGATCGGCTGGGCCTGGTGGTCGAAACAGAGGGTCATGCGTCGCCTTTCCGTCCGGGCAGCCGGTGGTGGGTCTGGGGCAAGGTATCGTCGAACTGCACGCCGAAACTGTTCAGCGCCATGGCCACCAGCTTGTACTGGCCGACGCAGAATATCAGGTCGGCGAACTGTTCTTCGCCGTAGCGCTCCGCGAGGCGGGTCCAGGTCGCGTCGCGGATGAAGGAATCGTCCAGCAATTCGTCGACCGCATCCAGCAGGGCGGCCTCGTGCGCGCTCCAGCCGCCGCCGGCCGCGCCGGCGGGAATGCGGGCGATCTCTTCCTCGTCGAGGCCGGCCTCGCGGCCGATCGGCACGTGCTGGCCCCACTCGTAGTCGGAATGGCAGCGCGCGGCGGTGCGCAGGATCGCCAGCTCGCGATCGCGCGCCGACAGGCTGGACTTGAACAGGACATGCCCGAACAGCGGTCGCCAGCGCTTGAGCAGCTTGGGATGGCGCGCCAGGGTCGCCATCACGTTCATCAGTTCGCCGTCGTTGCGCGTGGGATCGACCAGCGCGCGCTGCTCCTCGTCCATGTCCTCGTAGGCGAGCGGGGAAATGCGGGGATGTTCGAGGCGCATCTCAGGTCTCCTCGTTGCCGCCGGGGCCGGCGTCCGGATCGGTGTAGCCGGCGATCGCGCCGTCGGCCTGCAGGCGGGCGAGGTCCGCGGGCGCAAGGCCGATCTCGCCAAGCAGTTCGCCGGTATGCTCGCCGATCGACGGCGCCGCGCGACGGATCGCGCCCGGGGTCTCCGACAGCCGGGCGGCGATCGCCGGCATCGGGCAGGCGCCCATCTCGGGGTCGGGGATCTCGACGATGATGCCGCGTTCGCGGATCAGCGGATGATCGACAAGCTCGGAAATGTCCGCGACGGCGCCCACGGTCACGCCGGCCGCCTCGAAGATCGCGAGATTTTCATCCAGCGTGTGCGCGCCGATCCAGCCGCCGACTTCCGCATCCAGGGCCTCGACGTTGGCGACCCGGTCGGCATTGGTGAGAAAGCGCGGATCCTCCAGCAGGTGCGCCTTGCCGATGGTCCGCAGCAGCTTCTCGGTCATGCCCTGGGTCGAGGCCGACAGCGCCACCCAGCGCTCGTCCTTCGTGGCGTAGACCCCGCGCGGCGCCGTCGTGGTCGAGGCGTTGCCGGTACGCGGCGCGGGCGCGCCCTCCAGCTTGTAGTTCGCGGCCTGCGCGCTCAGCGTCGAGAAGATCGGCTCGAACAGCGACAGGTCGAGAACCTGGCCGCGCCCGCCGTTCACCTCGATCTCGCGCAGGGCGACCAGGGTGGCGATGGCGCCGTTGAGGCCGGCGATCTGGTCGGCCAGCGCCAGCGGTGGCAGCAGCGGCGGCCGGTCGGCGAAGCCGTTGATCGCGGCGAAGCCCGACAGGCCCTCGATCAGCGAGCCGAAGCCCGGCTTGTGCCGGAACGGCCCGGTCTGGCCCCAGCCCGAGACCCGGACCACGATCAGCGCGGGATTGACGGCGTGCAGGCGCTCGGGGCCGAGGCCCATGTCCTCCATCACGCCGGGCCGGAAATTCTCGACCAGCACCTGCGCGCCCGCCGCCAGCTTCAGCAGCGCGTCCTTCGCCCGTTCGTCGCGCAGGTTCAGCGCCACCGAGCGCTTGTTGCGGGCCAGCACCTTCCAGTGGGTCGAGACCCCCTTGACCCGCCAGTTGCGCAGATCGTCGCCGCGCGGCGGCTCGATCTTGATGACGTCGGCCCCGAAATCGGCGAGCGCCACGGTGAGCGCGTTGCCGGCGACCACCCGGGTGAGATCGAGCACGCGCACGCCGGCGAGCGGGCCGCTCGCCTCGGGTTCGAGGGCGTCGGGAAAGGGCTGCATGCGTCAGCCTCCCGCCTTGCCGGCCAGCGCGGCGCGGACCTCGGGATCGTGCGCCAGGCCCAGCTCGGCGACGATCTGGTCGCTGTGCTCGCCCATCATCGGTACCGGGTGGCGCAGGCTGGCCGGCGTGCGCGAATGCCGCCAGGGAAAGCCGGGCGTGCGCACCGCGTGCTCGCCGCCGCTCGTCATCGAGAGCGTCATGCCCAGCGCCTCGGCCTGGGGATGCTCGAAGGCCTGTTGCACGCTGAGCACCGGCCCGCAGGGAATGTCGGCGGCTTCCAGCAGCTCGATCCATTCCGCGGTCGCGCGTGCGCGCATCGCTTCGGCGACGGTCTCGCGCATGGCGTGCTTGTTGACCGAACGGGCCACGGAATCGGCGAAGCGGGGATCCTCCAGCCAGTCCTGCCGGCCGCAGAGCTCGGCGAAGTGGCGGAAATTCTCCTGCTTGGAGACCATGATCTGCACGCAGCCGTCGGCGGTCTCGTACATGCCGTAGGGCGAGGAGACGGGATGGTGGTTGCCCTCGCAGACCGGATCCTCGCCCGAGGCGAAGAACTTGCCGGCCTGCACGCTCATCATCGCCAGCGTGGCCTCCAGCAGCGAGGTGCGCATGACCTGGCCGCGGCCGCTGCGCCCGCGCTCCTGCAGGGCGGCGAGGATGCCGATGGTGGCGTTCAGCGCCCCCATCACGTCGCAGACCGCGATGCCGGAACGCACCGGGCCGGAATCCTCGGTGCCGGTGACCGCCATCAGGCCGGAAAGGCCCTGGATCATCTGGTCCAGGCCCGACTGGTGCGCCTTCGGGCCGATGTCGCCATAGGCCGAGATGCGCGCGACCACCAGCTCGGGATAGTCGCGCGCCAGCACCTCGTCGGTGAAGCCCATCTGCCGGTCGAACACGCCGGGCCGGAAATTCTCGATCAGCACGTCGGCCGAGCGCATCAGCGCTTCCAGCACCTTGCGTCCGCCGGGCGCGCGCAGGTCGATGTGCAGGCTGCGCTTGTTGCGGTTGCCGGTGGCGAAATAGCCGCCAAGGCCCGGCCCGAAGGTGGGCTCCTGGTTGCGCAGGAAGTCGCCCGCGGGCCCGGTCTCGACCTTGATCACCTCGGCGCCGAGGTCGCCCAGCAGCATGCCCGTCATCGGCCCGGCGATGATCCGCCCGAGATCGATGACCCGTGTTCCCTCCAGCAGGCTCATGCCGCTCTCCTCCTCACGCCTCGACGCCGGCGTCCGGCGCGAGGCTCTCGGCCTGCCGGCGCAGCACGAATTTCTGGATCTTGCCCGAGGGCGTGCGCGGCATCTCCGCGACCACCTCGAGATGTTCGGGCAGGTATTGCCGCGCCGTGCCGGCCTCCTGCAGCCAGGCGATCATGTCCTCGAAATCGAGGCTGGCGCCCTCGTTCAGGGTGACGAAGGCGCAGCCGCGCTCGCCGAGCCGCGGATCGGGCATGCCGACGACCGCCGCGTCCTGCACCGCGGGGTGGCGGTAGAGCAGGGTCTCGATCTCGACCACCGGCACGTTCTCGCCGCCGCGGATGATGATGTCCTTGGAACGGCCGGAGATGCGCACATAGCCCGCTTCGTCGATGCGGGCGATGTCGCCGGTGTCGAACCAGCCCTCCGCGTCGGTGCCGTGCAGTTCCGGCTTCTTCAGGTAGCCGACGAACAGGGGATGGCCGCGCACCTTCAGCGCGCCTTCCTCGCCGGCCGGCAGCATCCGCCCGTTCTCGTCGAACACCGCGATCTCGCTGACCGGCAGCGGTCGGCCGTCGCTGGTCCAGGCCCGCTCGGGCGGATCCTCCAGCCGGCAGAGCGTGGTGCAGGCGCACTCTGTCATGCCCCAGCCCGAGAGCAGGCGGAAACCGAAATGCCTGTCGACATGCTGCACCAGCGGCGGCGGGATCGGCGCGCCGGCGGAAACGAAGATCTTCAGCGAGGAGAGGTCGAAATCGCCGACGTTCGGCATGTGCACGAGGTCGCTGACGAACGGCGTCGCGCCCATCGTCCAGGTGCAGCGATGGCGGGCGATGATCTCGGCGGCGAGCGGGGGCTGCCAGCGGTCGAGATAGATCACCGGGGCATCGCAGATCAGCGGCATCAGGATGCCGTAGAGGAAGCCGGTCTGGTGGGCCAGCGGCGAGGCCATGAACATCACGTCCTCGCGCCCCAGCGACAGCGTCTCGGCGAACAGCGAGACCGTGCCCAGGGTGGAGTTCGGCGTGTGCATCACCCCCTTGGGCGTGCCCGTGGTGCCGGAGGTGTAGATGATCTCGTAGACGTCGTCGGGGCCGGGCCGGCAGGCGGCGAGCCGCCCGGCGGCGTCGGTCGCCGTCTCGCGCGGTTCGGCCAGGAAGGCCTGCTCGAAGCCGGTCTCGCCCTCGCCGTCGATGAAGAAGAGATGCTCCAGCGCCGGCAGCTTCGCCTTCAGGCCGGCATACATCGGCCGGTAGTCGAAGCCGCGGAAGCGCGCGGGCGCGACCACCAGGCGGGTCTCGGCGAAGCCCAGCATGTATTCCAGCTCGCGCTCGCGGAAGATTGGCATCAGCGGGTTGGTGATGGCGCCGATGCGGTTGGCCGCCACGTGCAGCGCGGCGAACTGCCACCAGTTGGGAAGCTGCACCGAGATGACGTCGCCCGCGCCGAGGCCGAGATCGAGCAGGGCCAGCGCGATGCGCCGGGTCAGGCGGTCGAAGTCGCCGACGCTGAGGGTTTCCGGCGCCTCGCGTTCGCCGTTGTAGGTAACGATCGCCGGTCGCCCGGGATCGCGGGCCAGCGCGCGCTCGAGATGGTCCAGGATCAGCTCGTCCCGCCAGACGCCTTCGGCGCGCATGGCCTCGATCCGCTCCCGGGGCAGGATGACCCCCAGATCCATCGCTTCCCTCCCTGATTGCGGATCGAGTGTAGTGCAAAACGCAAGCCGCGTGGCGACGCCTGCCGGCTTGCCGCCCGGGCGCCGGGCGGGGGATCATGCCGGGATTCCGACAGCCGCCTTCCGGCGGCGCCGCCGAAGCGAGGCCGCCGCATGCTGACCAGTCGCCGCACCGTCGCCATCGAGTGGGGCGACTGCGATCCCGCCAACATCGTCTTCTATCCCCGCTACTTCGCCTGGTTCGATGCCTCCACGGCGCACCATTTCAAGGCCGCGGGCCTGCCCAAGCCGGAGCTGATCCGCCGCTACGGCGTCGTCGGCTTTCCCATGGTCGATACCCGCGCGCGCTTCCTGGCGCCGTCCCGGCACGGCGACGAGGTGGTGATCGAGACGTCGTTCACGAAATTCGGCCGCTCCAGCTTCGAGGTGGAACACCGGCTGTTCCGCGGCGACGTTCTCGGCGTCGAGGGCTTCGAGACCCGCGTGCTGGTCGAGCAGACGCCGGACGGCGAGGGGCTGAGGGGCTTCGCGATCCCCGAGGAGATCAAGCGGCTGTTCGACTGAGCCCGCTCCGGTCCGCGCCCGACCATTTCCGCGGCGGGTGCGCGCGCTCAGTTGCGTGGCGGGTGCGCGCGCACCACGGCCTCGTCGATCTCCGCGCCCCAGCCCGGCCCCTCCGGCAGCAGCAACCTGCCGTTCTCGATGCGCGGCGGCACCGTCACCAGTTCGTCCTTCCAGGGCACGTCGTCGGGATCGGTCTCCATGATCCGGAAGTTCGGGATCGCGGCGCAGAAATGCGCGCTCATCAGGTTCGACAGCGGTCCGTAGAAATTGTGCGGCGCGCAGTTCACCTCGAAGGCATCGCACAGGGCGGCGATCTTCAGGCTTTCGAGGATGCCGTTCCAGGGCACGTCGACGATGGCGACGTCGACCGCGCCGGCCTCCAGGAAGGGGCGGTACTGGCGGCGGTGATAGAGGCTCTCGCAGCTCGCGACCGGCGTCTGCGTGCGCGCGCGAATGTCGGCCATCGCCGCCGCGTCGTAATTGTCCAGTTCGAACCAGAACAGGTCGAGGCCGTCGAGCGCCGCCATCACCTTGCGATAGCCCTCGGGCCGGAAGTTGAAATTGAGATCGAGCAGGATGTCGGCGTCCGCGCCGGCGCCCTCGCGCAATGCGGCGAGCTGCACTTCCAGGGCCTCGATCACCCGCCGGTCGGCATTCACCTCCGGTCCGCCGGGCGCCCGGCCGAAGCCCGGCATGTGCAGCCGCGGCGCGCCGCCCTGCCCGTCGAACATAAAGATGTTGGTCTTCAGCGCATTGAAGCCGCTTTCGCGCACCCGCCGGCCGAGCGCCACCAGGTCGTCGGGCGTGCGCACCGCCGGCTGGCCGATCAGCTCGGCGATCGCGGGATCGAGCAGGTAGGTGCCGCAATGCGACCAGTAGAGCGGGAAGGTCGTGCGGATGGGCCCGCCCAGCAGTTCGTAGACCGGGATGCCGAGCGCGCGGGCCTTGAGGTCGACCAGGGCATTTTCCAGGGCGGCGATCGCCTGCTGGTTGATGCCGCCCGGCGCGGCGATGGTCTGCGCCCTGAGCTGCGCGGAGATCGCCTCCACGGCGCGCGGATCGGCGCCGATCAGGTCCTCGGCGAGCTTGCGGATCACCGCGGTCAGCCCGGCCGAGCCGTAGCATTCATTGTATTCCGACCAGCCGGCGAGCCCGTCGTCGCTCTCGATCTTGAGAAACGAGAAGGTGCGCCAGCCGGCGTCGGCGTGCAGGTCGGTGATGCGGGCGATCTTCATGGCGTGGTCCTCCCCGGTGCGCCGCGACGGAACAAGGACCCTGTGCGCCATTGTCGCCCGGCGGAGGGGATGTTAGCCCATCGGCCATGAACGGGAATGCCGACAACGCCGACACCATCACGGACCGCAAGGCCCGGGCCCGGGCCTGGTTCGAGGGCCTGCGCGACGACATCATCGCCGCCCTCGAGGCGATCGAGGACGATTATGCCGGGCCGCTGCGGGACGAGCGGCCGGCCGGCCGCTTCGAGCGCAAGCCCTGGCAGCGCCCGGGCGGCGGCGGTGGCGTGATGGGCACGATGAAGGGCCGGGTCTTCGAGAAGGCCGGCGTCAACGTCTCCACGGTCGAGGGCGAGTTCTCCGAACAGTTCCGCGCGCAGATCCCCGGCGCGGCGGAGGACCCGCGCTTCTGGGCCTCAGGCATCTCGCTGGTGCTGCATCCCTGTTCGCCGCATGTCCCGCCGGTGCACATGAACACGCGCCACATCGTCACCACGCGAAGCTGGTTCGGCGGCGGCGCGGATCTCAACCCGATCGTGCCCGACGAGGCCGACACGCGGGACTTCCACGCCGCCCTGAAGGATGCCTGCGATGCCCACGGCGCCGACTATTACGAGCGTTTTTCCAAGTGGTGCGATGACTATTTCTGGATCGCGCACCGCAACGAGGCCCGCGGCGTCGGCGGCATCTTCTACGACAACCTTGAGGACGACTGGGACGCCGACTTCGCCTTCACGCAAGCGGTCGGCCGGGCCTTCCTGGACATCTATCCCCGGATCGTGCGCCGGCACATGAACCGGACCTGGAGCGACGTGGAACGCGAGCACCAGCTCGTGCGCCG
>JBGTSP010000064.1:0-18575 GCA_041940205.1 Alphaproteobacteria bacterium
GTCTCGCCGCGTCGCGGGCTCTCGTGGTTGAACAGGATGCCGTTCGAGGCATGCAGCCCGTAGGCCTCGCGGTAGTTCTGCACCTGGTGAAAGGCATAGACCTTGGCGCAGGCGTAGGGACTGTTGGGATGGAACGGGGTCTCCTCGCGCTGCGGGATCTCCGCCACCCGCCCGTACATCTCCGAACTCGAGGCCTGGTAGAAGCGGATCGACTTGCCGATATCGGCATTGCGGACCGCCTCCAGCATCCGCAGCGTTCCCGTCGCCACAACGTCGACCGTGTAGACCGGCTCCTCGAAGGAAACCGCGACGTGGCTCTGCGCCCCCAGATTGTAGATCTCGTCCGGCTTGATCCGGTTGATCAGGGCTTCCAGCCGGCTGCCGTCCGCCAGGTCGCCATAGTGCAGGAAGAAGCGGACATCATCCTCGTGGATGTCCTTGAAGATCGGCATGACCCGACCGGTGTTGAACGAAGACGACCGCCGGATGATGCCGTGGACTTCGTAGCCCTTCTCCAGCAGAAGCTCGGCGAGATAGGAACCGTCCTGACCGGTGACGCCGGAGATCAAAGCCCGTTTCATTACACTACCAGTCAATTTCCGAAGTGATCGCGCGCCGTCGCGGCGACATGGTCGACGGCGTCGTCGGTCATATTGGGGTGGGCTCCCCAATACAAGCCGCAGTCCATTATTTCGTCCGCCCCCGGCAACGGACCGGAGGCCGCATGCGGCAGGTGTGCCATGGCCGGCTGGCGCAGCATGTTGCCGCAGACGATCGGGCGGGTTTCGATGCCGTCGGCCTCCAGGCGCGACTGCAGGCCGCGCTTGGCCGCCGCATCGCGGCAGAGCACGGGGAAGCCGAAGGGCACGCGCACGACCCCGCGATCGGCCCGGACCACCCGCAAGTGCCCCGCTTCGACCAGCGGCGCCAGACGCGCTTCCATCGTTTCGCCGACCCGGACGCGCGCATCATTCAATCTGTCCAGGCTCTTCAGCTGCTCAATGCCGATCGCCGCCGCGATCTCGGTCGGCCGGACGTTGAAACCGGTGGTCAGAAACAGGAACCGGGGATCGATATCCGGATAGCGCGCGGCCACGGCGTCCCGCTCGTGCATGTGCCGCACCCAGCCATGCGCCCGCTGCACCCGCAACAGATCGGCCAGTTCGTCGTCGTTGGTGACGACCATGCCGCCTTCGCCCGTCGTGATGTGGTGCGAGAAATAGAAACTGTAGGTCCCGATGTCGCCGAAGCTGCCGGCTTCCCGGCCGTCGATCGTCACCCCCAGGGATTCGCAGGTATCCTCGATCAGCCACAGCCGGTGGCGTTCGGCGATGTCCCGGACCGCGGGCATGTCGACCCCGTTGCCGAGGATGTGCACGACCATGATCGCCCGGGTGTTCTCGCCGATCGCGGCCTCGATCATCTCCGGCGTGCTCTGCAGGGTCTCCGGGTCGCAGTCGATGAAGCGCGGCACCAGTCCGGCCTGGATGATGGGCCAGACCGAGGTCGACCAGGACAGCGCCGGCACGATCACCTCGCTGCCCGGTTCCAGCGGCAGCCGGTCCTGACGGGACGGGCAGAGCGGATTGGCGAGCGCGAACACCGCGATCAGGTTGGCCGAGGAACCGGAATTCACCATCAGGGCGTGCCGGACGCCGAACCGGGCGGCAAACGCCTCTTCGAACGCGGCGCACTGGCGCCCCATGGTCAGGAAACCGGAATCGAGCACCGCCTTCGCCGCCTGCAGTTCTGCCGGACCCAGCGTGCTTTCGTTCAGGGGAACTTGCATCGAGTTGAGTAACTCCGGCGGAAACCACAACAACGGCCGCAAGTTGACGCGCCGGTCGCACGAACATGCGACCGGCGCGTCCATTGCGGTGACCGTCCTGCTGGTATCGATTTCGCGGTTTCCGGTCAATCGCTGCCAGGTGCGCTCGGCAAGCGCCCGCACGACAAACCGACCGTGGACGACCCGGCTTGGCAAGGCCCGCGTTCGTGGACTAACTAGCCGCTCCGGCCGCCACCGATCCCCCGGGTCGCCAGAGCTGCCCAGAGCGAGAGAAATATCGTGCCCATTCCACACGCCGCCCACGAGCGATGGACCGAGCGGAAACGCGCGTGCCACAGGATGTCCGAATCGGTCGCCGGCCGACGCCAGGCGCTGGTCGACAGGAACCGGTTCTTTCACGACCAGGACGCCCGCTATCTCCGCTTTCTGGTCCCCGAAGGCCGTCGCGTCCTCGAACTGGGATGCGGCAACGGTCATCTGCTTGCCGGACTTCGCCCCGGCCATGGCGTCGGCGCGGATTTCAGCGCCGCGATGATCGACGAGGCCCGGAGCCGCCATCCCGACCTGACCTTTCTGCAGGGCGATATCGAGGATCCCGCATTCCTTGCCGAACTGGCCGGCCACGGCCCCTTCGACGTCATCCTGCTCGTCGACATCCTCGTCTGCCTGGACGACATCCAGGCGACGCTGGAAAGCCTGTCGACGCTCTGCCATCCCGACACGCGCCTCATCATCGCGCACCATGCGCCGTTGTGGCAGCCGGCGCTGCGGCTCGCCGAAAGACTGGGATGGAAGACCGACTACGGCGATCTCAACGAACTTACCCCGGACGACATCGTCAACCTGCTCGATCTCGCCGGTCTGCAGGCGATACGGCAGGAACGGCGACAGCTCGTGCCCCTGTCTCTCGCCGGGATCGGTGCCTTCGTGAACCGCTGGGTCGCGCCGTTGCCGCTGCTGCGGCGGCTCTGCCTGAGAAACTATGTCATCGCCCGGACGCCCGCGGCGGCGGCGGAGACCGCGCCAACCTGCTCCGTCGTCATTCCCTGCCGGAACGAACGCGGCAACATCGAACCTGCGGTCCTGCGCACACCGCAAATGGGCCCCGACATGGAGCTGGTGTTCGTCGAGGGCCACAGCCAGGACGGCACCTGGGAAGAGATCCAGCGGGTCCGGGCCGCCTATCCCGACCGGCGGATCGTCTGCCTGCAGCAACCGGGAAAGGGTAAGGGAGACGCGGTGCGCGCGGCCTTCGCCGTCGCCGGCAACGACATCCTGATGATCCTGGACGCCGACCTGACCACGCCGCCCGAGGACATGCCGAAGTTCTACCGGGCCATCGCAGACGGCAAGGGCGAGTTCATCAACGGCACGAGGCTGGTCTATCCGATGGAATCGGAAGCGATGCGGTTCCTGAACTACTGGGCCAACCGCACCTTCGCCCTGATCTTTTCCTACCTGCTCAACCAGCGCTTCACCGACACCCTGTGCGGCACGAAGGTGCTGCGCAGATCGGCCTACCGGGAGATCGAGCGCAACCGCGGCTATTTCGGGGAGTTCGATCCCTTCGGCGACTTCGACCTGATCTTCGGCGCTTCGCGCCTGAACCTCAGGATCGTCGAGGTGCCCGTCCGCTATGCCGCGCGAACCTACGGCAGCACGCAGATCTCCCGCTTCAGCCATGGCTGGCTGCTGCTGCGGATGGTGGTCTTCGCCTTCCGCAAGCTGAAGGCGCTATAAGGCCGGCAGCCGTATCAGACCGGGGGACGCGGACAACCGATGGCGAAACTGTCGACCCGAACCAAGGTGTCCATCGCCCGACTGTTGTCGCGAAGCCTGCTGGCGTTGCGGCGTCCGCTGGGCTTGAGCGAGCAGACGACGGTTCGCCGTGGCGGAATCCTGTGGCGCCTTGACCTCAGCGAAGGCATCGACCTGGCGATCTATCTGGGCATGTACGAACGCGAGTGCCTCGGGGCGTTGCCGGAACTGGTCCGTCCGGGCGCGGTGGTGATCGATGTCGGCGCCAATATCGGCGCCCTCTCCCTGCCCTTCGCCCGCCAGGCCGGCCCGCAGGGCAAGATTGTCGCGATAGAACCCACCGGCTTTGCCTTCGGGAAGATGACGCGAACCCTGCAGCTCAATCCGGATCTTGCGGACAGGGTGCATCCGGTCCAGGCGATGCTGCTGGCCTCGACCGTCGGCGAACTTCCCGAAGAAATCCATTCCAGCTGGCCGCTGCACGACCGGGGCGGCGTACCGGTCCATCCGACCTTGCGCAGCGTCGCGATGACGACGGAAGGCGCGCGCGTTACCACGCTGGACAGCCTCGTTGCCGAGCTGTCTCTGTCCCGCGTCGACCTGGTGAAGCTCGATGTCGACGGCCATGAACTTCAGGTGCTTCGCGGCGCCGAAAAAACGCTGGCCGAGCTGCGCCCGCGCCTGATTGTGGAACTGGCGCCCTATACCTTCGAGAATTCCCCGGACGACTTCGCCGAGATGATCCGCCTGCTCGTCGCCCACGGATACGCGTTCCGCAATCTGCACGACGGCCGCGACCTGCCGGCGACGGCAGACGAGATCGTCCGCGCCATTCCCGATGGCGCCAGCATCAACTGTCTGGCCACCGCGACCGGCGGGAACTGAGGATTCGATCCGCTTCAGGGCCCGAAGGACGGCTTGGCGAATGGGCGGGTCGTGGGTGAGATCAGACGGAGCGCATCCGGATCGCGGCCGGATTGTCCTCGTTCTCCAGAAACCACGCATAGGTCTTCTGAAGCCCCTCGCGAAGTCCGGTCTTCGCCTGCCAGCCCAGAGCCTGCAGCCGCGAGACGTCCAGCAGCTTTCGGGGCGTGCCGTCCGGTTTGCTGGTGTCGAACCGCAATTCGCCCGCCAGACCGACGGTCTGCATGATCAGGGCTGCCAGCTCGCGAATCGCGATATCCCGCCCGACGCCGACATTCAGGTGCATCTCGTCCGAATAGTGCTGCATCAGATAGACGCAGGCATCGGCAAGATCGTCGACGAAGAGGAACTCGCGCTTCGGTTCCCCGGAGCCCCAGACTTCGAAACCGCTTTCGTTGGCCAGCCGGGCCCGGTGCGCCTTCAGCATCAGCGCCGGAATCACGTGACCGCTCATCGGATCGAAATTGTCCCCGATCCCGTACAGATTCGTCGGCATGACCGAGACGAAATCGCTGCCGTGCTGGCGCCGGTAGGCCTGGCAGAGCCTAATTCCGGCGATCTTCGCAATGGCATAGGATTCGTTGGTCGGCTCCAGCGGTCCGCTCAACAGCGCTTCCTCGACCATCGGCTGCTCGGCGAACTTGGGATAGATGCAGGAAGATCCGAGGAACATCAGCTTTTCCACGCCGACGCGATGGCTGGCATGAATGATGTTCGAGGCAATCAGCAGATTGTCGTAAAGAAAATCGGCCGGCAGGCTGTTGTTGGCGTGAATGCCGCCAACCTTGGCCGCCGCGAGGAACACGGCTTGCGGCCTGGCATCGGCAAGCCAGTCCTCGACCACGTCCTGCCGGCGCAGGTCGATCCGGCCCGCCGGCGGAGCAACGATCTCGCAGTCGGTTCCGGCCAGCCGGCGGGCGATCGCGGAGCCGACCATGCCGGCATGTCCGGCAATCCAGATCCTTTTCCCTGCAAGCGGGTAGAGCGGGTCGCGCCGTTGGTTGTTCATCTCGTCAATCGTCCGACCGCAACCGGTCTCCAAATCCCGACATTCCCGCCACGCCCCGTCGCTCAGACCGCCGGGTCGCTTTCCGGCACACCCCGGCTTGCCCGCCACCAGTCTCTCAGTATCACGCTGCCCTGCAGGGTCAGCAGGACGATCACCGGTTCGATGGGAGCGCGGTAGCGCGGATTGCCCAGCCCCAGTGCCGGCGCTGTGAAACCGAGAATGACCAGCAGGCAGGTAAGGGTCAATGCCCGCCGCTGCGGCGACAGCAGGCCGCCGACCAGGCCGACGATCTGCACGCCCCGCAGCGCGAACAGCAGTCCCTGCGCCAGAATCCAGGGCCACATCTGGGGGGCGCCCGCGAGCATGCCGAGATAGTTCGCGATTCGCTCGCCAATCCCGTCGCCGGGCGCCATCCCTGGCAGCACCCGCTCCGCGCCGTAGCGCTCGAGGATCTCGACCGCCGTGGTGTGCATCAGCATCTTCAGTGCCGCGCCGGTCGCGGAAACCAGCAGGTCGAGGACCGGCATCTCCAGCATCAGGTCCTTGGCCACCTCGGCCCGCAGGCGGTCGACCACCACCCGGTTCGCGAGTTCCTCCGGTGTGAGCTGCCTGGCCCGTTCCGCGTAGGCGGCTTCCGCCCGGTCGAACGCCTCGCGGGGCACTTCGCCGCAACCCAGCGGCTGATTGAGACAGGGATAGGCCCAGCGCAGCAGGTTGACCCCGGTCTGCGTCGTGTAGGCGAAGTGCCCGGTATGCGCCTGTACCCGGAGACCCTGTGCCGTGTAGATGAGACCGCCGGCGAGCAGCGGCACGAGGGCGGCAAGCAGGCTGCGGCGCACGGACATGCCGCGCCATTGCAGCAGACAGAGCAGGAAACCGAGCGAGAGCAGCACCGGCATCAGCAGGAAGGCAGGCCGGGTCGCCATCGCCGCCGCCGTTGCCGCCGCAAGCAGGAGCAGCGACGCCGTTGTCTGCCGGCCACGGGCCGCGCGGACGAGACCCAGCAGGGCCAGCGCCACGAACATCACGAACAGCGATTCCGGCAGCACGATCGAGGCGCGGTAGCCGAGTCCCGGCGTCACGGCCGCCAGCAGGGCCGCCGGCCAGAGCAGCGAGGCATCGACGGTTTCCGCGGTGCGCGCGATGGCCCAGACGGTGACCGCGGCCATCACCGCCTGCAGCAGCACGATGGGAAGATAGTTGTCGATCCCGAACAGCGCGAAGCTGCCGGCAAGAAACCAGAGAAACATCGGCAGGCGCTGGATTTCCGGTTCCCAGCGCCCGTCGACGAACGTGCCCAGTTCGCCCTGCTGCAACAGGCCGATCGCCGGCACGCTGTATTTGCCGGTCTCGTAAAGCCCGTGCGCGAAATCGAGCCCCGTCGCCGCAACGACGGCAATGGAGAACAGCGGCAGCACCAGGCCAATCGCCAGAACGGCGAGTCCGCGCTGGCGATCGTTCAGGCTCCCGGCCCAGGTCCGGAGCGCACCGATCACGGCGTCGCCTTGCCGATCGCGAAGTCGTTCTCTCCGCACAGGTCGCGCCCGCGAAGCAGGTGGATGGGCCGGGTCGCGAAATCGACGCCCCCTCCCTTCTTCCGGTTGATCTCGGCCCCGAGCCGATGATCGAAGCGGCTGCTCGTGGGCATCATCCGCAGCACGTAGCCGGCCCGACGGTGCGCCGAACGGTTCGGCCGCGAGCCGTGCACAAGGTAGACGTCGTGCAGCGAGACCTGTCCGGGCTCGAGCACGATGTCGACCGCCGCGGCCTCGTCGAACGTGCCCGGCTCCAGGACCGCGTTCAGCGCGAGAGAATCACGTTCGTCCTGGTGATGCGAACGCACCCGCCGGTCCTTGTGCGAGCCGGGAATGACCCGAAGACAGCCGTTCTCGGGTGTCGCCGCATCCAGCGCGATCCAGACCGAACAGGTTGCCAGCGGACGGATCGGCCAGTATTCCCCGTCCTGGTGCCAGGGCACCTCCTTGCCCGTCCCGGCCGGCTTGCCGAACACGGTCGTGCCCCACAGCGCGAAATCCGGCCCGATGAGCTGCGCCACCATGTCCAGGATAGGCGGATGGCAGGCCCATTCCAGCCAGCAGTCCGCCCCCTTCAGCCCCTGGGCCCCGCCGTCGCGGACATGCGGGCAGAACAGAGCATCGGAGGCGAGGTGGGGATTGGCCGCGATCAGGTCGTCCAGCGCCTCCCGCATCGCCGCCAGCATCGCCGCGGGCAGGCGGAAATCGCGCGGCACCACGTAACCGTGGTCGCGGTAATGGTCGATTTCGGCCGGGCTCAGGCCACCGCCCCCGGAGGCCGGCATTTCGGCTGCGGGCACGACCGCCATCACAGCAGGCTGCGAAGAGCGTCGAGGGTTTCGTCGGGCGCTTCGTCCATCATGATGTGTCCGACGCCGTCGATGACGATCTTGCGCGCGCCGGGAATCGCCTCGGCCGCCCGCGCGCCCATTTTCGGCGGCGTCATCATGTCCTTGCCGCCGATCACCACCAGGCTCGGACAGGCGATCTTCGCCAGGTCCTCGCTGCTGCCCGTCCAGTCCTTGCAGGCCTTCAGGTCGGTATGCAGCACGTCGTCGGCGGTGTGTTCGAGCACCCGGAGGCCGCCCTGCAGCATCCACATGCCCGGCGAGCGGTTGCGTCCGAGCTGCGCGGCGCGGCCGTAACCCCAGCTCGTCAGCAGGTCCTTCGCCAGGTGATCGTTGCGCTGCGCCGGTTCGAGCAGCGCGTCGCCGACCGCCATCGGCACGCTGGTGCCCAGCAGGGCCAGCGCGCGCACCCGGCCGCCATGGCGGATGGCGCAGTCGGCTGCAACCAGCGAGCCCATGGAATGACCGACCAGCGCCGCGGTCTCGAGGCCCAGCGCGTCCATGGCCGCAACCACCCAGTCGGACATCGCCTCGATGCTGGCGAGCGGCGGTCCCTCGCTGCGCCCGTGGCCGGGCAGGTCGAGCGCCAGCACGGCGCGTTCGCGCCAGGCGAAATAGCGGGTGCAGAGCTTCCAGACGGTGGCGTCGAAGGACGCGCCGTGAATGAACAGGATTGCCGGCTTGCCGGCGTCGAACGGCACGCCGCCGGTGGTGGCGAAGACCGTGCTGCCGTTGACCTCGAACTGCATCCCCTTCTCCCCTTGCGGCGACCCGCCGCCTAGCCCTTCTGCGAGGCGCGCAGGGCGCGGGCGAGGTCGTCCTTGAGGTCGCCCGCATCCTCGAGGCCGACCGACATCCGCACCATGTCCTCGCCGATGCCGGCGGCTTCCAGCGCCGCCGCGTCCATCTGCTGATGGGTCGTGGAGGCGGGATGGATGATCAGGCTCTTGGCGTCGCCGACATTGGCGAGATGGGAATACAGCTCCAGCGCCTCGATGAAGCGCCGGCCGGCCTCCCGGCCGCCCTTGATGCCGAAGGAAAAGATCGCGCCGGGCCCGTCGGGCAGCAGCGTCTTCGCCAGATTGTGGTCGGGATGGTCGGGCAGGTCGGGATGGATCACCCAGTCGACGGCTTCATGTCCGACCAGATAGTCGACGATCGTCCTCGTGTTGGCGACATGGCGCTGCATGCGCAGCGACAGGGTCTCGATGCCCTGCAGGATGTAGAACGCGGTCTGCGGGCCCATCACCGCGCCGAAATCCCTCAGGCCCTCCGCGCGGGCGCGGGCAATGAAGGCGGCCGGACCGAATTCCTCGGCGAAGTCCAGGCCGTGATAGCCGGCATAGGGCTCGGTGATGGTCGGGAACTTGCCAGAGCCTTCCCAGTCGAAGGTGCCGCCGTCGACCAGCAGGCCGGCGACCGCCACCCCGTGGCCGCCCAGGAACTTGGTCGCCGAATGCATCACCAGGTCGGCGCCGTGGGCGATCGGGCGGAACAGGCTGGGCGTCGCGAACGTGTTGTCGATCATCAGCGGCAGGCCGTGCGCATGCGCCACCTCGGCGACCTCCGGCACGTTCAGCACCTCCAGGCCGGGATTGCCCAGGGTCTCGCCGAACACCAGCCGGGTCTCCGGCCGGACCGCCGCCGCGAAGGCCTGCGGGTCGCGCGGATCGACGAAGCTGGTGGTGATCCCGAAACGCGGCAGCGTGTGGTTGAACATGTTGTGGCTGCCGCCATAGATCGACCCGGACGAGACGATGTGGCCGCCCTGGTCCATCAGCGTGGCGATCGCCAGGAACAGTGCCGCCTGTCCCGAGGCCGTGGCGACCGCGCCCACGCCGCCTTCGAGCGCGGAAATCCGTTCCTCCAGCACCGCGACCGTGGGGTTGGAGATACGCGAATAGATGTGCCCCGCCCGCTCCAGGTTGAACAGCGCGGCCGCATGGTCGGTATCGCGGAAGACGTAGGACGTGGTCTGGTAGATCGGCACCGCCCGGGCGCCGAACTCCGCGTCGGGTTTCTGTCCGGCATGCAGCGCCAGGGTGTCGAACTTCGGATATTTCGGATCGGCCATGTCCGCTTCCCGTCGGGTCGTTCGGCGTGGGAGATAGCAGAGCGGCGATAGACCGGCAATTGCCCGGAAATCCCGGCTCGGGATATCGGAAAAAAAGAGGGCCGGCGCCCTCGGGGGCCGGCCCGTCAGTCCTCCCTGTGACCCGCTTTTCCAGCGAGAGCGCGGACTCTACGGGCGTGCGCGTCAAGGTCAAGGGAAAACGCGGCGATCCCGCCCACGGGGATTTTTCAAGGCGGTGGCACGCTTCGGGCCGGGACGGTCCCGTTGCCTCGGGGCCGGTCGATTCGCTCTGCCCAAAAAGAAAGGAGCCGCCGGGAGGGGGAGGGGCGGCTCCAGTCAACAGGGAGGCGTCAACAACTGGATTGGGGGTCCAGTATCGAAGCCGTGGGGTACGGCCCCGATGACGATTTCCAATTTAGGCAGCATTTGTGAATTAAAGGTTAACGGGAACGATTATTTTCTAGCTCTTGAAGACCGAGTCCGCGGCGCCGCGTGCGGCTTCCTTTTTCTCGATCATCGCGCGGGCCTCGGCGATCTCCCGCTGCTTCTCCGCGATAAAGTCCTGCAGGGCCTCGATCGACATCACGTCGAGTTCCTGCTGCAGCTGTTTCAGGCGGCGGGGATCGAAATCATCGTCCGTGTCCATGCCACATCTCCCGTCGGTTCACCGGTCCGCGCGGCTGACCGATGGCTGTTGCAGCGCTGATCGTAGCGATGCGGGAGACATCGCGAAAGCGACCGGAACCCTCTCCCCCGCGCGATCAGGCCGGTCGCGCCGGCCCGTCCGGCCTGCAATCCAGACGCCCGCCACCGGCTTCGTGCGAGGCCAGGGCGATGTCGCGCAGGTGCAGGGCCCGCAATCCGTCGCGGAAATCCGGCCGGGCGGGCCGGCCGTCCACGATCCAGTCGACCAGGCGACGGGCGATGCGCTCCACCGGCAGGATCCGGCTGTCCTCCCCCGACGCGAGACCCTCGAGCGGCTCCGTCTCCAGGGTTTCCATGGCGCCGTCCCTGTTCATCCCTTCCAGGACGAAACCGCCGACGGGATTGGCGGTCGGATTGCTCAGGCGCAGGACGCCGTCGCTGCCGTGCAGCGTCAGGCCGTGACCGCTGCCGCCAAAGGCAGCGTTGGAGAATGTCGCCCCGCCGGTCGCCCCGCTCTCGAAGGTCAGCGCGAGGATCGCGGTGGTATCGCCCGTGGCCGGCAAGCCCCTGCAGGTCGACAGGCTGGCGGCAAGCGTCTCCACCGGCCCGAGCAGCCATTCGAGATAGTGCAGGGAATGGATGGCGAAATGGCTCAGCACGCCGCCCCGCCCTTCCGCGCTGGTCTTCCAGCCGCGCTTTCCCGTGCGCACGTCGAAACTCTCCATGCGCCAGTCCAGGAAGACATGACGCACCTGCCCGATCCGCGCCTCAGACAGTTCCCGGTGCAGACGGCGCCAGGTCACCAGCTCGGGGAAGATGAAATCGACCATGTTGGCAAGCCCGCTCCCGGCAGCGAGATCGCACAGCCGGCGGCCGGTCTCGAGATCGGCCGCCAGCAGCTTCTCCGCGAACACGGCCTTGCCCGCGCCGAGCGCCGCCGCGGCGATCTCCGCCTGCAGCAGGGGCGGCGAGGCGATGGCGATGGCGTCGATATCGTCCGCCGCGACCAGTTCCTGCCAGGTGCATGTGCGGGCGATGCCGTAGCGGTCCATCGCCGCCGCGCCGCTTTCCGGCGAAGCCGTGGCGATGGCGCGCACCTCGCAGCGGGGATCGCGCCGGAAGGCGGGCGTCAGGCCGTAGCCGCCGAAGCCGGCGCCGACGATGCCGAGGCCGACCGGCCCGTCAGTCCGGGCCATCGGCGGAATCGCGGAAGTTGATCCGCTCGCGCTCGACCACCAGGGGACGGCCGCGCACCTGGTTGAAGATGGCCCCGACATACTCGCCGACCACGCCGGTGAAGGCGAGCTGCACGCCGCCGAAGAAGAAGATCGCGGAGATCGTCGTGAACGTCCCCGTCGGCGCGTAATTGTCGTAGATCGCCCAGAGCAGGATGACCACGCAGACATAGGCGAAGCTGAGGGCGGCGATCGCGGTGCCGAGCAGGATCGCCAGCCGCAGCGGTGCGTTGCTGTGGGAGATCAGGCCGATGAAGGCCTGGTCGATCAGCTGCCAGACCCGGTTGCGCGACAGGCCGTGCTTGCGCACGCGCCAGGTGTAGGGCAGGCCGACGGCCTTGAAGCCCGCCTCGAAGGTCATCATCCGCAGGAACGGCTGCACGGTCCGGCTGCTCTTGAGCTGGTCCAGAACCACCCTGTCGACAAGCTGGTAGTCGCCGACATCGGGCGGATACTCGACCTCCGAGATGGCGCTCAGCACGCGGTAATAGGCCTTGCGCATCGAGCGCAGCGGCAGGCTTTCCTGTCGCTGGGCGCGGATGCCGTAGACGATCTCGTAGCCGCTCTCCCAGAGCTTCACCATCTCCGGGATCAGTTCCGGCGGATCCTGCATGTCGGCCGGCATGAACAGCACCGTGGCATCCCCGTTCGCGTTCACGACCCCGTTGAAGGTGTTGCGCAGGATGCCGAAATTGCGCGAGTTCACGATGATCCGTACGCCCGGATCCTCCGCCGCGATCTCCTTCAGGATCTCCACGGTACGGTCGGTCGAGGCGTTGTCGCAGAAGATGTGCTCGCGCTCGTAGTCGGGCAGATGCTCCTTGAACAGGTCCCGGATGGTCTCCCAGCATTCGCGAATCCCGTCCTCCTCGTTGAAGCACGGGGTGACGATGGAGATGACTTTTCGCATGCGTTTCCTCGTTCGGCAGGCCGCTCTCAGAGGCCTTCGTAACGGCGGATCTGCTCCAGGGACAGGGCGCGCAGGTCGTCGCCGCGCTGGCAGGCCCGGTACCAGTCGACCGTGAAGTCCAGCGCCGCGTCCAGCGACAGCCGGGGCCGCCAGCCCAGCAGGCTGCGGGCCCGGGAGGAATCCAGCTTCAGATAGGTCGCCTCGTGCGGATGCTCGCCCGCATCGTGACGCCAGCCGGCGCCCTCGCCCCAGCGGTCCGCCAGGCCGTCGACGATGTGCCGCACGTCGGTCTCGCTGGCCGCGTCGGGTCCGAAATTCCAGCCGCTGGCGAATCGCTCCGGTTCGCCCGCCAGGCGCTCGCCAAGCCGCAGATAGCCCGCCAGCGGTTCGAGAACATGCTGCCAGGGACGGATCGCGCCGGGATTGCGGATCTCGACCTGCTCGCCGGCCTCGAAGGCGCGGATGGTGTCGGGAACCAGCCGGTCGACGGCCCAGTCGCCGCCGATCACGTTGCCGGCGCGCACCGAGGCAAGCGCCAGCGGCGGCAGGCCGTCCTCACGCGCGAAATAGCTGCTGCGGAAGGCATCCGTCACCAGCTCGGTGCAGCCCTTGCTGTTGCTGTAGGGATCGTGCCCGCCCATGGGGTCGCTCTCGCGATAGCCCCAGTGCCATTCGCGGTTCTCGTAGCACTTGTCGCTGGTCACCACGACAACCGCGGATACCGGGCGTCCGGGGCCGGCGGCGCGATGGACCCGCACCGCGTCCAGCAGGTTCACGGTGCCCATTACGTTGGTCTCGTAGGTGCCCACGGGGTCCTGATAGGAGGGCCGCACCAGAGATTGCGCGGCGAGGTGCAGCACGATCTCCGGTTCCCGCTCCCGCAGCAGCGCCAGCAGGGCCTCGCGATCGCGGACGTCGCCAAGCTGGCTGTGCATGCCATCGGCCACGGCAGCCGCGCGGAACATGCCGCGCTCCTGTTCCGGCGCCAGGGCGTAGCCCGAGACGGCGGCGCCGCAATCCTTGAGCCAGAGCGCCAGCCAGGCGCCCTTGAAGCCCGTGTGACCGGTGATCAGGACATGCCGATCGCGCCAGAACGCGCGGTTCAGGACCAGGTCTTCCATGGCGCGTCACCCGCGTCCCACATGTCTTCGAGATTGTGCCTGTCGCGCAGGGTATCCATCGAATGCCAGAAGCCGCGATGGAAATACGGCACGAGCTGGCGTTCCCGGGCCAGCCGTTCCAGCGGCTCGCGTTCCCAGACCGTCGGGTCGCCGTCGACATAGTCGATGACGCGGGGCGACAGCACGAAGAAGCCGCCGTTGATCCAGCCGCTTCCCGCCTCGGGCTTCTCCAGGAAGCCGGTGACGACGTCGTCCTCGATATGCAGGTGCCCGAAGCGCGAGGGCTGGCGCACGGCGGTGACGCTCGCCAGCTTGCCGTGCGCCCGGTGATGCTCCAGCAGGGCGCCCAGATCGACGTCGGCGACGCCGTCGCCGTAGGTGAAACAGAAATCCTCGTCGCCCAGATGGTCGCGCACCCGCTTCAGCCGGCCGCCGGTCATCGTCTCCGCGCCGGTCTCGACCAGGGTGACCCGCCAGGGTTCGGCGGCCACCTGGTGAATCTCCGTGGTGTGATTGCGCAGATCGAAGGTCACGTCGGAGGACAGCAGGGCGTAGTTGGCGAAATATTCCTTGATGACATGGCCCTTGTAACCGAGGCAGATCACGAAGTCGGTGATCCCGTGGGCCGAGAAGATCTTCATGATGTGCCAGAGGATCGGCCGGTTGCCGATCTCGACCATGGGCTTGGGCTTGGAGACGGTCTCCTCGCTCAGCCGGCTGCCCAGTCCGCCTGCCAGGATGACGGCTTTCATCGTCCGACCGCCCGCCCGGCCTAGCCGTCGATGCTCACGGCCGGCAACGGCATGACCAGCTTGGAACGCAGGCCGCGCGCCCGCAGCTGTTCGCTGATCGGCTCGCCGTAATGCCAGGCCAGCAGGACGACATAGTCGGGCTGCTCGCGAATCAGGATTTCGTTGTCGACGATCGGAATGTGCTTGCCCGGCAGGTGCAGGCCGAGCTTGAGCGAGCTCGGCTGCTCGGCGATGTAGGGCATCAGCTCACGGTCGATGCCGCAATAGTTCAGCAGCGTGCTGCAGCGTCCGGGACAGGAATTGCCGACGAAGCTCTGGCCGCTGCGCCGCGCCTCGTAGGCCAGGGTGACGAGATCCTCGCGGGTGCGGCGGGCGGTCTCGACGAACTGCCGGTAGACCTCTGCGTCATACAGGCCGAATTCCTGTTCGCGGCGCAACAGTTCACCGACCGAATCGCGTACCGGAAGATTCTTTCCCTTGGCGGCATAGACCCGAAGGGAGCCGCCGTAGCGGTTGACCTGCCGGGCGTCGACCACCGTGAAGTTGTACATCTCCAGCAGGGTGACGAGCGACTTCAGCGAATAGGAGCGCAGATGCTCGTGGTAGATCGTGTCGTACTGGCTGCCGCGGATGATCTCGAGCAGGTAGTGGACCTCGCAGACGAAGATCCCGCCGTCCTTGAGCAGCGTCTCGATGCCGCGCGTGACCTCGCCCAGGCTGGTCATGTGCGCGAACATGTTGGTCGCGCTGACCACCGAGGCATGCCCGTGCTCCTGCACGATGTCCCGGGCGACCGCTTCGGTGAAGAAGGATTGCACGGTCTCGATACCCGCCTCGTTGGCGTACCGCGCCACGTTTGTCGGTTCGACCCCGAGGACCTTCATCCCCGCCGCCTTGAAACCCTTCAGCAGGGTGCCGTCGTTGGAGCCGATATCGACCACGAGGGAACCCGGCTCGATGGAAAAGTCGCGCACCGTGGCCGCGCTGCTTTCCTGCTGGTACTCGACCAGTTCCCGGGTGACGCCGCTCTTGTAGGGATATTCCTTGTGGTAGACGACGCTGCCGTCGACCGCGTAGTCGATCTGCGCAAGCGAACAGTCGAGGCAGCGGAACAGGCGCAGCGGATAGCTGGTCTCCGGCTCGTTCAGTTCTTCCGCGCTCAGCAGCGAATCGCACAGCGGCTGGTGCCCGAGATCGATGACCAGTTCGAGGTTGCCGCTGCCGCAGACCTGGCAGGATTCGATCGGGCCGACACCGAGATCGTGGTCGATACGGTTGTTCATACGACGGTGCACTCCATTGTTTCGATGCCGGACCTGTGTTCGTTGATGCTGCCGGGGGCGACTTGCGCAACAGCGCCGGAACGCCATAGCAGTAAAGGGTTCGCGATCTCGGGGATTGGGCGGTGACGTTGTCCGGACTTGAGCCGATTTGCGCCCTATATAGCAGGCGCGCAAAAACTGGAAACAGACCAATTTGTCGCCGCGGCACCGCCTGCTTCCCGGCAGGCATCGCCACGACGGCAGGCGCCGGGCGGCAAACGCCGCGAACGCCGCGAACGGCAAGCAAGGGGTGAGTGCCATGAACGACACGTCCGAAAGCATGACCGCCATCGAAGTCTCGATGCCCGGCGGCCCCGACGTCCTGCAGCCGGTGCAGCGTCCCCGCCCCGAACCGGCGCACGACGAGGTGCTGATCCGCGTCGCCGCCGCCGGCGTCAACCGGCCGGACGTGATGCAGCGCATGGGCCACTATCCGCCGCCGCCGGGCGCCTCGGACATTCCCGGCCTGGAGGTCTCAGGCGAAGTCGTCGCGGCCGGCGCCGGGGTCGACGAATGGCGACCGGGCGACCGGGTCTGCGCCCTCGTCGCCGGCGGCGGCTATGCCGAATACTGCGTGGCGCCGCAGGGCCAGTGCCTGCCGGTGCCCGAAGGCCTGTCGATGGCCGAGGCCGCGGCCATGCCGGAAACCTTCTTCACCGTCTGGACCAACGTCTTCCAGCGCGGCGGCCTCGAGGGCGGCGAAAGCCTGCTGGTGCACGGCGGTTCCTCCGGCATCGGCACCACCGCGATCCTGCTCGCGCGGGCCTTCGGCGCGCGTGTCTTCGTGACTGCCGGCTCGGCGGAAAAATGCCGGGCCTGCGAGGAACTCGGCGCCGAACGGGCGATCGACTATCGCGAGGAGGATTTTGTCGCGATCATCCGGGACCTGACCGGCGGCCGCGGCGTGGACCTGGTGCTCGACATGGTCGGCGGCGACTATCTGCCCCGCAATCTCGAATGCCTCGCGGTCGAAGGCCGGCTGGTGCAGATCGCGGTGCAGCGCGGTCCGAAGGTCGACGGCTTCAACCTGCTCACCGTGATGCAGAAGCGCCTGACGGTGACCGGCTCGACCCTGAGGCCGCGTCCGGTGGCCGACAAGATGCGCATTCGCGATGAACTGCTCACCCAGGTCTGGCCGCTTGTCGCCGGTGGCGCGGTGCGTCCGGTGATGGCCGCCGAGTTTCCCCTGGCGCGCGCCGGCGAGGCGCATGCCCTGATGGATTCGAGCCGGCATATCGGCAAGATCGTGCTGACGATCTGAGGTTGCCGATCGGTCGATTCTCGGGTTTGACGAGCGCTTCGGCGAAGCGATATACGTCCGCAAATCCTACATCGAAAGCAGGCCTGAGCTTTGACCCCGCCGGTTTCGAGAGCGGTCGAAGCAATCCCCTGTTGCAGGAGTGAACACATGAGCAAGCCCCTGATGCCCAAGGCCACCGCCGTGTGGCTGGTGGACAATACATCGCTGACCTTCGAGCAGATCGCCGAGTTCTGCGGCCTGCATCCGCTCGAGGTGAAGGGCATCGCCGATGGCGAGGTTGCCGTCGGCATCCAGGGCATGGATCCCGTGGCCGCCGGCCAGTTGACGCGCACGCAGATCGAGCGCGGCGAGACCGAGCCCGGCTACGCCCTGAAGCTGAAGCGGCCGGAGATCGACATTCCCGAGCCGCAGAAGAAGGCGCCACGCTACACCCCGGTGAGCCGCCGGCAGGACCGGCCCAACGCCATCGCCTGGCTGGTGCGCAACCATCCGGAAATGGCGGACGCGCAGATCTGCAAGCTGGTCGGCACCACCAAGCCGACGATCACCGCGATCCGCGATCGTTCGCACTGGAACATCAACAACATCCAGCCGCAGGATCCGGTCACCCTGGGCCTGTGCAGCCAGATCGAGCTCGACAGCGCCGTGGGCGTGGCCCGCGAGAAGCAGCGCAAGCTGCAGGAGAAGGAGAACCGCGTGCGGCGCAAGGCCGAAGCCAATCAGCTGGCCGACGCGGAGGCCGCCGACATGCCCTCGACCCGGCCCCAGCCCGGCGTGCACTGGCCCACGCCGATCGCCAGCGAAACGCCGCAGCCGGACATTCCCCGCGAGCACAGCGCCGAGGAAGTCTTCGGGACGACGGCGACGCCGGAGCCTGTCGAAGAGGAGGCACCGCCCCGTGCCGAGGACGTGTTCGGCGCGCGCCCCACGGAGCCGGAAAAGCAGGACCCCGAAAGTCCCGACAGCAACTGACGGCGCCCGCCGTCCCGCTCAGCCGGGATAGCCGACCGCCTTCAGCGATTCCGTGATCTCGTCGAGGATCGCGGGATCGTCGATCGTCGCCGGCATCTTCCAGTCGGTGCCGTCCGCGATCGCCCGCATGGTGCCGCGCAGGATCTTGCCCGAGCGTGTCTTCGGCAGGCGCAGCACCACGGTGCAGGTCTTGAACGCCGCGACGGGACCGATCTTCTGGCGGACCAGGGCGACCAGTTCCGGGCAGATCTCGGCCTCGCCCCGGCTCACGCCGGACTTCAGCACCACCATGCCCAGCGGCACCTGTCCCTTGAGCTTGTCGGCGACGCCCATCACCGCGCATTCCGCGACGTCGGGATGGCCCGACAGCACCTCCTCCATCAGGCCGGTGGACAGCCGGTGCCCGGCGACGTTGATCAC
>JBGTSP010000065.1:0-17818 GCA_041940205.1 Alphaproteobacteria bacterium
CATGTGGTCTGCCACGGCATTCCCGGCCCGAAGGTGCTGAAGGACGGCGACGTGTTGAACATCGACGTGACGGTGATCGTCGACGGCTGGCACGGCGACACCAGCCGGATGTTCTTTGTCGGCAGGCCCTCGCGGAAGGCGGAACGGCTCTGCCAGGTGACATACGAAGCGATGATGGCGGGGATCGAGATGATCCGGCCGGGGATCCGGCTGGGCGACATCGGCCATGTCATCCAGCAGCATGCCGAGCAGTTCAACTATTCGGTGGTCCGCGACTTCTGCGGCCACGGACTGGGCCGGGTCTTCCACGACGCCCCGAACGTGCTGCATTACGGCGAGCCCGGCACCGGGGTGGAACTGCGCGAGGGCATGTTCTTCACCGTCGAGCCGATGGTGAACATCGGCCGCTACGACGTGAAGATCCTTTCGGACGGCTGGACGGCGGTCACCAAGGACCGCTCGCTGTCCGCCCAGTTCGAGCATTCCTGCGGCGTCACCGCGACCGGCGTGGAGATCTTCACCACCAGTCCCGCGGGCCAGCACCTGCCGCCCTACGCCTGACCCCTTCCCGCTTTCAGTACGCGAGCGGCGCGAGCCGGAACGGCCGCAACGCCTCGCAGCACGGTCTGGCGGCGTCGACAAGGGGCCGGAGCTCCTCCGGCACCGGCGCGGCCGGACCCGGCGGGGCGAATCCCGTCGAGGCCTCCACCGACGCATACCAGTGCGCCGCCCAGAGCCCGTCGCTCGCCCGTCGTCCGGCCGGCCAGCGCAGCATCGCCGGATCGAAATCGAGGTCCACGGCAGCGCACAGCGCCCGCAGCAAGCCTTCGGGATCGCGCAGCAGGTCGTCGCTGTCGATCACCGGCGGCGCCCGTCCGTCGCGCTCGCAGACCGTCTCGAACAATCGCTGCTGCTGGGGAAATCCCAGATCCTCCAGCGTCACCTGCTCGCGCTTGCGGGCATAGGAGGCGACGACCCTTTCCGGATCGCGGATCAGGAAGCAGTTGGTCAGCCGGTCGAGCATGTCGAGCGCGCCCCCGGCCTCCATCCCGGGCAGCAGATGATGCGTCATGTGCTTCTGGTAGAACACCGCGGCGCCACCGGTATCCCCCTCGCAGCAGCGCGCCAGCACGCTGCGCCAGTCGCTGTCGTAGGCCGCAACGATCTCCTCCGCCATCGGATGCGCGAGACCGGTCTCCTGCAGGTAATGCGCATAGAGCGGCTCGTCCCAGACCATGCAGTCGGATCGGTTCTCGAAGGCCCGCATCAGCGCCGTCGAGATGTTGCGCGGTCCCGACCACATGGCGAGGCGCAGCACGGCGGCGCTCATGCCTCGGCCGCCTCCCAGTCGATCCGGTCGGCGTACAGTTGCTGCAGACGCTCGGTCAGCGGACCGCGGGCGCTGGAGCCGATAGTGCGGCCGTCGATCTCCACCGCCGGGATCAGACCGGCAAAGGTTCCCGTCACGAAGGCCTCGTCCGCGCCGTAGACGTCGGTCAGGCTGAAATCGCGCTCGAACACGGGAATATCGTTCTCGCGACAGAGCGTGACCACCATCCCCCGGGTGATGCCGTCCAGGCAGTACCTGCCGCTCGAGGTCCAGACTTCCCCGCGCCGGACGATGAAGAAATGCGTGGAATTGCAGGTGGCGACGAAGCCGTGCGGATCGAGCATCAGCGCCTCGTCGGCCCCGGCCTTGTCGGCCTGGATGCAGGCGGTGATGCAGTTGAGCTTGCTGAGCGCATTCAGCTTGGGATCGACGACGTCGGGCGGCCCGCGGCGGACATGCACGGTATGCAGGCGAATGCCGTTCTTCAGCGGCGCGGCGGCGGGGCGCTTGTATTCGGGGATGATCACCACCGTCGCCGGCGTGATCGTCACCTTCGGATGCTGGTAGGGCGTGGACTTCACGCCGCGCGAGACCATCAGGCGGATATGCACCCCGTCGTCCATGCCGTTGGCCTTGAGCGTCTCCTCGATCCGCCCTATCAGCGCCGACCGTTCGAGCCCGATGTCGAGATCGATTGCCTTGGCCCCCTCATAGAGCCGGTCGAGATGCGCCTCGAGGAACAGCAGCGTGCCACGGTGCAGGCGCAGGCCTTCCCAGACCCCGTCCCCCAGCATGAAGCCGGAATCGAACACCGAAACCCTGGCCTCGTCGCGCGGATACAGGCTGCCGTTGACCGAGATCAGGATCTCCGCGTTGCGCGGATCGTCCAGATAGGCATGCGTGCCGCTTTCTTCCATCGTCCCCTCCCGCTGCCGGCGGTTCATCCTCTTGCGCCGTCCGGCCGGTGGCAGGCACGGCGGGTTTCCGGCAAGACCCCGAATGTGCGCGAACAAGCCGACATCGCAACAGGGAATGTCCGCCGGCATCCCGATCCGGCTGACAATTTGTCACGACTCATTTCTTGCGAGTGAAAATAGCGGGGATTAGGTTCAAATTATGCCGGATTTCGATTTGAACCTTCGCCCGATCGAACAGGTTCGATATTCCCGGCTTCGCGCCCTGCATGCCTACTGGGCCTCGCTGCGCGGCGAGGAAGCAGTCCCGGCGCGGGCGGCGTTCGATCCCGTCCATATCCCCTCGCTGCTGAAACATGTCTGCCTGATGGAGGTACTGGAGGGCCCCGAGGAGCGGCGAATCCGCTATCGGGTCGCCGGCACCGGGGTCACCAGCTTCACCGGCGCCGAGTTTTCCGGCCGGTTCGTGGACGAGGTCCTCCCGGCCCGTTTTCTCCGCCACGCGATGGCAATCTACGAGGCCGCGATCGAGGAGCGGCGGCCGGTCTTCGCCGAGACCTGCTATCACCGGGGCGGCGACCAGGGACCGGATCCGGTGGCGATGGCACGGCTGCTGCTGCCGCTGCGCGACGAAAGCAGGCCGGTCTCCCACCTGCTGGTGGGTTATCAATACGACATCGCCGCCGGCCGGCTGTTCCCGCTCGCCGATCTCGCGCGATACGACGTGATCGATCTGTTCGCGATCGGCACCTCCGCGGAACTGCCGGACAACAAGATACGCGCCTGACCGGCGCGCCGTCCGATGCTCACGAACGCCGGGGAAGCTTGTAGCCGGCGGTCTCCCGGTCCCAGGTCCGCGGGCCGGGACCGGCGTCGCGCAGGTCCTGCTTGCGCAGCTTGCCCGACGCCGTCTTGTCCAGCGCGTTGGCGAGTTCGACGAAGCGCGGCACCGCGAAACGCGGCATGCGCGGCACGCAGAAATCGAGCAGGCTGGCCGGATCGACGATCGCGCCGCCCTCGGGCACCACAACGGCCATGACCTCCTCTTCGCCCCCCGCGCCGGCGAACTTGACCCCGATCACCGCGCTTTCCGCCACCTGGGGATGCTGGTTGATCACCTGCTCCACCTCGTAGGCGGAGATGTTCTCGCCGCGGCGGCGGATGCAGTCCTTGATCCGGTCGATGTAGTGCAGCCGGCCCTCCTCGTCGAAACGGGCGGCATCCCCGGTGTGGAACCACAGGTTGCGCCAGGCTTCCACGGTGCGCTCGGGCATGCGGTAGTAGCCCGCAGAAAAGCAGCCGGCGACGCGCGGGCGGATCAGGATCTCGCCGACCTCGCCGACCGGCAGCAGGTCGTCGGTTTCCGGATTGCCGATCGCGATCTCGAAGAACTCCTCCAGCACGTAGCCCGCACAGCCGGGGATCAGCGCCGTCTCGTCGAGGCGGCCGTAGACCGGCATGTTGCATTCGGTCATCCCGAAGCCCTGCACGATCTTCACGCCGAAGCGCCGCTGGAAGCCCTCGCCCCATTCCCGGCCGATCGGCACCGCCATCACCGCCCGCAGCTTGTGGTCGCGATCGCGCGGACTTTCCGGCGTGTTGTAGATGAACTCCGGCATCACGCCCAAGGCGTTGGTCAGGGTGGCGCCGCTGGCAATCACCTCGTCCAGCCAGCGGTTCGGACTGAAACGTTCGACCAGGTAGACCCGGCTGCCGCCGTAGAGCGAGGCCAGCACCTGCATGAACAGGCCGTTGGCGTGAAACAACGGCATCGCGACGTAGTAGACGTCGTCTTCCCCGGGCGCGAGCGCCTGCTGCACGCCGACCGCGAACAGGTAGAGGTGGGCGTGCGGCATCAGCACGCCCTTGGCGGGTCCCGTGGTGCCTGAGGTGTACATGATCGCCGCGATGTCGTGGGGTTGCACGGCAACCGGCACGAAACCGGTGTCGGGCGCGTCGGCCTCGAAGCGCGCGAAGTGCTCGATATGGGCGCCGGCGAACACCTCCGGCACCTGTTCAGGGGGATCGCCGGCCGTGACCACGACCAGGGAAGGCTCGGCATCGTCGTGCGCGATGCCTTCGAAGGCGGGCAGCAGGGCGGCATCGGCCACCACCAGCCGCGGATCCGCATTGCGAAGCTGGTGGGCCAGGAAGTCGCCCTTGAGTTCCGTGTTCACCGGCACGAACCAGGCGCCCAGCTTGACCGCCGCGAACATGCAGAGCAGGAACTCGATACGGTTTCCCACCAGCATCAGCACGCGGTCGCCCGCCTCCACGCCGGCCGCCCGCATGGCGCCGGCCAGGCGGGAAGAGCGGGCATCGAGCGCGGCGAAACTCAGGCTCTCGCGCCCTTCCCAGCTCACGAACTCGCGGTCGCCATAGCGTTCGGCACGCTGGCGAACCAGGTTCACCAGGGTCCAGTCGTCCTGCTTCTGCACGCCATCCTCCTCACAGCCGATGGCGACTCTAGGCCCGGCAGGCCTTGACGCAAGCACGCGCGGATCGGTTGAATGAAGCCTTCCTCCGTCCGCTTTTCGCGGCGACCGACGGGAACGCCCCATGGACCGGGACCGCCCGCACTATCACCAGCATCGCGCACGGCTGCGCCGACGCCTGCTCGAGCAGGGCGCGGGCGCGCTGGCGGAGTACGAGCTCCTGGAGGTGCTGCTGTTCGGCGCCATGCCGCGGAAGGACGTCAAACCGCTGGCCAAGGCGCTGATCGAACGTTTCGGCAGCCTCGCCGAAGTGCTGGCCGCCGAGCCGGCGCAACTGCAGAGCGAGGACGGCGTGGGCGAAGCCGTGGCGGCAAGCCTGAAGGCGGCCCAGGCGGCGGGCCGGCTGCTGGCGCATCGGGCGCTGCAGGACCGGCCGGTGCTGTCCTCCTGGCAGGCCCTCCTGGACTATTGCCACGCCGCGATGGCGTGGGAAGGCCGCGAGGAGTTCCGCCTGATCTTCCTCGACCGGCGCAACCACCTGATCGCCGACGAGGTGCAGCAGCGCGGCACCGTGGACCAGACGGCGGTCTATCCGCGCGAGGTGGTGCGTCGCGCGCTGGATCTCAACGCCACCGCGCTGATCCTGGTGCACAACCACCCCTCGGGCGATCCCACGCCGTCCAGGGCCGACATCGCGATGACCAAGCAGGTGATCGCGGCGGCGGAGCCGCTGGGCATCGTGGTGCACGATCACCTGGTGATCGGCCGCGATTCCCATGCCAGCTTCCGCAGCCTGGGACTGCTCTGAGCCCACCGCGCGGCGGTTTCACAATCCCGTCAGCGCCCGCGCAGCTCTTGAATCCGCCGGCTCAGGGGCAACTTGTGGTCCATGCACCGATCTTCTCCCCTCGGCGGCCGGGGATCGCGCCGCCTGCCCGTCGCCGCTCTTGTCCTGTTGGCGCCGCTTGCGGTCGCCTGCACCCCGATCGACCGGGACTATTTCGCCGAACGTTGCGCCGGTCACGGCCTGAAGGCCGACAGCGAGGCCTATGGCCAGTGTCTCGAGCGCGAGCGGGCCGTGGTTCGCGAGACCCTGCGCAGTTCCCGCCCGACCGGTCCCTGACCCACCGGTCCTGATCTGCCGGTCCTGCCGAAAGCCTGAATCCCGGGATTTCGTTGCCGGAGTGACCGGATTGCAGGGCTGCGTCCCGCCGCGCCGCCTACCGTCCGGCGAACCGGGCCGCTAGACTCCCGCCGTCCGCGCTGCCGTCCGGCGGCGTCCGTCCCGGAGTCTTCGTGAGCGTCCCCGCCCCCGGCAACCGCATGCTGTTCGGCGTCGCCTTCATGGCGCTGGCGGTAACGCTGTTTCCGTTCCTCAACGCCTCCGTCAAGTACCTGACGACGGACTATCCCACCTGGCAGATCGTCTGGGCCCGCTATGCCGGCCATCTGCTGTTCATGATCGTGCTGTTCGCACCACGCCGCGGCTTCGCCCTGTTCCGCACCCGCAGCCTGAAGATCCAGTTCATCCGCTCGCTGCTGCTGCTGTCCTCGACGGCGCTCTACTTCACCGCGCTGACCTATGTCAGCATGCCGACCGCGGCCTCGATCAGCTTCACCTCGCCGTTCATCGTCGTCGCCCTGTCGGTGCCGCTGCTCGGCGAGAAGGTCGGCCCGCGACGCTGGGCCGCCGTCGCCATCGGCTTTCTCGGCGCCCTGCTGATCATCCGGCCCGGCAGCGCCGAGACCCACTGGGCGGTGCTGCTGGTAGTCGCCAACGCCACCTGCTACGCCTTCTACCAGGTCCTGACCCGCCGCGTCGCCGGCGTCGACTCGCCGGAAACCACCATCACCCTGACGGCGGTGGTCGGCACCGCGGTGGCCTGCGTGATCGCCCCCTTCGACTGGCGCCTGCCCGACGAGGCGCTGCACTGGGCCCTGTTCGCCGGGGTCGGCCTGTTCGGCGGCCTGGGGCATTATTTCGTTGTCAAGGCCTTCCAGTATGCCGAGGCGTCCGCCGTGGCGCCGATCGGCTACGGCCAGCTCGTCGGCGCCGTGGTGCTGGGCTACCTCGTCTTCGGCGACTTTCCCGACCTCATGACCTGGCTGGGCGCGGCGGTGATCGTGGCCTGCGGTCTGTACATCGCCGTTCGCGAACGCAAGTCCGCCTGATAGATTGAGCGAGGCGGGCGCCGCACGCCCGAGGGAGGGAGAAGCCATGAAATTCTACGATTACAAGCCGGCGCCAAGTCCGCGCCGGGTGCGCATGTTCCTGGCCGAAAAGGGTCTCGAGATCCCCACCGAACAGGTCGATCTGCGCAACAAGGAGCAGCTCGGCGACGCGTTCCGGGCGATCAATCCGCGCTGCACGGTGCCCGTGCTGGTGCTCGATGACGGCACCGCCATCGCCGACATCGACGCGATCTGCCGCTACATCGAGGAACGCCACCCCGAACCGCCGCTGTTCGGCCGGACGCCGGAAGAGCGCGCGGCCGTCACGGCGCTGAACAACCAGATCGAGTTCGACGGCGTGCGCGCCATCGCCGACAGCTTTCGCAACAGCGTACCGGGCTTCGCCGGCCGGGCCCTGCCCGGACCGCACGACATGGCGCAGATCCCGGAACTGGCCGAGCGGAGCAGGCTGCGCGCCGGGCTCTGGATCGATGCCATGAACGAGCGCCTGGCGGACAGCGAGTTCGTCGCCGGCAATGCCTTCAGCGTGTGCGACATCACTACCTTCGTCGCCATCGAGTTCGCCGGCTGGCAGAAGATCACCATCCCCGAAAGCCACACGCATTTCGCCCGCTGGCACGAGGCCGTCGCCGCGCGTCCCAGCGCGCAGGCCTGAGGGGGACATCGTGCCGGTCTTTCTGCATCCCCGCCGGCACCGCCGGTTGAGCGACGAGGAACGGGCCGACTGGCAGGCGCTGCGGGCGCCGATCATCTCCGATTCAATGAACCGCGCCCGGACCATGGCGGCGGCGATCAAGCCGGTCGGCCCCGGCATGCGGCTGCTCGGCCAGGCCCTGACCGTGCGCACCATCGCCGCCGACATCACGCCCCTGCTCTATGCCCTCGAGGTCGCCGAGCCGGGCGATGTCCTGGTGGTGGACGCGGCCCAGCATGTCGACAACGCGGTGCTCGGCGGCCACATGAACAACGAGGCGCTGAGGCGCGGTCTCGTCGGCATCGTCATCGACGGCTCGGTGCGCGATGTCGAGGAGCTGCGGTCGAGCGGCATGCCGGTCTTCTCCCGCGGGGTGACGCCGGCCGGACCGCACTCCGGCCTGATCGGCGACGTCAACCTGTCGATCTCCTGTGGCGGCGTGACAGTCGATCCCGGGGACATCGTTGTCGGGGACGACGACGGCGTGGTCGTGGTGCCGCTGGATCGCGCCCGGGACGTGTTGCAGCGCTGCCGGGAGCATCTCGAGATCGAGGCCGACTGGGCCCGGCGGATTGCCGACGGCGAAGGCTTTGCCCGCATTCTCGACCTGCCGCCGCCGGAGGATGCGCCCTGATGGCCGCGTGGCGGCATCCCGGCCAGCGTCCCTTCAGCAGTTTCGGCATTCCGGACCCGGACGGGGAACACAGCCCCCGTCGCCGGTCCGCCCATCCCGGTTCCCGTGCGGTCGCACCGGGCGGTCGGGCCGGGCGGCGCGCGGCGCGATGATCGAACTCTGGATTCCGATCACCATCCTGGGCGCCCTGCTGCAGTGCCTGCGCACCGCGCTGCAGAAGCATCTGGCGACAGGCCTGTCGACCAATGCGGCGACCTGGACCCGCTTCGTCTTCGCCTTTCCGATCGCCATCGGCTTCGTGCTCTGGCTGGCCGGCGTGCACGGCCTGGCGGTCCCCGATGCGAACCCGGCGTTCATCGCCTATGTCGTGGCCGGCAGCCTCAGCCAGATCCTCGCCACCTCGCTGCTCATCAAGGCGTTCGCCTTTCGCAACTTCGCGGTGGCGACAACCTATTCCAAGACCGAGGCCATGCAGACCGCGCTGTTCGGCATCCTGATCCTCGGCGAACTGATCGCCTTCGGCGCCACCGCGGGCATCGCGGTCTCGCTGGCCGGGATCATGCTGCTGTCGCTGGCCCGCTCGGACAGCGGCCTGAAGGAGGTGCTGACCGCCTGGACGTCGAAACCCGCCCTGATCGGCATCGCCTCGGGCAGCTTCTTCGCCCTCTCCGCCGTGTTCGTGCGGGCCTCCGCGCTGTCGCTGGACGATGGCGAGGTGGTGATGCGGGCGGCCCTGACGCTGGCGAGCATGACGGTCTTCCAGGCCGCGGTGCTGGGCGCCTGGCTGGCCTGGCGCGAGCCCGGCGAGATCGCCAAGGTCTTCGCCGACTGGCAGAAACCGGCCCTGGTCAGCGTGATGAGCGTCGTCGGTTCGGCCTGCTGGTTCGTCGCCATGACCATGCAGACCGTGGCCTATGTGCGCACCCTCGGGCAGATCGAGCTGGTCTTCACCTTCCTGCTTTCCTACTTCGTCTTCCGCGAACGCACCTCGCGGACCGAGCTGTCGGGCATTGCGCTGATCATCGCCGGCCTGTTGCTGCTGCTGCACTTCCGCTGAGACGGCCGCGGCGCGCGCCGCCGGAGAATCACGGCCGGAGGATCACGGACAGAGGATCATGACGCGAAGGCCGGTTCGCCCGCCTTGTCGCCTCCGGGGGGCGTTGCGATACTCCGCCGGCCTCGCCCGAGTCTCCTCGCGTTCCCGCGCCTGCCGCCCGCCCCGAAGGTACCGGGCAATGTCGGCGGCGGAGCGAACCCGGCGGAACATGACGATCCGTCCCCCGTCGGCCGGAAGAAGACTCCGGCGGCGCACAGGGAGGGATGAACACGATGACGGACTTCGCCTACCGCTCCCCCGGGGAGATTTTCCGCGACCATTGCCGCAAGGGCGAACTGGCCTATCAGGTGCGCGGCGATACCGGCACGGCGGTCTTCTATCCGCGCATGGTGGCGCCAAGGACTGCGGAACCCGACCTCGAATGGCGCATCAGCGCCGGCCACGGGCAGGTCTACAGCACCACGACGGTGCATCCGCGCAACGGCGAGCCCTACGACGTCTCGCTGATCGACATGGACGAGGGGTTCCGCCTGATGGCCCGGGTCGAGGGCATGGCGCCCGCGGACGTCGCCATCGGCCAGCGGGTGCGGGTGCGCATGCACCGCGACGGCGAGGACGGAGAGCCCTACCCGGTGTTCGATCCGGCGGTGGAGGCGTAGATGGCGAAGAACAGTCTTCGCGGCGCGGCCTGCGTCGTCGGCACCGCGGAATCCGATCTCGGGCGGGTCCCCGACGGCATGTCGGTCTACGACCTGATGGGCCAGGCCACCCACCGGGCGCTGCAGGACAGCGGCCTGCGGCTCGCGGACATCGACGGCGTATTCGTCGCCGCCGGACAGTCGCGCATGGCCGCGCTGTCGCTGAGCGAATATCTGCAGATCCAGCCGCGCTACTTCGACTCGACGCAGATCGGCGGTTCCTCGTTCATGGCCCACCTGACCCATGCGCTCGCCGCCCTCGACGCGGGACTGTGCTCGGTCGCCCTGATCGCCTACGGCTCGACCCAGCGCTCGGTCACCCGCGCCGCCGCCGGCGCCCGCGAGGCCAATCCCTATGAGGATCCCTACCGTCCGGTGATGCCGATCAGCGCCTATGCGCTCGCCGCGGCCCGGCACATGTACGAGTTCGGAACCACCCGCGAGCAGCTCGCCGAGGTCGCGGTGGCGGCGCGGCAATGGGCGCTGAAGAATCCGGTGGCCTGGGAGAAGGAACCGCTGAGCATCGAGGAGGTCCTGAACGCGCGAAAGGTCAGCGATCCGTTCACGGTGCGCGACTGCTGTCTCGTCACCGACGGCGGCGGCGCAATCCTCGTGACCACGCCCGAACGGGCCCGCGATCTCGACGTCACCCCGGCCTTCATCCTGGGCACGGGGGAGCATCTCAGCCATGCCTCGATCTCGAACATGCCGGACCTGACGCGCACGGGGGCCGCGATCTCCGGCCCCGAGGCTTTCGCCATGGCCGGGTTGCGACCGGGCGATGTCGACATGCTGAGCCTGTACGACGCCTTCACCGTGACGCCGATCCTGTTCCTCGAGGACCTGGGTTTCTGCGCCAAGGGCGAAGGCGGGTCGTTCGTCGAGGGCGGCCGGATCGCGCCGGGGGGCGAGCTGGCGGTCAACACTTCGGGCGGCGGCCTGTCCTACTGCCATCCCGGCATGTACGGCCTGCTCGTGCTGATCGAGGCCGTGCGTCAGGTGCAGGGCGTCTGCGGCGAGCGCCAGGTGCCGGACTGCAGGGTCGCGCTGGCGCACGGCAACGGCGGCGTGCTGTCGAGCCAGTGCACCGTGCTGCTGGGCGCGGCGGAAACGCTCTAGCGATCCGGCGAGACCGTGACCGTGACCGTGAGCGTGAGCGTGCCGGTGTTCACACCCGCCGCCCAGCGGTAGGGCAGCGACCAGGCCCGGCCGGGCGCGAGGCCGAACACGGCGTCGTTGACGTAGAGGAACAGCTCGCCGTCGCTGCGGGCCCGGTAGGCGTGCCGCCCCTCGCCCAGCGGGAAGGTCTCGTCGCCGGCAGCGCCGATCCGCCCCATCAGCCGGAACCACGGCTGGTCGCGATGCCGCCGGAGCGGCACGAACAGCAGCAGGGCCCGCGCATCCGCCGGATCGCGGAAACCGTCGGCATCGGCCGCGATCGTGCCGTCGCGCAGCCCGGCCGACGTGACGCGGACCCTCACCTCATCGCCGCGAGAAAATCTGAGACCGGTGGCGAAACAGGGCTCGGAGGGTGAAAACCGGACCGTGCCCCCGCCCGGCCCCGAGGCATCCGCGCACAGGGCACCGAAACTGCCGCGCAGATGCAGCACCGTACGGTCCAGCAGTACCAGCAGGGCCGACAGCAGCAGCACGAAAACGATTCCCGCTGCGAGCCGGTTGAGCGCCCGGCCCCACGCTCCCTCCGCCAGTGCCCGCAGCCGTGCGGTCAGGCCGGGTCTGTACCCCTCCCGCGGTGGCTTGCCCCGCTTCAAGGCCGACCAGGCAGCTGCCGCCGCGCGCAGGGTGGCCTTGCGCGCCCGGACGCGCAGGCCCAGCAGCACCGCGTAGGCGGCCAGGATTGCCAGCAGGAAGCCGGGGTTCTGCCGCAGCGCCTCGATCCAGCCAGCAGCAAGATCGGGCAGCAGATCGCGGGCGCCCCGCAGCAACGGATCCCAGGCGCAGGCGATGCCCGCGCAGGCGGCCTCCGGGGTCCAGTCCAGCAGGTAGCGCGAGGCCAGGAGGACAAGCGTGGTCGCCAGCAGCCCGGCATGCAGCACGCGGCGCCAGAAGACGATGTCCCGTGCCACGCCCATGGCCGCCTCGCGCTGCCGGGCTTCCTCGTCGCTCTCGTAGCTGCGCGGTCCGGTCCGGGTCGTGGCGACCGCATAGGTTTCCGGCAGGCCCGCCGGCGCGTAGGGCACCGCACCGGCGGCGATGCGCTCGAACACGCTGCGGTGGATCTTCGGGCGCGTCACCGCGACCCCGGTCTGCGGATCGGCGCACAGGCGGGCGATGTTGCGCGGCTTGTAGCGGTAGATCGCGCCCGTGCCGGCCCGGGAATCATGCTGCTGGCCATGCCAGTCCGAGAGTTTCCAGATCTCCTCGCGGATCCGTGGCACGAAGTGCAGGCCGCCCTGACGGCCCTCCTCCGGCTCGACCCGGCGCATCATCCAGTCCAGTGAGACCAGCGCCAGCTCGTGCATCGGGTAGCCGCCGCCGACGTCCGCGTGCACGCCGGCAAACCAGACCTGCTCGATCCGCGCCTTGTCGGTTTCCGCGCTCTCGTCCCACAGCAGCGGATGGAAGGTCAGCCGCTCGTCGTCGACCGCCAGCGCCTGGCAGGCGCGCTCGACGCTTGCCGACAGGATCCGGTCGGGAAAGCGGATCGGATAGATCAGCCGGTCCCACAGCACCGCCAGTTCATCGATCGGAAAGCCGTAGGCATCCACCGTGTCCCACACGCCGAGGAAGGCGATCGGTGGCCGGACGGTCTCGCCCTCGGGCTCGGGCGGGCGGAAGAACCGTCGCCACAGGCGGGTCAGGGCGCCGCGGCGGAAGCGCTCGCGGAACAGGGCGTAGTGGGCGCGCGCCTTCCTGGCGAGATCCTCCTCGTCGCGATAGCTCGTGCACAGGCCGCGATCGGCGATGAACCCGGCGAGCAGGCGCACGGTGAAGCCGCCGCGGCTGAAGCCGAACAGGTAGATCCGGTCTCCCGCCCCGCCCGGCGTCGCGCCGGCCCGGTAGTTGCGGCACAGGAACATGTAGAGCTCGATCACGTTGCGCTTGAGGCCGAAGCCGAAAGCGCCGCCCAGGATCTTCGAGAACGTGCTCTCGCCCGCGCCGACGCCATCGTCATAGGCCGCGATCTGGTCGTCCCGGTGCAGGTCCAGCGCGCGGTAGAGGCGCCAGACATTGGTTTTGTTCCGCTTCGCCGCGCCGTTTCCGGTACCGTCGGACAGCACGATCAGATTGCGCATGCCGGCCCCCTCGCCGCCCTCTGCCGCGACGCGCCTCCCGTCTTCGCAGGCGGCGCGTCACGGTCGAAAGTATCGCATCACGATACCGCCCGGAGCGTGTGTAATGCCACGCTCCGGCCGCCATCTTGAAACCGCGGTCGCGGCGGGCATCATGGTGCGCCGGCGTGGCGAAGACACAGCGGCAGTCACGGGAGGGACGGCATGGATCAGGGAAGCTGGGACTACATCATCGTCGGCGCCGGTTCGGCGGGCTGCGTGCTGGCCAACCGGCTGAGCGCGGACGGCCGCAGCCGGGTGCTGCTGCTGGAAGCCGGCAGGGCGAGCCATCCGCTCTCCGCGCTGCCGATCAGCTACGGCGCGCTGATCCGCAACCCGGCGGCGAACTGGTGCTACGAATCCGAGCCGGAAGACGGCATGAACCGGCGCGCCATCCCGGTACCGCGAGGCAAGCTGCTCGGCGGTTCCAGCTCGATCAACGGCCTGGTCTTCGTGCGCGGCCAGCCGCGCGACTACGACACCTGGGCGCAACTCGGCAACCGGGGCTGGAGCTTCGACGACCTGTTGCCGCTGTTCCGGCGGATGGAGGATTTCGAGGGCGGCGACGACGCGCTCCGGGCCACGGGCGGACCGCTGCACGTCAGCGTCTCGCCGGACGAGAGCCCGCTCTACGACGCCCTGTTCGAGGCCGGCGCCGCGGTCGGCCTGCCCCGCAATCCCGACTACAACGGCGCTTCGCAGGAAGGCATGGCCAAGACCCAGACGACGATCCGCAACGGCAGGCGGATGAGCGCCGCGCACTGCTACCTGAAGCCGGCCCGCGGGCGCGCCAACCTGCGGATCGTGACCGAAGCGCACGCCCGCCATCTCCTGTTCGAGGGCTCGCGCTGCACCGGCGTCGCCTGGCGCGAGGGCGATCCGCGCACCGGCCCGCTCAACGAGGCCCGCGCCGGCCGCGAGGTGATCCTGTCGGCGGGTTCCATCGGCACGCCGCAGCTGCTGGAAGTCTCGGGCATCGGCAATCCGGACATCCTGGGCCGGCACGGCATCGAGACCCGCCACCGGCTCGATGGCGTCGGCGAGAACCTGCGCGATCACATCGCTCCGCGCATGGTCTGGCGGATCACGCAGAAGGGCATCACCTACAACGACCGGGTGCAGGGCCTGGGACTGGCCTGGCAGGCGCTGCGCTATGCCGTGACCCGCAAGGGCTTTCTCTCGATCCCCTCGGGTCCCGTCCTGGCCTTCCTGCGCACCCGGCCGGAACTGGAGAGCCCGGACATGCAGGTGCATTTCGTGCCGTTCGCAATCAAGGACATCAGCCGGCGCAAGCTGCACGAATTTCCCGGCATGACCGTCAGTCCCTACCAGCTTCGCCCCGAGAGCGTCGGCGACCTGCACATCCGCTCGGCCGATCCCGCGGATGCACCGGCCATCCGCTTCAACTTCCTGTCGGCCGAAACCGACCGACGCAGCCTGCTGGACGGCCTGCGCATCATCCGCCGGCTGATCGCCGCGCCGCCAATGGCCCGCCTTGTCGACAGCGAACTGGTGCCGGGCCGCGAGGTCGAGAGCGACGAGGCGCTGCTGGCCTGGATCCGCGACAAGGCGGAAACCGCCTACCATCCGGTCGGCACCGCGAAGATGGGCACGGACCCGCGCGCCGTGGTCGATCCGCGCCTGAAACTGATCGGCATGACGGGCCTGCGCGTGGCGGACGCCTCGATCATGCCGACCCTGGTCTCCGGCAACACCAACGGGCCGGCGATCATGATCGGCGAGAAGGCCGCCGACCTGATCCTTGAGGACCGGGATGCCGCCTGACGCAGCGGCCCGCTTCCTGTCATAGTGCCTGCCACGCGCCAAAGCCCGAGTTCGAGGATCACGTCATGACTGCTGTCCGTCCGTTCACCGCCGCCTGCCTGTTGTCGGGCCTTCTCTTCACCGCCCTGCCCGACGCCCTGGCCATCGATAGCACGGAGGCCCTGCGCTTCACCCCGGCCGAGGGCTGGTCGGAGGCGCATCGCGAGGAAAAGGATGGCGGCTTCCGGGTGGAGTACCTGCCGGCGGGCGAAACCCGGGAGAGCTGGAACGAGCGGGTCACGCTGCACCTCGAGGCCGGTCGCAGCGACGTGCCGCCGCTCAACTTCGGCTACCAGCGCCTGAAGGTGATGAACGAGGGCTGCGCCGGCAAGCTCGCGATGGCCAAGCTGATCCGCACCCATGTCAGCAGCCACGAGGGCGCGATGATCCTTGGCCTGTGCGAGGACACGAAACCCGAAGCGGCCGCGGTGCCCGAGCGGCCGCGCAAGGTGCACCTGCTGGCCATGGTCGTCGTGCAGGGCGAACGCGGCCTCTACACGGTGACCAAGGCCTGGCATGCCGATGCCCGCGGCCCGGCCGATCCCGCGCACTCCGATGCCGCGCTGTCGCAGTGGATCGCGGCGATCTCGGAGATCGCGCTGTGCAACAAGTACGACGAGGACCGCTCCTGCCAGCCGGACTGAATGTCCGCGCTCGCCCGGCAAACCTGACCCTGTAGCAGGAACGATCCCGGTTCCGGGGCGAACCCGCCCGGTCCCGCCGGTCGTTCAGTCGGGAATCCCGGCCTTTCGCCATCCCTCCCGGAGTTTTTCCATCAGGTCGGGATGCTGGATCTGGATGAAGTTCCCCGAGATGGTGGTGTCGGGCTGCCGTTCGAGAATCCTGTCGGTCAGTTCTCGCGCCCGTTCCCGCTCGCCCGCCTGGGCGTAGGCGGCGGCACGCCAGAGCCAGTTGCCATTGAATTCGGGATTGGTGTCCGCCGCCTTCCCCCCCCCCGAGAACGACGAGAAATCAGGCCGCCGGCCGAACCGAACGCCATCGCCGGTCCGCAGCTTGCGTTTCGCGATCCCGAGATGGACGATGTCCTGCAACCCTCAACGGAATTCATTCATGCTTTTTCTCAGGTCATGCATTCGCCGGTCCCGGCTCGGCGTTCTGTTTCCCCTGCTTCTGCTCTGGTCGGGAACCGCATCCGGCGAGGAATCGATCCGCTTCGCCATGCCCGACGGCTGGAGCGAAGCCCAAAGAGAGAACTCGAACGGCAACATGGTCATCGAGTTCCTGCCCGAAGGCGAGAGCCTGAAGGACTGGACGCAGATGATCACGTTTCTGCGGATGTCCAAGGCCCGCAATATTCCGCCGCAGCAGTTCGGCAATGTCATCCTGTCGGGACTGGCCCGCAGTTGCGCCCGGAAGCTGACGCGGTCCGAGATGATCAAACTGCCCGATCGCCATCACGGCGGCATTGTCGCGATCGGCCTGTGCGAGGAGATGCGATCACAGGGCCAGCCCGCGCAGGTCCTGGTGAAGAAGATCGAACTCGTGGCCATGCTCGTCGCCAACGGCAGGGAGGGTTTCTACAGCGTGCAGCGGTCCTGGCACGGCGATACGCCCTCGCCGGATTTTCCGGCCCGCAACCAGGCCGCCCTGAGCGCCTGGGTCCAGCCGTTGTTCAACACGGCGCTGTGTCCCAGTCCGGATCCGCTCTGCCCCGCAAACTGAGACCGGCCAAAGAAAAACCCCGGTCCGAGTTCCGGACCGGGGTTCGTTTTGGCACGTGGTGGACGGTCGCCTAGCGTTCGACCGCCTGCGGCATGTGACTGCTGCGATGGCGTTCCATGGCGCCGTAGAAGGGCGCGTAAGTCGGTCGGTTCACATAGCGGCCGACGCCGCGCACGGTGCGCACGTCGCCGTCTTGGTAGACGATGTTGCCCTGGCTGACGGTCACCGTGTTGATGCCCTTCACCGTCATGCCCTCGAAGATGTTGAAGTCGACATTCTGGTGATGGGTGTCCTTCGAGATCGTGCGCTCGCGCTCGGGATCCCAGACCACGATGTCGGCATCCGCGCCGACCTCGATGGCGCCCTTGCGGGGGAAGATGTTGAAGATCTTCGCCGCGTTGGTCGAGGTGATGGCAACGAACTCGTTCGGCGTCAGCCTGCCGGTCGAGACGCCGTGGTGCCAGAGCACGTGCATGCGGTCCTCGACGCCGCCGGTGCCGTTGGGGATCTGCGTGAAATTGTTGTGCCCCATCATCTTCTGGTCGGTGCAGAAGCAGCAGTGATCGGTCGCCGTGGTCTGGATCATGCCGGCCTGGATGCCCCGCCACAGCGCCTCCTGGTGCTCCTTCGGACGGAACGGCGGGCTCATCACGTGATGCGCCGCGAAGGCCCAGTCGGGATGCTTGTAGACGCTGTCGTCGACCAGCAGGTGACCGGCCAGCGACTCGGCGAACACCCGCTGGCCCTCGAGCCGGGCGCGGGTCACCGCCTTCAGGGAGTCCTCGCAGCTCGTGTGCACGAGGTAGAGCGGCACGTCGAGCACCTGGGCGATGCGGATCGCCCGGTCGGCGGCCTCGCCCTCGACTTCAGGCGGGCGCGAGGCGGGATGGCCCTCCGGCCCGGTGATGCCGCGGTTGATCAGTTCATTCTGGAGGTGGAAGACCAGTTCACCGTTCTCGGCGTGGACGGTGCAGATCGCGCCCAGTTCCCGGGCCCGGGTGAAGGAGTTCACCAGCACCTCGTCGTCCGCCATGATCGCGCCCTTGTAGGCCATGAAATGCTT
>JBGTSP010000066.1:0-17802 GCA_041940205.1 Alphaproteobacteria bacterium
ACATCGCCTATGTCTCGGAGCAGAACCTGCTGGACGACCCCTCGGGCGATCCGGTGCGCCATCCCCAGGTCGACGACTATTTCGAGGGCCGTGACCAGAACGGCTATGTGCCCCGGCGTTCCGCGGCCAACTGAACGATGAGCGACGCCGCCCCGTTCGATCTCGAGCGGTCCGAGACCTTCACCGACTGGCATCGCGACGTGATCCGCTTCTCCGACCAGGATTCCGGCGGTCACGTCAACAATGTCTCCTACGCCTACTATGTCGAGGGCGGCCGGGTGGCCTTCAAGCGCGCGCATGCGCTGGAGCCGCACACCGGCGAGCGCTTCGTGGTGGCCCGCGTGGCGCTCGATTTCCGCCGCGAGACCCACTATCCCGGCGAGGTCGCGGTGGGGACGCGGGTGATCCGGGTCGGCGGCAAGTCCTTCGCGCTCGGGCACGGGGTGTTCCGCGACGGGCTCTGCCTCGCCACCGCGGAATCGACCGGGGTCTATGTCGGCCCCGAGGGCGCCGTACGCATCCCCGACGACGTCCGCGCCGAGCTGGAACGCCTGGCCGCCGCATGACTCCGGGCCTGCGAAGCAACGCCGATATCGCGGTCGTCGCGGCGAGGCCGGGCGATACCGCCCTTATCGGCGGCTGGCTGTACGAGACGGGTGATGCCCTGTTCCGCTACCTGTTCGGCGGCGAGGCCGAGGCGAAGCGTCTGCTGGGTCATCTCTGGGGCCAGGACGAGGGCGGCTTCTCCCACCGGCTCGCGGTCATGGCGATGCACGGCGATCGTCCGCTGGGCCTCGAACTGGGCTATGCCGGCCGGGACAAGGCAGCCCTGATGGCGCCCCTCGCCGGCCTGCTGCAGGCCGTGCTGACGCCCGAGGCGCTCGGGGCCCAGGCCGAGCGCGGCCGCCTGCTGGGGCCGATCATGGCGCCGATTCCCGAGGACGCCTACTACGTCCAGCATCTCGTCGCCGCGCCCGACGCGCGCGGCCGGGGCATCGGCGCGCTGCTGCTGAACCGGGCCTTCGAACGGGCGGAAGAGGCCGGGTACGCGGCCGTGCATCTCGACGTGCTGAGCGACAATCCGGCCCGGCACTTCTATCTGGCCCAGGGCATGCGCGACATCCTGGAAAGTCACGTACCGCCGCTGGTGCGCGAATGCGGCCTGCCGGGCTGCATCCGCATGGTCCGGACCTTCTGAGCCCTTCCCCCCGTCCCCGCCTTCAGGCGCGCCGGCCGGCGAAGGCCGCGTGCAGGCCGAGACCGATATAGAGCGAGCCGCACAGCAGCCGGGGCGCCCGGCCGGTCAGCGGCGAGCCCGGCCGCAGACGCTCGGCGATCCAGCGCCGGGCGATGCCGGTCAGCACCGCGTAGAGGCCGTCGGTGACGAGCGCGAGGGCGACATAGAGCAGGCCCAGGAACAGGATCTGGGCTGCCACCGGTCCGGCGGCGGGATCGACGAACTGCGGCAGGTAGGCGACGAAGAACACCGCGATCTTGGGATTGAAGATGCTGACCAGCGCGCCGTCGAGGAACAGCCGTTGCAACCGCGGCCGGTTCGCGAGCACCGGGGTCGGGGAAGCGGCATCGCGGACGAGGAGCGTGCGCAGGCCGAGATAGACGAGGTAGCCCGCCCCCAGCGCCTTGACGATCGCGAAGGCCGTGGCCGAGGTCAGCAGCAGCGCGGCCAGGCCCGCGGCGGCGGCCAGCACGTGCACATAGGCGCCGGCCGACAGGCCCAGCACCGAGGCAAAGCCGGCTCTCAACCCCTGCTCGGCGGTGCGGGCGACGACATAGAGCACCCCGGGCCCCGGCAGCAGCAGCACGACCAGCGAGGCGGCGAGGAAGGTCAGCAGGGCGGCGGGTTCGGGCATGGGTTCTTTCCTGCGGCGCGAGTCGACGACCGGACGTGCCGGACGGAACGAGCGAGACTAGCGCGGATTGCCGGCAGGTCGATGCAGGACAGGGCCAGCCGCCATCGAATCCGGGAAGGCACCGGAGGCCGGAACCCTCCCGGCAACCATGCGACCCGCCGGTGGCCGGATCCAGGCCGGGCTACCGGCCTTTCTTGCCGTTCCCGGCCTGTTGGTTTGCTTTTGTCTTGTCCTTCGCCGGTTCTTCGACCGGGGTCAGGCATTCGCAGGAGATATCCGACTTCACGACATAGACGACGAAGCAGGAGTACAGGTCGTCATCCCGGTTCTTCCGTTTCTCCACCCGCACGTCGACCCTGGTCAGGGAGAACTCGCGTTCCTGGCAGATGTCGCCCTCGGCGCAATCGCACTTGCCCTTCGCACACCACTTTCCGGCAAAGGCCTCCATTTTCTTCGCGGCGTCAAGCAAGGCCGCAAGGATAGCATCCTGATCCACTGACTCGATTTCCGGACACTCCAGTTCGTAGGGCTCGCGGGTCGTGGTGTCGGGAAGCCGGTAGGTTCCTTCTTCCTGATGTCCTTTGATCTCGAAATGGCAAGTCGGCAGCATGGGAGCCTCCCGTCGCATGGGTTTCACGGCAGGCGCGAAAAGCCGGGCCGCCGCCGAAGGGGCGACGTTCCGGGCTGCGACGAGGCGGACAGGTTACGAAGGTACGGGGGGTACGGGGACTTCGCCGCAACCGGCCTGCCCGCGGGCAGGAACGCGCCGGACGATCGTCACGTATGCGAAAATGTTAACATCCGGGATCGCCGTCGACAAAGATCCGGAAGGCGGCGGGCGGCGTTGACGCCCGGGGCGGCGCCGGAATCCGGATCCGGCGGACCTGGCTGGGGCGGCAGGGATCGAACCTGCGATCGCGGGATCAAAACCCGCTGCCTTACCACTTGGCTACGCCCCAAACGACGGCGTCTCTACTCGGATTGTCGGGGCAGGCGCAACGCTTTTCGTGGCATTTCGGGCAAGGTCAGGCCCGGGTCGGACCGCTGTTCTGCAGCACGTCGGCGGGCCGGGGCCAGAACACGATCACGCCGTAGCACAGCAGGGCGGCGCCGCCGCAGAACAGGGTGAATTCGGGCTTGGTCATGGCCGCGAGCGCCGGCACCACGACGAGGGCGAGATAGACCGCGAGGCCGCGGTTCCAGGGCATGCGCTCGGCCAGGATGTGATGCAGGTGGTTGCGGTCGCCGTCGAAAGGCGAATGGCCGCGGGCGATGCGCACCAGCATCAGCCGCAGGCAGTCGACCACCGGGATCAGGAAGAACAGGGCGACGAGATCGGCGGGCAGTTCCACGAAGCCGACGTCATAGACATAGATCGTCAGCACGCCGATCAGGAAACTCAGCGCATAGGCGCCGGAATCGCCCAGGAACAGACGGCCCATCATGTTGTAGCAGAACACCACAGCCAGCGCGCCGACCAGGGTCGCCAGCACCGGCCAGACCTCCGGCGGGGCGTAGCGCGCCAGCGCCAGCGACCAGAACAGGCAGAGTCCGGCCACCAGGCCGTTCTTGCCGTCGGCCATGTTCACCGCGTTCAGCAGGCCGACAAGGCAGAGCAGGCTGAAGGCCCAGGCCCAGCCCTCGAGAAAGATGGCATAGGACAGGAAGCTGAAATTCAGGAAGGTGACCTTGAGCGCCGGGCTGATCAGGAAGGCCAGGGCGGCGCAGGCGAAGCTGGCGACAAGGCGCAGGGTGGCGCGCAGGTGGCGATGATCGTCGATCCAGCCGATCACGAAGGCGGCGCCCAGGCTGAACAGCACCGTCGCCAGCAGCGGCCAGTGGGATTCGCCGGGCATCAGCACCACAAGCGCGCCGCCGACCGGAGCCACGATCGCCACCCCGCCGACCAGCGGCGTGACCCTGCGATGCAGCTTGCGGCGGCGGTCGGGCACGTCGAGCAGACGCAACACGTGACCGACGCGGCGGGCGCGGATGCAGACCAGCAGGGCCGCCAGGGCGCCGATCAGCGCGAAGGCCACGATCCACGCGAATTCGTTCATGCGTCACCGTTGTCGCGGGTTGTTCCCGCCCGTTCCCCCTGTTTACCCCGGTTGCCCGCCCAGCCAAAGTGACCAAAGGCACAGTTGGCCGATCAGCCGGCGCCGGCCTCTCGCAGTTCGGCATAGACGTCGAGGGTCTGGCGCACCACGTCGGTGGCCGAAAAACCGGCCGCGACCTCGCCCGGCCCGTTACCGCCCAGCCGCCGGCGCTCCCCGGGATCGTCGATCAGCCGGCCCAGCGCCGCCGTCAGCGCCGCGACGTCGCCGGGGGGAACCAGCAGGCCGTTGACGCCGTCGCGGACGATCTCGCGGCAACCGGCGATGTCGGTGGTGACGATGGCGCGGCCGCTGGACGCCGCCTCGATCAGCACCTTCGGCACCCCCTCGCCGTAGGTGGAGGGCAGACAGACCCCGTGGCAGGCCGCGAAAATGGCCGGCATGTCGGTACGCCGGCCCCACCATTCGATCACCCCCTCCTCGTGCCAGGCCCGCAATGTCGCTTCGGGTACCGCACGGGGATTGGACGGCGCGGTATTGCCGATCAGCGCGAAGCGGGCGACCCGGCCGTCGGCCCGCAGCCGGCGGGCGGCCTCGACGAATTCGCCCACGCCCTTTTCCCAGATCAGGCGGGCGGGCAGGACAAACAGCGGCGCGCCGTCCTCTTCCGGCGTTGCGGAGAACTCCTCCAGGTCCACGCCCGAGCCCCGGATCAGCCGCAGCCGGTCCTGCGGCAGGCATCCTTCGGCCACCAGCCGGGCTCCGTCGTCGGGATTCTGCACGATCACGCGGCCGGACCGGCCGGCCATGACCGCGCGGTAGGCCAGCACCACCAGCGGCCGGATCAGGCGGTGCTTGAGATCGCGCGCGGTGAAGACCTGGCCCAGGCCGGTGACGGCGCTGACCAGGCCCGGCACGCCCGACAGCCGGGCGGCGAGACCGCCATAGATCACCGGCTTGATGGTCAGCGTGTGCACCAGCGCCGGGCGCAGGCGACGCACCAGGCGCAGCAGCGCCAGGAAGGTCGCGGCTTCCTGGAACGGGTTGGTGCCCCGCCGGCGCAGGGGAATGCGGTGATAGACGAAACCCTCCGCCGTCAGCGCCGCGATGTCGAAATCGGCGGGCGCCCAGACATGATCGTCGGGCGCGGCGACGTGCACCTCGTAGCCGGCATCCCGGGCCGCCCGGGCGACGGGCAGGCGATGGGAATAGAAGAAGAAGGTCTCGTTGACGATATAGAGCAGCCGGCCGCGCGGGGCGGCCGGGCCGGTCGCGCTCATGGTTCCGCGTGCCTAGTCAAGGAATCGATCCCAGTCGTCCGCCACCTGGTTGAGGTTGCCGCTTTCGACGAAGCCGTACAGCCGCTTCGAGGTCACGAGCATCTGTCCGCCATCGCGGGTCAGCGGCCGGAAGGCGAACGTGCCGCCGCGCCGGCTGGAGGAGACCAGGAACAGGTCGAACGGCAGCGAGACGAAGAAGCCCTTGTCGAAGCTGCCCTCGCCGAAGACCTCGAAGGGCACGTTCGTGAAGGTCGCCCAGGCGCCGACGCGCACGCCGGAATCGAACTTCTGCGAGAGGGCGAACTGGGCGCCGCGATCGCCGGCCAGGAACTGCCCCGCGTGAACCTCCGCCAGCAGATTGTAGTAGGGCATCTCGTAGAAGATGTTCACGTGGCCGGTATTGACCCGATAGTTGCGGAAGCTGAAGAGCTGGTCGTAGTCGCGCTGGCGTACCCGGTTCCAGTCGACACCGATCGCCAGCCGGGAGCCGTAGGGACGCCAGAGCAGTTCACCGCCCACGCCACCGAACATCTCCTCGAACAGTCCGGCGGAGACCCGGGCAAACAGGCCGGGCAGCGGCTGGAAGACATAGTCGGTCTGCAGCCGCGTGAGGGCGAACTGCTCGCCCTGCTGCAGGTATTCCTTGATGTCGCTGCGCACGTGCGGCAGCACGCTGTCGGACAGCAGGCGGATCTGGTCGAGCGTGCTCACGACGTTTCGCGTCGCGCCCGCCTGAACCGTCCAGCCGCGGTAGAGCTCGGCCGAGGCCGAGGCCCCGAGGAAGATCTGGTAGAGGTAGAAGCCGTCCGGCCCGCCGACATGCTGGCGCAGGCCCGGGCGAACGGAGATGTTCAGGCTGGGATAGCGCCGGGCATTGGTGATCGCATCGTCGGGGAACGCGCCGAAGGGCGGCAGGCCCGCCTCCGGCGGCTTGATCTCGGCATGGGCCCAGATCTCGTCGACGCTGCCGACATTCCTGATCGCGTTCTCGAGATCGGTCCGCAGGATCGAGACCCGGGAGATCTCCAGGCCCGCGGACATCGTCACCACCTCGATGATCTCGATCTCCGGCGGCGCGTGCGCGGCGACCACGCGGCTGGCCCGGCCGACATTGCGGGCGAATTCGCGGAAACGGGTCGGCGAGGCGAACACCGTGGCCTTGCGCCGGGTCAGGTGCACCGCCTCGACGACGAACTGTTCCTTCTCGAGGCCCTGGAAGATCTTCTCGGCAATCGCCTCCTTTTCCTCCAGCGTGTAGTCGGCCTCGAAGCCCGCCTCACCGCTTGCGCCCGAAGCCGCACCGGGTTCGCCGGACGTCGCCTCGCCCATCACCTCGGCATGACTGAGGGTGACGCGATGCGATTCGATCCCGGCCCGCAGGCCGACGATGTGCACCTTGCGGGACTCCTCCGAGGCCGAGACCGCGACGATGTTGGCCGCGTTGCGGTAACCCGCCTCGGTGACGTTCTCGCCGCCGTTCACGTAGACCGTGATCTCGCCGCTGGCAATATCGAGAGACTCCACCTCGAAGCCCTGCTCCTCCAGGCCCTCGAACATCATGTCGATACGCGCGACCTCGCGCACATGGGCGCGGCCGAGTTCGTTGCGGGCGACTTCCCTGCCGTCCCGGGTGCGCACGATCGCCACACGCTCGACCGGCACCGGCAAGCTGCGCAGCACCGCGCCCGCGGCATAGACCTCGTCCTGGCTGTCGCGAATGCTGGTCTCGGCGACATAGAGGTCGGCCTGGTCGTGCGAGATGTCCACGGCTTCCAGTTCGAAGCCGAGCTTCTCGAGTTCGTCGAACATGAGGTCGACGATCGCCGAGCGCTCCAGCGCGCCCCGCTCCACGGTATGGCTGTCGAGATAGCGGCCGGTGTCGTCGAGTTCCTGGAAGGTCACCCGCTCGAACGGCATCGGCAGCAGCGACGTCACCAGTTCGGCGGCGGCATCGACACGCTCGGGATGACCGCGCAGGCGATTGCCCCGGGTCTGCAGCACGGCCTCGCCCTGGTCGATCTGCAGGCCGGACACCTCGACACCGGACCTTTCCAGACCGTCGAACAGCGTGTCGACATCGGCCGTCATGTGGCGCGGGCGCGGATCGGCGCGCACCGCCACCGGATCGCCGGGCTGGGTCACGCGGATGCGACGCTTCACCCTGGGGTCGAAATCGCCGAACTCGGAGCGCACCACCTCCGTGTTGTCCGCCTGTCTGGGCCGCGGTTTCAGCGCCGGCGGCGGCGGATCGAACAGTTTCGGCGCACCGGCCTCATTGACGTTGGCGGTCAGCGAAGCGCGGAACATCGCCGTGTTGCCGCGCTCGAGACCGGCGGACATGTTCAGCCACTTGAAGGGCTTGTAGGAGACGCCGAGATTGAACGGGGAATCGACGTCGAAGCGGTTGCCCAGCGGTTCGTTCTGGTAGCCGTTGCCGTCATATTCGAGCTTCACCACCAGGCCGCGCACCGGGGTCTGCCACTCGACGCCGCCGAACAGGCCGACGGTCTCGCCCGAGAAGAAGGTGCCGAAGTTGGCGTTGCCGCCCAGACCGACATTGGCGGTTCGCGAGCGGAAGGTGTCGGAAAAGAAGGTCAGCGGATTTTCCGTCGTGCCGCCGGAACCGAGCAGACCCCAGCCCATGCCGAGATGGAAATCGAAATCGAGATAGCGTTTCGAGAGCACCAGATACTCGGCCGAGAACAGACCGGTACCGAGACCGTCCTGCAGACCCACGGCGATCGCCGGGAAGTAGCGGTCCTCGTCGCGCAGCTTGAACTTCAGGTCGGCGCCGCGATCCTTGAAGGTCTGGGAGCCACTGAAGAAGAAATCGTTGGAATAGAGGCGATTGCGGATGTCGGTGTAGCGGAACGTGCCTTCGAGGAAGGGCAGAAACTGGAAATTGATGAAATAGCGGCGATAGGGTTCGACGAAGACCGTGCCGACATCGATGGTGCCCCAGTCGTGAAAACGGGCGGTGCGGGTCTGGATCAGCCCGACACCGCCATAATCGCTGCCGGTCGGCCCGGCCCGATCGATCGGCCGGTTCTGCAGATTCTCGGCCGAATCCTGCGAACGGGTCGGGGCGGCGCAGACCGCCGAGAAGGCGAGAACCGCCGCGAGGATACGAAAGATACGCTTTGTCATCCCGTGAACACGCGCTGGGGTTGACGATACGAGACGCTAGTCGCGGGAGATCACCGCCAAGGACGCTGCCGTGACCGCGAGCTGGCTGATCAGCGAGGAGCCCTCCCGCACGAAGGCAAACAGGCTGAACGGTGTCGGATCCTTCGGCACCACGATCAGGCTGCCGGGCGGAATGCGGACCGGATTGTAGTTCCAGACGCTGACCGCCAGCGGTTCCGCGGCGCCGTTGGGATAGACCACGAACACCCGGTCCTGATCGGCGGAACGCTGGTAGCCACCGGCCTGGCGAATGTAGCGGTCGGCGCCGCTGCCGGAGATGAACTGCAGGGCGCCGGGATTGAGCACGTCTCCGATCACGGTCACGAAGTTCGGCCGTTTCGGCATGAAGATGCGATCGCCCGGTTCGAGCACGGAATCCAGTTCGGGCCGCACCGCGAGCACCGTCGGGTCGGCCTCGATGACCACCCGGCCGAGCGCCTCGATACCGCTGATCTGCTGCGAAAGCTGCTGCAGGGCCAGCAGCGAACCGGGATTGACGTTCTGTTGCACCGCGGCCACCGCCAGCGCCGCGTTGAGTTCGCGGGTGGCGCGCTGGAAACCGCGCTCCTGCTGCCGCTTGACCTGCTCTCGGGTGAAGATCGCGCCAAGGGGATAGGCCTGTTCGGTGATACCGCCCGCACGCCGGATCACGTCGGAGAGACGCTCGCCGCGGCGGATCTGGTAGAGACCCGGCCGCTGAAACTCGCCCACCAGCAACACCGGGCCGGTATCGAGGTCGGTGAACACCGCATTGAAGCGCACGATGTCGCCGGCGGAAACTTCGGCATTATCGGCGCCGAGCTTGGCGAGATTGATGGTCCCTCGCGAGGTATCCGCCGCGCCCGCGACCGAATCCGGCGTGAACCGCGACAGCTCGACACGGGTCAGATCGACGGACCGTGTCATGCCGCCGGAGACGGCGATGATCGACGACAGCCGCGCGGTGCCGACCACGGGATAGGCGCCGGGACGACGCACTTCGCCGTTGACCGCGACCACATGCTCGAGCGCCAGCGGCAGCAGGCCGGGCACGTCGTTGAAGATCCGCGGACAGTCGAGACCGGCGAACTGGCGCAGATCGTTGCCGGTGCCGATCGTGCGGATCGAGGCCGCATAGCGGTTGGCCGGTGACGAGGCCACGATCTCGGCCAGTTCCTGCAAGCCCTTGCAGGTGGTGATGCGCTCGATCAGCGAAGTCAGCCGGTCGGTCGGCCGCAGTGCGCCATCGTCCTCGGTCTTTTCCTCGCCACGGCCGGTGCCGGGCGCGACCGAGCGGATCAGCCCGCCGATCGAGGAGAGATTCTGGTTCGCCTGGTTCGCCCGCTGCTCCTCTTCCTTCGCCTTGCTCTGATCCTGCCCGTCCCGGAGCAGGTCCCGTCGCTGGGTCTCCTCGGCAAGGCGGCGGGTGATGATGTCCTGGACGTCGGCCGAAGCGAGAAACTCGATGTCGGTGCCGCTGAGCACGATCAGTGAATCGCCGTCGCGCAGCGCATAGTCCTGCGCGCCGCTGAGGATGTCCTCCAGGTTGACCGGGAAAAGCCGGCGGGCCCGGGTTTTCGGGTCGAGCGTCTCGAGCGCGGCGAACAGCAGATAGGGATTGCGTTCCAGAGCGTTCATGCCGCCCAGCAGGGCCGAAACGGTGGAGGTACTGGCGAGCGAGCGCGATCCCTCGCGCCGCACGTGACCTTTCAGTTCGACCCGACCGAGCTGGATGTTCTGGGCATAGGCCACTTCGATGATGTCGCCGTCGCGGACGGCGCGATCCAGGTCGCCATGCTCGACGACGATCTCCTGGCCGTCGCGATCGAACGTGGTCTGCAGCACACGGATGCCGCGGGGACGCACCGCGCCGCCGGCATACCCGATCGCCTCGCCGACCGAGATTTCGCTCCGGCCCTCGGGGAACTCGAACACGCCCGGCTGGCGAACCGCACCCGTCACGCCGAGCGTGGCCCCGATCGACGGCACCACGATGCGATCGCCATCGCGCAGCTTCAGCGATTCCGCGGTATTGAAGCCAAGCAGCAGTTCGTAGGTGTCGATCCACATGAGCTGGCCGTCGCGCTCGAGCTGGATGCGCCGCAGGCTGCCGGTGCGGCGGATGCCGCCGGCGCGCGAAAGCGCGTCGGTCAACTGCGCGAGGCCGGTCAGGATATGCTGGCCCGGACGGGCCACGGCGCCGACCACGGCGACGGCGGCGGTGCGGATCGCACCGACGGAAACGAAGACTTCTGTCGCCAGGAAGCTGGACGCGGTCCGGACCTGGATCTCGCGGCGGACCTCGCCGAGCGTGCGGCCCGCCGCCGGAATCGGCGGCATCTTCTGCAGGCTGAGCCGGCCTTCGCGATCGATCTTGACCTGATCGGTCCGGTTTTCCTGGCCGTAGAAGGTGACGATCAGCTCGTCGCCCACGCCCAGCACGTAGTCGTCGGAGACCGCGCCGACGGCGAGCGGCACGTCGGCCGTCGGATAGGTGAACTGGTTGTAGCCGAACTGCTCGATGAACGATCCCGTTCGCTCGCAATAGTCGCGCTCGATCGAGGACAGGGGGTCGAACAGTTCGAGTTCGCGCTGCTGCTCCTGCGTGCTGCTGCCGTCGCAGACCGACCGGGCAAGCACCCGCCGACGCGCCGCGCGCACTTCGCTGTCGCGCAGGATCTCGGTGACCCTGCTTTCCTCGTCCTCGCGCCGGCGTTGCGCCGCAAAGGCGCCCTTGCGGCTGGAATCGACGATCTGGCCGGCCGAGGGATTGTCGAAGCCGGCGAGCGCGCCGGTATCCTGCAGCGTCTGGAGTTGCTGGATCAGCGTTGATACAGTGCCGGCATCGCCATCAAGTCCCTGTCCGCGGGCCGGACCTGCAGAAGTGGCGAACAGCAGCGCAACAAACCATAGCCAGCCCTGTCCGCGCATGGCGCGTCGCACGATTGTCAGCATGAATGATCGAATCCCCGAGACAATGGTCGAGCCAGAAAACCGGTCCCCGTCGCGTACCCTGACGCGGCGCGCGGTCTCGGCTGCCGGCCTGTGTCTGATGTTCTCCGCTTGCGCCAACATCAGCAGCCCCGTCGTCCAGAATGCCGCCAAGGTCGCCCGAAACGAGATCTTTGGCTACCCGGATTTGGAACTCAAGCGGTCTGCGGTCAACAAACTACCATATGCCGTGATGCTCGCAAGAGTCGGCAACGGGCCGCAGGCCCTTGTCGTGCTCAGCAGCGTTGCAGCCGACCGGCTGACCTGGGTTTCGGCCGACCGGGCGTCGCTGGTCACGGTCGGCGGGCGGGTGATGCGCACCTCGGGGTTCCCGGAAAACCTGAAGAACACCATCGTCGGCGGCGAGGATCCCGCGAACGGACTGCTGCACCTGACAGGCGAGGGCACGACCCTGCGGCGGGTCATCGACATCGACCGCGACAACCAGGTGGGCCTGATTCTGGAATCCGAGTTCTCGATCCTGGGACGCGAGACCATCAACATCGTCGAACTCGACTTCGAGACGATCCTCGTGCGCGAGCGCAACAGGGCGCGCTCGGTAAACTGGGATTTCGACAATTTCTACTGGGTCGATCCGGAGGACGGCTATGTCTGGAAGTCGGTCCAGCATATCGCCCGGACATTCCCGCCGCTGGAATACGCCGTTCTCAAGCCGTTCGGCTGAAGGGATCCGCACCGGGACGACGGCGCAAGGCCGCCTGACCGTCGAACGAGGCGATCCATCGCGGCACGACCGGGCGCGATGGCAGGCGCTCCGATCGGATTAGGGTTGCTCCGGCGGCATCCGGGCCAACGCCAAAAGGCGCGCCCGTCAAACGGTACGCGCCCAATTTCCGGTTACGCACAAACAGGCCCGGAGCGAAGCTCCGAGCCTGTATTGTGTGAAATCCGCCGAATTAGTTGGTCGACGTCGCAGAGGTGGCAGTGGCGCCGCCGCTGGTGCTGGTCGCGGTGCTCGTCGAACTCGTCGTCGCCGACGCGTTGTTGTCGTCCGACGTCGCCGCAGCAACGGCAACCGCAACCGCCGCAGCGATCGCGACGCCCGCGGCGATCGCACCTGCGGTGAGACCCGTACCGGCGACACCGCCCGCGCCGGCACTGCCGCCGCTACCCTGAGTCGTCTGACCCGAGGCGGCACCCGCCGTCCCGGTCTTCGCGGCCTGGGTCTGGGCGTGGGCGACCATCGGGGCACCGGCAAGCGCCAGTGCCAGGCCAACCGCCGTCAACGTCTTCTTCATGACCATTTGTGAGGACCTCCAAAAAACTGAACCGGAAACTACTCGCTGTGCCTTCTGCGATCAAGCATCACTTTGTTGCTTGCTCACAGTGCAATAGGCGATCTTCCACCCCGGAAGCATGAACAGATCACCGGTTGAACCTTCCGACCGCAAAGAATTTACCGCCTGCTTTGTACAGGGGGCAAGCGACAAGCCGGTGACCGCTGAAAATCAGGCCATTCGTGGCAATTGGGCAACACCTAGTTGCACAATCGCGCCCTGCGCGGGTCGTGGGACGGCAGTCCCCGTGCCGCAAGCCGGTCTTCGCAGCCGATAAAGCGCACGATGCTCTCGACGACACTGGGCGTATCGAGGGTCTTGCCGTGATCGACGCCGTAGATGATCCGCGAATCGGAAAACAGCCGGCCGGCGAGAAAACGCCCGCAATGCCCCTCGCTCGGGCCATTCACGTACCAGCTGTCCGATTCCGCGACGATCGCAAGGACGGGCTCGCCAAGCGGCGCATCGATTCCCTGCACGCGCGGACGGCCATGGCAGGTCCACTGGGTGATGACGCGGGCGCGGAACTCGGTGCCCCGGTACAGCGCCGCGGTGACTGCCCCCTCGGACGATCCGAACAGGAAGAACCGCCGGGAATCGGCCCAGCGCGCCGCGCGCAGGCGGTGCAGCGCATAGCCGAGTTCGGTCTGGCGAAAATCGTAGACGAACAGGTTGAAGCCGCCCGAACGGGTCTTGGCGTCGCACTGCAACGGACGGTAGCGGCGGGCGAAACTGTCCGGGGCGATCACCAGGAACCCGGCCTCGGCCAGGGCGGCCAGCGCCCGGACGGGCCCCAGCCCCGTGCAGCCATGCATGAACAGCACGACGGGATGCGGCCCGTCGCGCTCGATCGCCGCGCGGATATCGGCATCCTCCAAGCGACCGCGACGGGCCGAGCCCGGCAGATAGACGAGTGCCCGCTCGAAGGTGCGGGCGACGTCGCTGTCGGCCTCGAGAAAGTCGCTGTAGTTGGCTTCGCTGGGATTGTTGAAGGTCGTGCTGGTGTTGAGATAGCTCGAATCGCAACCGGCGAGCGCGGACGCCGCCAGCAGCAGGGCGGCCCGGGCGAAACGGGCAATGGAAAACTGCCCGGTCATGCCGCGCCTGCGCCGGCCGGCAGCGCGCACACCCGGGTCCACAGTCCGGGTTCCGCCACGTCCCGTTCGATCCGCCGCGCGGCGGCGGCATCCTCGGCAAGGGCGAAACAGGTCGCGCCGCTGCCCGACATGCGGGAGAGCAGCGCCTCGCCATGCGCCGCCAACCGGGACAGCAGCGCCTCCAGGCCGGGCGCCAGGGCACAGGCCGGCGCCTGCAGATCGTTGCGGGCATCGCGCAGATGTTCCAGCGCGATCACCGGCTCGCCGTCGCGACAGCCGCCGGCAACCGGCGTGCCGCTGCCGGAACCTTCGGGGGCGGCTCCGGAGGGCGTGCAGCGGGCGAAGACATCGGCCGTCCGCACCGGCAGGCCCGGATTGCACAGGAGCACGGCGAACGGACGCGTCAGCCGGGCCGGCCGCAGCCGCTCGCCCAGGCCCGCCATCAGGCTGGGTCGCGAGGCGAGACAGACCGGCACATCCGCGCCCAGCGACAGCGCAACGTCCGCCAGTTCGTCGGCCGGAGGCGCAACCCGCCAGTGCCGGGCCAGCAGCCGCATCGCCGCGGCCGCGTCGGCCGAGCCGCCGCCCAGTCCGGCGGCGACGGGAATCTGCTTGTCGACATGCAGAGCGAAATCGCAGGACCGGCCGCACAGGTCGGCCATCGCCCGGGCCGCGCGGGTAACCAGGTCATCGCTGCCGGCCGGAAGGCCGGCGCGAACCGCCGGGGCCGTCGGGCCGTCATAGCGGACGGCAAAGGTCCGGCCGGGCACGAGGGTCACCCGGTCGCCGAAATCGGGAAAGACCGCCAGGGAGGACAGGTCGTGCCGGCCGTCCGGGCGGCGGCGATGCACGTGCAGGAAGAGGTTGAGCTTCGCCGGCGCCGCCTCGCTATCCCCGTCTCCGCGCCGGCCGACGGCTTCAGCCACTGCGCCCCTTGGCCTCGACGCTGTCGAGACCGTATTTCAGCTTGCTCTCGACTTTCTCGACCAGATCCTCCTCGATGCCCAGCGTCAGCGCGTGGTTCCACTGGAAGCGGGCCTCCAGCTTGCGGCCGACACGCCAGTAGGCATCGCCCAGATGGTCGTTGATCAGCGGATCCTGCGGCCGCAGCGAGACCGCGCGCTCGAGATGCCGCACGGCGCCCTCGAAATCGCCGAGGCGATAGAGCACCCAGCCGAGACTGTCGACGATGTAGCCGTCGTCGGGTCGCTTGGCGACCGCCTCCTCGATCATCTCCTTGGCCTTGTCGAGATGCAGGCCCCGGTCGACCCAGGAGTAGCCGAGATAGTTCAGCACGCTGGGATGACCCGGTCGCAGCTTCAGGGCCTGCTCAAAATCGGCCTCCGCGCGGGGCCATTCGCCAAGCCGCTCGAGCGCGATGCCGCGAACGTAGAACAGCACCCAGTGGGGCTCTTCGGGTTCGCCGATCCGGGCCACCGCGGAATCGTACTCGGCCACCGCCTCGTTGTAGCGCTTCTTGGCCCGCAACATGTCGCCCAGCGCCACCAGGGGGCGAATGTCGTCCGGCTGGTCGGCGGCCAGGCGGTGCAGGATCGCGCGGGCCTCGTCTGTCCGTTCCAGCTTGTCGAGGATGGAGGCGAGACGGATCCGGGCGCTGTGCGCGAGCGCCGAGGAGGGGCTGACCGAACGGTAGACATCGATCGCCTGCGTGTCCCGCTGGTGATCCTCGAGAATGTTGGCCAGCAGGATCTTGGCCGGATCGAAATCCGGCCTCAGATGAAGCGCGAGGCGCAGGTATATCTTCGCGGAATCGTAGCGCTGGTAGCTCACTGCCAGGCCGGCCACGGTGAAGAAGGCTTCCGCCAGGCCCTGCCGGGTATTCGAGACCAGGCGGGGCAGTGCCTCGCCGCGCGTCACCCGGTCAAGGGCGTCGCTCACGACATGGGAGTTGGGAAAGCGTTCCAGGTAGCGTTCCAGCACGGCGCGGGCCTGGTCGCTGTCGCCGCGGCGCGCCAGGAAGTCGCTGTAGGCGAGAATGGTGCGCGAGGTGCCGCCGCCGCTGCCCTTGAACATCGCCCGGAAGGCGGCATCCGCCTCGGCCTGGCGCCCGGCCAGGTCGGCCTGTAGCGCCCGGTGAAATGCCGCGACCTGCTCGCCGATATTGCGGGCCTTCATCGTCAGCACCTTGCGATCGAAGCGACGACCGCCGGCCGAATAATGCTCGAAGGGCAGGATCGTCTCGCTCACCGCGCCGACCACGCCCTCGCCGCCGAGGCCGTCAAGCAGGCTCGAGGCGTTCTCGAAGCCGTCTTCCTCCAGCGCCACCCAGGACTGCAGCAGTCCCGGCAGCAGAACCGCGAAACCGCGGGGGCGGGGGAAGTCCTCGAACTGCGCCCGCAGGATCTCGTGACGCCCCTCGCGGCCGGCGTCGGCAGCCTGGAACAGCCGGGTGAAGACCGAGCGGACATTGCGCGCACTCTGTTCTCCGGCCAGCGCCCGGGCGCGGTCGATCCGGCCCTCGGAGAGGTGCATCAGGAAGGCCAGTTGCGACAGCGAGGGATTGTCGGGGTCGCTTTCGAGCGCGACCTCGTAGAGCTCGGCGGCGGCCGTGGTGTCCCGGGTCGCGCGGGCATATTGCGCCGCGAGATAGCTGCCTAGCGGCGAGCTTCTGAAACTGCTCCGGTCGATGCCGGAGATCGCCACCGGCACCGGCGTGCCGACGCCCGCCAGCGGGCGCGTGGCGGCGCCCTCACCCCCGCCACCGTTGCAGGCGGCGAGCAGCAGGCAGCACAACAGCAGGGAACAGTGGCGCACCAGCTCTCCTACATGTTCGGGTAGTTGGGCCCGCCGCCACCTTCCGGTGTCACCCAGGTGATGTTCTGCGAGGGATCCTTGATGTCGCATGTCTTGCAGTGCACGCAGTTCTGGGCGTTGATTTGCAGGCGTGGATTGCCACCGTCGTCGTCACGGACGATCTCATACACACCGGCCGGACAATAGCGCTGTTCGGGCGCATCATAGAGCGCAAGATTGTGTGAAATCGGCACGCTGTCGTCGCTCAGCCGCAGATGGACCGGCTGGTCCTCCTCGTGGTTGGTGGCGGCGATGAAGACCGAGGACAGCCGGTCGAAGCTGATCACACCGTCCGGCTTGGGATAGTCGATCGGGCGGTGGCGCGAGGACGGTTCCGTGGCCTCGTGGTCCGGACCGTGATGATGGAACGTCCAGGGCACGTTGCCGCCGATGAACTGTTCGATGCCGTTGTAGATCGTGCCGCCGAGCAGGCCCCACTTGGCGAAGGCCGGCCGGAAATTCCGCGCCGCCCAGAGCTCCTTGTAGACCCAGGATTCCCGGTAGGCCTCGGGATAGGCTTCCAGCACGGGCGGCGGCGGCCCCTCACCCGCGCCCGTGACCGCCTCGTAGGCGGCTTCCGCCGCCATCATCCCGGTCTTGATGGCGGTGTGCGAGCCCTTGATCTTGGGCACGTTCATGAAGCCGGCCGCGCAGCCGACCAGCGCGCCGCCGGGAAAGGCCAGTTCCGGCACCGACTGCAGCCCGCCCTCGTTCAGCGCCCGCGCCCCGTAGGCGACGCGCTTGCCGCCCTCGAGATAGTGGCGGATGGCCGGATGGGTCTTGTAGCGCTGAAAGTCCTCGAACGGCGAGAGATAGGGGTTCTTGTAGTCCAGCCCGACGACATAGCCGATCGCGACCTGGTTGTTGTCGAGATGGTAGAGAAACGATCCGCCATAGGTCTGGGTGTCGACCGGCCAGCCCGCGGTGTGCACGACGAGACCTTCCTCGTGCTTCTCGGGATCGATCTCCCAGAGTTCCTTCAGGCCGATGCCGTAGGTCTGGCTGTCGGCGTTCTCGGCCAGGCCGAAGCGGCTGATGACCTGCTTGGAGAGCGAACCCCGGCAGCCCTCGGCGAACAGGGTGTAGTGGGCGTGCAGCTCGATCCCGGGCTCGTGATGCGCCTTGGCTTCGCCGTCGCGGCCGATGCCCATGTCGCCGGTGGCCACGCCCTTGACCCGGCCATCCTCGTGATAGAGCACTTCGGCGGCGGCGAAGCCGGGAAAGATCTC
>JBGTSP010000067.1:0-17714 GCA_041940205.1 Alphaproteobacteria bacterium
TCGTGCACGGTCGGGCCGTTGACGTGGCAGATGCCGGATTCGATGCGCCGCGCGATCGCCAGGGCATGGCCGACATCGCGTCCGAACACCGCGGCCGCGAGGCCGTATTCAGTGTCGTTGGCCAGGCGCACCGCCTCGTCGTCGCTGCCGGCGCGGATGACGCTGACCACGGGCCCGAAACTTTCCTCGCCGTAGATCCGCATCGCCGGTGTCACCCGGTCGAGAACGGTGGCCTCGACGATGGTGTCGCGGACCTGGCCGCCGGCCACCAGCCGGGCGCCCTTCTCCGTCGCGTCGGCGATCAGGTCGGCGATGCGGGCGCCGGCGGTCCGGTCGACGACCGAGCCCAGGGGGTGGCGGTCGAGGCGGGGATCGCCCGCCGTCAGGGTCGCCGCCTTCTTCGCGAACGCGGCGACGAAGTCGTCGGCGATGGCGTCGTGCACGATCACCCGCTCGGTCGACATGCAGATCTGGCCCGGGTTCATGAAGGCGCCGAAGGCGGCCGCCGAAACCGCCGCCTCGATGTCGGCGTCGGCCAGCACGACCAGCGGCGCCTTGCCGCCCAGTTCCAGCAGCACCCGCTTGAGATGGCGCCCGCAGAGTTCGGCGATGTGGCGGCCGACCCGGGTGGAGCCGGTGAAGGTGACCCGCCGCACCGCGGGATGGGCGATCACGGTCTCCACGATCTCCGGCGCCTCCTCGGGCGCGTTCGAGATCAGGTTCAGCGCGCCCGCCGGCAGGCCGGCGGCCTGCATCGCCTCGACGATCAGCAGGTGGGTGCGCGGGCACAGTTCCGAGGACTTCATCACCACCGTGTTGCCGCAGGCCAGCGGCATCGCCAGCGAGCGCACGCCCAGGATCACCGGCGCGTTCCACGGCGCCATGGAGAACACCACGCCGGCCGGCTGGCGGACCGCCATCGCCGTGCTGCCGGGCCGGTTCGACGGAATGATCTCGCCCTGCACGCGGGTCACCATGCAGGCGGCCTCCAGCAGCATGTCGGCGGCCAGCTTGACGTTGAACCGGGCCCAGACCTCGGTGGCGCCGATCTCCTCGGCCATGGCCCGGACGATGTCGTTCTCGCGGGCCTGCAGGGCCACGCCGGCCTGCATCAGCACGGCCCGGCGCTCGGCCGGCGGGGCCGCCGACCAGTCGGGGAAGGCCCGCGCGGCGGCGTCGACGGCGGCGACGGCGTCCGCGGTGCTGGCCGCGGCGGCGCTGGTGGCGAGTTCGCCCGATATCGGATTGAAGCGATCGAAGGTGCGGTTTTCCCGGGCGGTCGCGGCGCTGCCGCCGATCATCAGGGGGGCCATGTTCATGCCTGCTCTCCTTGCCGGTCCGCCGCGGATCGCGGCATTCGTCCGTCAGGATAGAAAGGCGGGCGGCGCGATGAATAGACGGTTTGTGGGGTAAATGGTACTTTTGACGGAATCTCGGGCTTCCGACCGCTTCTCGGGCCCGCCGACGAGGAGGAAGACGGGCATGGCCGCCGCGGTGACGCCCGAGGAATTCGAGGCCCGCCGGGTGGACAGCGGGCTTACCCGCACCGAGTTCGTGCTGCGCGGCGGCCGGTTTCACCTGTTCCTGCTGTCCCGCGGGGCCGGCCTGCTGGAGGCCGAGGACGGACCGCATCGCCTGGCCGAGCGAAGCCTGTGCTGGCTGCCCAACGGGACGCCCCGCCGGCTGGGCCTGGAGGCCGGTTCGCGCGGCCTTCTGCTGTCGATTCCCGATGTCATGCTGGGCCGCTCGATTCCCGACGACATCGTCGGCAGCCAGATGCGCCAGGCCATCGGTCTGAAACACTGCCTGCAGCACCTCGAGGCGGACGCCTTCGCGGCGATCGAGAGCCGGGCGGGGCAGATCGAGCAGGAACTCTTCGATCGCCGTCCCGGCGCCGAGATGGTGCTGCAGAACCTGGTGTCGATCCTGGCGGTGGACCTGTGGCGGCAGTCCGGCGCGCAGACGATCGAGGCCGTGCCGGTGCCGCGCACCCTGGTGCACGGGTTTCTCTCGCTGCTCGATGTCCACCTGCGCGACCACTGGAGCGTGGCGCGCTACGCCGAGCATCTGGGGACGACGCGCGACCGCCTGACCTCGGTGCTCAGGCGGGCCACGGGGGAAACGCCGCTGGCCCTGATCCACCGCAAGATGATCGCGGAGGCCAAGACCCTGCTGACCTCCTCGAACCAGCAGGTTGCGGAAGTCGCGTTCACCCTGGGGTACAACGATCCGGCCTATTTCAACCGTTTCTTCCAGCGCCATGTCGGCGAGACCCCGGCGCGCTACCGGCGGGACGCGCGCCGGCAACGGGACGGCGACGAATCCTTCGCGGCGTGGCCCTAGGTCCCGTGCTTCCGTCAAAAATGCAATTTTTTCATCATTAAGTCTATCCAGAGCGGATATCGACCCGTTCTACCCTTGCCGGCAAGGCGGTCCTCCGACGCCGCACGGCGGCGGACCGTCCCGGCAGGCCTGCGGAACCGTGGCGAGCCCACGGGGCGCGGCCGGCGACAATGACCGCGCGGCAAAGGAGGAAGAACCATGAAGCGTCGTACAGTGACATCCGTCCTGGGCAGCGCCGCCCTGGCGGCCGGCCTCGCGGGTTTCGCCTTCGGTCCGGCGAGCGCGGCGGAGGCGATCAAGATCGGCGTGGTGGCCCACAAGACCGGTCCGCTGGCCGGTGGCGAGGCGGTCACGCACACGCCCAACATCGAGATGTGGGTGAAACAGGTAAACGATCGCGGCGGCCTGAAGGTCGACGGCGGTCAGCGCCCGATCGAACTGATCGTCTATGACGACAAGACCAATCCGGGCGAGCACATCAAGGCGGTGCAGCGGCTGGCGACCCAGGACGAGGTCGACTTCATGCTCTCGCCCTACGGCACCGGCTTCAATATCGCGGCGGCGCCGATCTATGCCCGCTACGGCTATCCGCTGATCGCCGTCACCGCGATCACCGACAAGATCCACGACCTGACCAAGCGCTTCCCCAACATGTTCTTCACGCTGGGCAACACCACCGCCTTCGTCGAAGGGGTGCGCGACACCCTGGACGGGATGCGCAAGGCCGGCATCATCGGCAACAAGGTCGCGATGGTGAACGTGGCCGACGCCTTCGGCATCGAACTGGCGGATGTCGCCCGGCCGGTCCTGAAGGAGGCGGGCTTCGAGATCGTCTACGACAAGTCCTATCCGCTCGGCACGCCGGACCTGTCGCCGATCGTCAAGGGCGCCAAGGCCGCCGCGCCGGACGCCTTCGTCGCCTGGTCCTATCCGCCCGACACGTTCGCCCTGACCGAGCAGGCGGTGATCGAGAACCTGGACGTGAAGGCCTTCTACACCGCCGTGGCCACGGCCTTCCCGGTCTATGCCGGCAAGTTCGGCGGCAAGATCGAGGGCAATCTCGGCGCCGGCGGGGTCAATCCCGATACCCCGGCAATGAAGGCCTACCGCACCGCGCACAAGGAGATCACCGGCAAGGACGCCGACTTCTGGGCGTCGGCGACCTACTATGCCAGCCTGCAGATCCTCGAGCAGGCGATCGAGGGCGTCGGCACGGTCGATCGCGCGAAGACGGTCGACTACATCAAGGCGAACAGCTTCGATACGGTGATCGGGCCGGTGAAGTTCGACCAGCACAACAACTCGGAACGGTTCTGGACCGTCGGGCAGTGGCGCGGCGGCGTGTTCCGGGCCGTGGCCGATACCGGCATGGGCGATTCCGTGGCGCCGGTCGGCAAGAACGGCTGGCAGTAAGACGACACGCAGCGCGGGGCCGGCGCGGCGGCTTGCCACGCCGGCCCCGTCGTTCGAGAGTCCGGATGTACCGATGGACATCGTCGTTTCAGGCCTGCTGCTGGGCGGCACCTACGCCCTGATCGCCATGGGGCTGACGCTGCAGTACGGCGTCGCCCGGATCATGAATCTGGCGAACGGCGAGATGCTGGTGCTGGGCGGTCTCGCCGCCTTCTGGCTGTTCGTCGCGGACGGCCTGTCGCCGTTGCTGACCATGCTGGGAGCGGTTCCGCTCGCCTTCGCGGGCAACTGGCTGATCTACCGTTTCCTGTTGCGCCCGCTGGTCCGCCGCGCCGGCAGCCGCGGCCAGCTCGAGGTCGATTCCATCCTCGCGACCTTCGGCATGAGTTTCATCCTGGTCGGCGTGATGGTCTCGCTGCACGGCGAGTATTTCACCTATTCCTACCTCGCCGATCCCTTCAGCCTGCTGGGCACGACGGTCGCGGTGAACCGCCTGGTCGCCTTCCTGGCGGCGGCGGCGATCGGCGGGGCGCTCTATCTCTGGCTCAACCGGAGCTATTCGGGCACGGCGATGCGCGCCGTCGCGGTCTCGCCCGAGGCGGCGCTGCTGGTCGGCATCAACGTGCCGCGCATGTCCGCGCTGGCCTTCGCGCTGGGTGGCGCGGTCACCACCGCCGGCGGGACGCTGATCTCGACATTCATCACGCTGGATGCCTCGGTCGGCGTGATCTTCACCATGAAGGCGCTGATCATCGTCATCATGGGCGGGGTCGGCGATATCCGCGGCGCGGTGCTGGCCGCGCTTCTGCTCGGCCTGGTCGAGACCGCGGTCGCCAGCATCGTCGATCCCGGTCTCACCCTGGTCGCGGCCTACGTGATCTTCCTTGCCGTGCTGCTGTTCCGCCCGCAGGGCCTGTTCGGACGGCGCGCGACATGAGCGCCGCCCCGGCTTCGGCCCTCCGTCCGCCGGCGATCGCGGCCGCCGGGCTGGCGCTCGCGGCCGTCGCGACGGTGCCGCTGCTGGCGGACGGCTACTGGCTGTCGATTGCCGTGACGGTGATGATGTATGTCGCGCTGGCGACAAGCTGGACCCTGTTTTCCGGCCCCACCCGCTACATCTCGCTCGCGACGGGGGCCTTTTTCGGGATCGGCGGCTACCTTGTCGGTATCGGCATGAGCGATCACGGCTTCAGTTTCTGGGCCATGGCGGCCCTGGCCCCGTTCGTCGCGGCCGGGCTGGCGGTGCTGATCGGTTTCGCCACGCTGCGCCTGTCGGGCGTCTATTTCGTGATCTTCACCCTCGGCCTCGCCGAGATGGTGCGCAACCTGGTGTCCTGGATCCAGAACAACTTCCTCGGCTCGCGCGGCCTCTACGTGCTGACCGATTTCACCGACGCCCATATCTACTGGATGCTGCTGGCGGTCACGGTGGCCGTGTTCGTGACGGGCATCGCGATCGGCCGGTCGCGGCTCGGTTTCGCGATGCGGATCATCGGCGAGGACGAGGAGGTTGCCCGGCATGTCGGCATCGACACGGCGGGCGCCAAGGTGGTCCTGTTCACCCTGACCGGCTTTTTCGCGGCGCTGGTCGGCGCCATCGTCGCCCCGCGCTACGCCTATATCGAGCCGAACGTGGTGTTCTCGCCGGAGCTGAGCTTCCTGGTGGTGATCATGGCGCTGCTGGGCGGCATCCATCGCCTGTGGGGACCGCTGGTCGGCGTGCTGCCGTTCACCCTGCTGTGGGAGGCGATCACCATCTCCTTCCCCAACGCCACGACGCTGCTGCTGGGGGTCGCGTTCCTGGCGATCGTCTATGGCCTTCCGCATGGCGTCGTCGGCCGGCTGGAACGCTGGCTGCCGGCGGGCCGGACATGAGCACTCCGGCCCCGCTGCTCGCTGTCGAGGCGTTGGGCAAGCGCTTCGGCGGTCTGACGGCCGTCGACGGCCTGTCCTTCGAACTGGCGCCACGGCAGGTGCTGGGACTGATCGGCCCGAACGGATCGGGCAAGACGACGACGCTGAACCTGATCTCGGGCGCGCTCCGGGCAAGCGCAGGCTCGGTCCGCCTGGACGGCCGCGAACTCACCGGTCTGCCTGCCCACAAGATCGCCCGCGCCGGGGTGGCGCGGACGTTCCAGCTGGTGCGCGTGCTGCCGGGACTCAGCGTGCGCGAGAACGTGATCGCCGGCGCCGCCTTCGCGCGCCGGCCGCGCTGGGGCCGGGAGGCGGCGGACTTCGCCGACGCCCTGCTGGAGCGGCTCGGCCTCGCCGAACGCCGGGGCCAGGGTCTCGAGGGACTGACCTATATCGACCAGAAGCGCCTGGAACTGGCGCGCGCGCTCGCCGCCGAACCCCGCCTGCTGCTGCTGGACGAATGGCTGGCCGGTCTCAATCCGACGGAACTCGCGGTCGGCATCGAGCTGATCGCCGGCCTGCGCGAGGACGGTCACACGATCATCCTGGTCGAGCACGTGATGGACGCGATCCGCGCGCTCTGCGGGCGCTGCGTGGTGATGAATTCCGGCGTCCGCATTGCCGAGGGCACGCCGGAGGAGGTGCTGTCCCACCGCGATGTCGTGCGCGCCTATCTGGGAGAAGGCTGATGCTCGAGGTCTCTTCCCTTTCGGTGCGCTACGGCCTGCATGCGGCCCTCGAGCAGGTCAGCCTGCAGGTCGCGACGGGCGAAATCGTCGCCATCCTGGGCGCCAACGGCGCCGGCAAGAGCAGCCTGCTGCGCGCTCTGGCGGGAATCAGCGCGGGCGCGGTGAGCGGCACCGTGCATCTGGACGGCGCTCCGCTCTCGGCTCTGAGCCCCGACCGCATCGTCGAGGCCGGCATTGCCTTCGTGCCCGAGGGACGCGGCATCTTCGCGGATCTCTCGGTCTGGGAGAACCTGCAGCTCGGCGCCTACACGCATCGCGGCCGGAGCCGGAAAGCGGAAAATCTCGAGCGCGTCCTGGAACTGTTTCCGCGTCTGGCCGAGCGGCGGCGCCAGGTGGTGCGGACGATGTCGGGGGGCGAGCAGCAGATGGTGGCGATCGGCCGGGCGATGATGGCCAATCCGCGGATCCTGATGCTCGACGAACCCTCGCTGGGTCTTTCGCCGCTGCTCTGCACCGAACTGTTCGCGATCCTGGCCGGGGTGCGTTCCGACGGCCTGGGCGTGCTTTTGGTCGAGCAGAATGCCCGCCAGAGCCTGGGTATCGCCGATCGCGGCTACCTGATCGAAACGGGAACGATTTCAACCGACCGGCCGGCGGCGGCGCTGCTGCGCGATCCCGCCGTGCAGGCCGCCTACCTGGGCGGCGCGTCGGGGTCGGGAGCCTGAACGGCGCGTTTCCCTCAGCGGTTGGCTTCGTAGGCCTGGATGTAGTCCCGGGTCATCGGCACGGCGTCGACCTCGCGGGCGAGCTGGACCTGGAAGACCACCTGGCCGAAATGCCGGAACGCGGTTTCGCTGGCGGCGAGATAGAGTTCCCACATGCGCACGAAACGTTCGTCGTAGAGCCGGGTGACGCGTTCGCGTTTCTCCAGGAAGCGGGCGCGCCAGTGCCGCAGGGTCTCGGCATAGTGCAGGCGCAGGGTTTCGACGTCGGTCACGCAGAGTTCCGAACGCTCGATCGGACGGACCATCTCGGAGAGCGCGGGCAGCGATCCGCCGGGGAAGATGTAGCGGTCGATCCAGGGATTGGTCGGTCCCGGGCCGTCGACCCGGCCGATCGTGTGCAGCAGGCAGACGCCGTCGGCGGCGAGCAGGCGGCGGACGGTGGCGAAGAACTCGCCATAATGCGCGACGCCGACATGTTCGAACATGCCGACCGAGACGATGCGGTCGAACTCGCCCTGTTGCGCGCGGTAGTCGCGCAGCTCGAACCGCACCCTGTCCTCCAGGTCTTCGCGCCGCGCCCAGTCGGTGGCGTATTTGAGCTGTTCCTCGGACAGCGTGATGCCGGTGACGTCGAGGCCGGGCACCGCGCGTGCCAGGTGGATCGCCAGGCCGCCCCAGCCGCTGCCGATGTCCAGCACCTTCTGTCCCGGCTGCAGCAGCAGCTTGGCCGCGATATGCCGCAGCTTCTGCTGCTGGGCCTGTTCCAGCGTGTCGTCGGGGGTGAGGAAGTAGGCGCAGGAATACTGCCGGTTGGAATCGAGGAAGGTCTCGTAGAGTTCGTCCGACAGGTCGTAATGGTGGGCGACGTTGCGCCGCGACCGGCTGGCGGGATTGAACTGGCGGACATAACGGTTGAGATGGCGCACCATGTCCGCCAGCCGCTGCGACCAGTGATCGATTCCGCGCCAGCGCAGGTTCTGGCCGACGAAATCCATCAGGCCGTAGATGTCGGTGTTCTCCACCGTCAGCAGGCCGTCCATGTAGGCTTCGCCGACCGACAGTTGCGGATTGATCGCCAGCTTCCACGACAGGTCGGCGCGGTGCAGCTTCAGGACGACATGCTTGCCCGGCTCCGGGCCGACGAGTTCATGGTGCCGGCCGCGAGCGTCGATCAGGGTCAGGTGTCCCCGCCGGATCGTCTTTCGCAAAATGTGGGCAAACAGCATCGCCCGTCTCCGCCACGTTCCCTCTTCCGGTATTGGCGAACGCGAACCGCCGGCCGGCGACATATCGCCAATGCCGAGAATATTAACGCCTGCGGATCGCGAGACAATATTGTTGCCGCCGGAGCGGCCACGGCCCGGCCGGTTCAGGCCGGCGCGAACGTCACCGTCATCTCGCCGCACAGCACGCCCTCGGCGTTCGCGGCCCAGCAGGTCAGGCTGTCCGCGCCCGGCGGCGGTCCGGCGATGTGCAGGGTTTCGCCGACATAGAGCGGATGGGTCAGGCGAACCTCGAACCCTGTCGCGCGGGTCGGGACCCGCGCCTGCGCGGCCTCCATCATCAGCAGCATGGTCAGGCCGCCGTTCTGCACCAGCGCGGGATAGCCCTCCGCGTCACGGGCATAGTCGGCGTCATAGTGGATCCGGTGGGCGTTCCAGGTGAGCGCCGAGTAGCGGAACACGAGGGCGTTGGCGAGTTCGTGTGCGCTCGTCCAGGCCGCCTCCCCCGGCGCGAGCCTGGGTTCCGTGCGGGCGCTGGGGGCGCCCGGCCGCGGCGCCTCGCGGTAGATGGCGTCGAATTCGTCCACCGCCACCGTCTCGCCTCCGGTTTCGACCGTGTGCCGCATGGTCAGCACGACGATCTGGCCGGTCCGCGCCTGTTTCGGGGTGATCGCGGCCACCTCCACGGTCTGGCGCGCGGGGACGCCGACCTTCAGGCAGCCGTCGAGCCGCACGCGCCGGCCGGCGCCCATGCGACGGGGCAGGGGGATCGGCGGCAGCAGCACGCCCTTGTCGGGATGGCCGTCCGGGCCGATCTGCGACTGTCGGGTCGCTTCCGCAAAGAACATCGCGAACCAGTGGGCGGGCAGGGGATCGCCCGGCGCGAAACGGTCGAGTTCCATGTCCAGCATGCCGCAGATCCGCCGTACCGTGCTGGGCGCGATCTCGTCCTCGACGACGCGGGTGCGGCCGAGCCAGGGCGCCAGCGCGGCCATTGCCTGTTCGAACGACGATCCGTTCCCGCTCACCCGCCCGTCCCTCCCGGTACCGATTCCCCGTCCGATGATGCGCCAGCGCGGACGCGGGAGCCAGAGCCGCCGGCCGGGTCGGAAGGGATGTGCGAATTCGCACTGCGCTCCCGCGGCGGCGCAAGCACGATGCGGCATGTCCGGCAGCCGTCCGCCGCGCCCTTTCGTCGTGGACGCCGCCGCCACCCGAAACCCGGATCGAACGTCGTGATGTCTCCCCTGAATGCCGCCGCGCCGCCGACCCCGCCGCCAGGCCCGTCGCAGCCCGGAAGCGGGACGCCACCCTGCCTGCATGCGGTGGTCCAGGACGGTTCGGGCCTGCCGGTCAGGCAGGCCCGGCTGACGGTGATCGAGGGCCCGGCCGATGCGGTCGGCCGATCGGCGGAGTCGGGCGCCCGGGGTGTCCTCTCCCTGGAGGTGCCCGGGGCCGGCAGCCTGGCCGTGGAGTGCCGGGCCCCGGGATACCGCCCGGCGCGCCTGTCGGTGCGGGCGCTGGCCAACGGGGTTTCCCTGATTTCCATCACCCTGCACCCTTCCGGCTGAGCATCGCCGGCCGGAAGGCGCGTGCGCGGCGGTCGCGCCGGCTCCGTCGGGCGCATCCCGTCGGGATGGCGCGCGCGGTTCGTGCCGTGGGTGGAAAGGACGGCCTTCCGGGATCCGCAGTGTCGGTGCTGCGGATCCCGGTTGGCCAAAGGGAGGTCCGGTTACAGAGGCGGATCGAAAGATCCGCCACGCGGCCGACGCAGCCGGCCCTTGGGGTGGGCACCGGGACCGGAGTGCGTGGCAGTCCCGGCTTGCTTCGCGCAAACGCAGGGCCACTCTATGCGGCCCTGGCGGTGCGGCAGACGGGCCTTTCGCATGCCGCCGGCGTGAGATTTGCCACACTTCGCCGTTTTCTCCGGCGCGTCGCGCCGTCTGTGGCAAAACGCACGTTTTGCGGGATAATGACGATCAACCAGAGGGTATCAGGTGGATCAGGGGCGTGGGGCTTGAGGGGCAGGCCGAAGGTCTGAGACAAATCCAGTTCTTCCGTGACCTGGAGGACGGCGATCTCGAACGGATCGGCCGGCGTTGCCGGTGGAACCAGTTCGAGAAGGACCGCCAGGTGATCGGACAGAGCGATCCGACGACGGACGTGTTCTTCATTCTCGACGGCAGCGTGCGGGCGAAGAGCTATTCGGGCACGGGCCGCGAGGTGAGTTTCACCGACATCGCCGCGGGCGACCTGTTCGGCGAGTTTTCCGCCATCGACGGGCAGCCGCGGGCATCCTCGGTGATCACGCTGGCGGCCTGCCGGATCGCCCGCATGTCGCGCGACGACTTCCGGCAGACCCTGCTCGACTTCCCGGTGGTGGCGCTGCACCTGATCGAACATCTGGTCGCCAAGTCGCGCAGTCTCAGCGACCGGGTTTTCGAGTTCTCGACCCTGCCGGTGCACAACCGCGTGCAGGCGGAACTCCTGAGGCTCGCCGGCGACGGACCGGACGCCGATAAAGTCGCAGATGACGCGACCGTGGTGATCGATCCCGCGCCAACACATTACGAGATCGCGACGCGCATCAGCACCCATCGCGAGGCGGTGACGCGGGAACTGAACCATCTGGTTTCCCTGGGCCTGATCCGCCAGAAGCGCGGTCGCATCGAGATCCTGGATCTCGCGCGCCTGCGTGCGCTGGTCGAGGACTGATCGCGCGCGGGAACGTCAGAACCGCAACGATCCCGACCGGGCCAGTTCCTCGCGCAGGTTGGAGAAGTGCAGCAGCACCAGGAACTTGTCGATGGTCCGGTGGTCGCTCGCCAGCGGCATCGTCAGCTTGGAAAGATGCCGCAACGTGCCCGAGGCGACGGGCATGGTGCGTTGGAAGAACACCGGCTCGCGTCGATCCAGGGTCTCGCGGTAGGCCGCATGAACGTTCGGATGCTTGCGCGCGGGGTAGATGTCGGTGAGCAGAAGTCCGGTGGTGTCCGAGCCGTCCATCTCGACGACCCGGGTGCCGACCAGCCGTCGCCGAAGGCGGGCGGGATCGCCGTTCTCGATATCGTAGACGCACAGCCAGCCCAGCCAGGGTTTCAGAGCGGCCAGGTCGAAGTCCGCGCGGGCCGGCAGCAGGCCCGGTGCCGGGCAATGCGACCACCAGAGCGCCGCGAGTTCGTCCAGACCTTCTCGGATGACGGCGATGTCCTCGCTGCGGTCGAACAGGCGCCGCCAGTTCTTCCGGGGCTCGGGCTGCGGATTGTTCATCACGATGGGTTTCGTTGTCGATCGGGTCGCATGGTGCCGGGAACAGGCACTGTCGCCCGCGCAGGTTAATCCGACCTGAGCGTGCTCAAACGATACTTTCGGCCGGCGATCCGGTGTCCAGACGCCGACCCGCCGATGTGTGCTAGGCCCGCGCCACGACGACATGTCCCTGGATCCGTCCCTCGACGGTGCCGGATCCGAACCGCGCGGCGATGCTCTCGGCGGCGCGGTCCGTCACCTCCTCCAGCCGTGCCGCGTCCCGCGCCTCGATCTCGTTGCGCAGCGGCGTGCCCTGCACGTAGGCGATGGCGGGATGCCGCGGCGAGGGAGCCCGGCTGGTCTCCGTGACCGTGCGGATCTCCACCGTGGCGAACCCGGCCGCGCGCACCTCGGCCTCGATCTGCGCGACATCGTGGTAGCCATGCGGCGTTCTGGCGAGGAAGCGTGGAGGATCGTCGGGAAAGCACAGGGCCGCCGCCCGGGTTACGTGATCGGCAAACTCGTTCTCCTCGATCCGGTCCCAGACATTGAAGACGAAATGGCCCCCGGGCCGCAGGACCCGCCGGGCTTCCGCGTACCCGGCCACGCGGTCGGGAAAGAACATCACGCCGAACTGGCAGCAGACCGCATCGAACGCCCGATCGTCAAACGGCAGGTCGACGGCGTCGGCCTGGCGCCATTCGAGACCGCCGCTCCCCGCCTGCCGGCTGGCGGCGCGATCCAGCATCGGCTGGTTGAGATCGGTGACGACATAGCGGCTGCCCTCCGCGAGCAAAGGCGCCAGAGCCCGGGTTACGACGCCGCTGCCGGCGGCCGTCTCCAGCACCGCGCGGGGGCGAAGGCCGGCCACCCGGGCCGCCATGTCGTCGGCATAGGCCTGGAAGATCAGCGGCACGAGATAGGTATCGTAAAGCTCGGGAATCGATCCGCTGAACAGCTTGTCCGACTGGGCCATCGCCACGTCCTCCCGGCCACCGGAGGCCATGAGGAAAGCTTGCAGTCAAACGCGATCCGGAGACCAGCGATTTCGTCGGCATTGTCCCGGGTGCCGGCCCGCCGTCCTCCGTCGCGTGGTTCGCCGGCGGTCAGTCGACCAGAGCCTGATGCACCAGGGCGCGCAGTTCGCGACGGTTGGGCCAGGTGCTGGACGGGGCGAGCTGGGTCAGGAACAGCACCACCATGTCCTCGACCGGATCGACCCAGAACACCGTGCTCGCCATGCCGCCCCAGCCATGGTCACCGGGGCTGGCCGACAGACGGGCCCGGGCCGGATCCAGCATGACCCAGAAGCCGAGACCGAAACCGACGCCCTCGAAGGGGGTTTCGGAGAAGGTGTCGGGGCCCATCGAGGCAATATCGCCGGGCAGATGGTTGGTCGCCATGAAGCGCAGCGTGCGCGGACCCAGCAGGCGGCCGTCCGGGGCGCTGCCGCCGGCGCGCAGCATCTCCGCGAAGCGCCAGTAGTCGTCGAGCGTGGTCACCAGTCCGCCGCCGCCGGACTGGGTGCTGACCCGGCCTTCGCGATAGCCGCTGTCGGCGGCCGCATCGAGCAGGCGCAGGCCGCCGTCGCGATGCGGGCCATAGAGCGCCGCGAAGCGATCGAGCTTTTCATCGGGCACTTCGAAGCCGGTGTCGGCCATGCCCAGGGGCGCGAAGATCCGGGATTCGAGAAAGTCCCCGAAGGTCTCCCCCGAGATCACCTCCACGAGGCGGCCGAGCACGTCGGTGGCGACGCTGTACTGCCAGCGGCTGCCCGGCTGGAAGGCGAGCGGCATGCCGGCGACCCGGCGCACCATGTCCGCGAGGCCGCCCGAGTTCGGGCCGAAGTCGATCCCGGCCTCGTTGTAGGCCTCCGACAGCACGCCGCCGGTAAAGCCGTAGGTCAGGCCGCTGGTATGGGTGAGCAGCTGGTGGATGGTCGGACCGGAACGGACCGGCTCGACCTGGTCGGGCCGCACGGCGTTGGCGACCAGGGCATGCAGGCCGGAGAACTCGGGCAGGTAGGCCGATACCGGCTCGTCGAGATGAAACAGGCCCTGCTCGTACAGCATCATCAGGGCCACGGATGTGACCGGCTTGCTCATGGAATAGGCCCGCACCAGGGTGTCTTGCGTCCAGGGGCGGTCGTTCTCGACATCGCGGCGGCCGGTGACGTGGCACCAGGCCGGCCGGCCGTGACGGGCGATCAGCACGGCGGCGCCGGGAAAGCGCGCGCGCTCGACATAGGACTCCATCCAGGGCGCGATCCGCGCCAGCCGTCCGGGATCGAACCCCAGCCCGGCCGGGTCGTCGGCAACGATCATGACGCTGTTTCCGTGATGTTCGGCGTGCGGCTATTCCGCAGCATCGCGGGCGAGTGTGACGGGCACGCCGTCGACGCGAACCTCGCCCGCCGCGTTGTCGACACTGACATGGTGGTCGTAGAAGGCGAGCGAGGGCCGGACGCCGAAGCGTTTTTCCATCATCGGCCACCAGTCGTCGTTGTACCAGGCTTCCGCGGCCTCGCGGCTCTCCCAGAGATAGACCCCGCCGCCGCCATTCTCGCCGTTGAGATAATCCTTCCGGATCAGCCCCTGCATGCCGGCATACATCGGCGCGGACGCCTTCGCGGCCTCGATGGCCTCTTCCCGGCTGCGCTTGACGCCGGTGGGAATGGTGACGATCGCGATCAGCATGGGTTCCGTCCTCGTGATGCTTCCGGTCGGACGGCAGTTGACCCTCTCGCGGGCGACGATGCAAGCCATGCGGCGAGCGCTATGCTGGCCGCGGCGCGGGATTCGGGAGGGCAGCCATGAAACGTATCGCGATCTGCGGCTTCAACCTGGAATCGAACCGCTTCGCGCCGGCCTGCGGGCGCGCCGACTTCGAGGAAAACATGTACTTCCGCGGCGGCGAGATCGACGCCGAGGCGCGGGCCGCCCATCCGCGCATCCATCTCGGGGTGTGCGGGTTCTACGCCGCCATGGACGCGGCCTGCGGCGGTCCGGACGGCTGGCACGCGGCGCCGGCGCTGCTGATCGGCTCGACGCCGGCGGGCCCGGTGGAGGAAGGCTTCTTCAACGAGTTCCTCGACGAGTTGCGCGCCGCGCTCGAAGCCCTGGGACCGGTCGACGGGGTCTATGTCTGCCAGCACGGCGGCGCGGTGGCGACGCACGATCACGATCCCGACGGCGCGGTGTTCGCGCTGGTGCGCGAGATCGTCGGCCCCGGGGTGCCCATCGTCGCCACGCTCGACCTGCACGCCAACGTCTCGGACCGGATGCTGGCCGACTGCGACGTGCTGATCGGCTACCGCACCAATCCGCATGTCGATCTCTACGAGCGCGGCGAGGAGGCCGCGGGCATCCTGGGCGAGCTGTTCGCCGGCGTCCGTCCGACGCGGCACCGCCTGCGGCTGCCGCTGGTCGCGCCCTCGGTAACCCAGCTCACCGCGGAGGGCCATCCCTATGGCGACCTGATCCGCCTCGGCCAGAGCCGCATCGACGCGCGGGTGATGAACGTGACCCTGCTGTCGGGGTTCGCCTTCGCCGACACCCCGAAGAACGGCATGACGGTGATCGTCACCACCCGGGACGATGCCGCCCACGCGCGGACGCTGGCGCACGAGCTGGCCGCGGCGGCCTGGGCCGACCGGGAACGCTACCGGCCCGCCATGCGGAGCCTGGAGGAGGCGGTGGCGCTGGCCCGGACGGCCGGAGAGGATCCCGGCCAGCCGTCGGTGCTGCTCGCCGATCCGGCCGACAATCCCGGCGGCGGCGGTCGCGGCAACACCACCTTCATCCTGAAGGCGCTGCTGGACGCCGGCGTGACGGGCTGCGCGCTCGGCGTGTTCTACGACCGCGCGGCGGCCGCGCGGGCGCATGCCGCCGGCGAAGGCGCCCGCCTCCGCCTGACCCTGAACGCGGAGGAGGAGGATGCCTTCTCGCAGCCGCTGGAGGTGGAGGCGACGGTGCGCCACCTCTCCGACGGGCGCTTCGTGGGACGCCACGGCCTGGTCGCGAACAAGAGCGTCGAAACCGGGCCGAGCGCGGTACTGGACCTGGGCGGCGTGCTGCTGGTCGTGATCACCCGCCGCCAGCAATGCCTTTCCAGCGACTATCTCGAGGCCTTCGGCATCGCGCCGGAGACCTGCCGTTCGATCGTGGTGAAGAGCCGTGGCCATTTCCGCGCCGGCTTTGCCCACCTGTTTCCGCCAGCGCGCATTCACGAGGTCGACGTGCCGGGCCTCACCTCGCCGAACCTGGCGAATTTCGACTGGCGCCATCTGCCCCGGCCGGTCTTCCCGCTGGACGGCGCCGCGGCGGTCTGGCCGCGTGAAGAAGCCGGCGCCGAGCAGGCTTGCGGGGGCTGATTCTCCGATCTGGAGTTGTGAATTAGCGGTTGCATCGGCACCCATCGTGCTAGCATCCTCGGCCTCAGGAATCCCGGAACAAGCGGGATCAGCGGGATCAGGGAGAACTCGATCATGAAAATCTTGCAGCGTGCCGGATTGGCGGCACTGGCCGCGACGATGCTGTCGACCACGGCGCTCGCCGACTCGGTCACCATCGGCATCCGCTCCGAGCCGTCCTCGATGGATCCGTATTTCCACAATCTCGGCCCCAACAACGCCATGCTGGGGCAGGTCTTCGGTCGCCTGGTCGACTGGTCGCCCGACATGAACAGCATGATTCCGCGGCTCGCGGAATCCTGGAAGGCGGTGGACGACACCACCTGGGAGTTCAAGCTTCGCCAGGGCGTGAAGTTCCATGACGGCAGCGACTTCACCGCCGACGACGTGCTGTTCTCGGTGAAACGGGCCGACGGCTATACCGGCGGCAACTCCTCGTTCCGCACCTATACCAAGGGCAAGACCTTCTCGAAGGTCGACGATCACACGATCCGGATCACCACCGAGGCGCCCTATCCGCTGATGCCGAACGACATGACCACGATCATGATCATGTCCTCCGAGGCCAAGGGGTCCGGCGGCGAGGCGAATTTCGGCATCAAGGCCAAGGACTTCAACGACGGCACGGCGACGGTGGGAACCGGCCCGTACAAGTTCGTCGAGTGGAAGAAGGGCGACAGCCTCGTGCTCGAGAAGTACGACGGCTACAAGGGACCGCTGGCCCAGCCGTGGGACCGGATGACCTTCAAGTTCATCAAGTCCGACCCGGCGCGTACCGCGGCGCTGCTGGCGGGCGATGTCGACATGATCGACAACGTCCCGACCACCGACATCCCGGCGCTGTCGAAGGAGCCCAAGGTCTCGCTGAGCCAGGGCATTTCCAACCGCGTCATCTACCTGCACATGGACCAGTTCCGCGACAAGTCGCCCTTCGTCACCGACAAGGCCGGCAACCCGCTGGACAAGAATCCGCTGAAGGACGCGCGGGTGCGCAAGGCGATCTCGATGCTGATCGATCGCGACGAGATCGTCGCCAAGGTGATGGAAGGCGTCGCGGTGAAGGCCGGTCAGCTTCTGCCCGAGGGCTTCTTCGGCCGCTCGGAGAAGCTGCAGCCGCATCCCTACGATCCGGCGGCGGCCAAGGCGCTGCTCGCGGAAGCGGGCTGGGGCGACGGTTTCGGCCTGACCATCCACGGCCCGAACGACCGCTACATCAACGACGCCAAGATCTGCGAGGCAATCGCCCAGATGCTCTCGCGCAACGGCATCCCGACCAAGGTCGTGACCATGCCGAAGAACGTCTACTTCAAGCGCGCCTCGCGGGGCGGCCCGGACAAGACGCCGGAATTCAGCTTCGTCCTGGTCGGCTGGGGCTCGGGTACGGGCGAATCCTCCTCGCCGCTGAAGTCGCTGCTGGCGACCTATGACAAGTCGCGCGGTTTCGGCGCTTCCAACCGCGGCCGGCATTCCAATCCGAAGATGGATGCGGTGCTGACCGAGGCGCTGGCGACGGTGGACGACGCCAAGCGGGCGCAGCTCCTGGCACTGGCCACCGAGATCGGCATCGGCGAAGACCAGGGCATCATTCCGCTGCACTACCAGGTCAACACCTGGGCCACGCGGAAGGGCCTGAAGTACAACGCCCGCGCCGACGAGCGCACGGTCGGTCTCGACCTCGTCAAGGCCAACTGACGACAGGCTGACGGCCGGCCGCGGGGGCCCCCGCCCACGCGGGGCCCCCGCCCCC
>JBGTSP010000068.1:0-17610 GCA_041940205.1 Alphaproteobacteria bacterium
AGCGCGTCTACCAATTCCGCCACCTGGGCCTGAGCGGCGGCAGATATCCCCGCCGGCGGGGCAAGTCAAGCGCCCGCCGCGGGGCCGCCGCTTTTTTTGCCCCCACGCCCTGCGGCCTCCGACGCGGCCGGCACGCCGGCCCCGGCGAACGCTTGTCAGGGGTGCGGCCGCGGCGTAGGAAGCGGGACGGCAAGCGAGGTCCAGCAATGCACTACGAGACCATCACCGTGTTCGGCGGCTCCGGCTTCCTGGGGCGCTACATCGTGCGCCGGCTGGCGCGCACCGGGGCCCGCATCCGCGTGGCGGTGCGCGATCCCGAGGCCGCCAACCTGCTGCAGCCGATGGGCGATGTCGGACAGATCCGCGCCGTCGCCGCCAACCTGCGGCACGAGGAATCGGTGCGCCAAGCGGTCGCCGGGGCGCAGGTGGTGATCAACTGCGTCGGCCTGCTGAGCGAAAGCGGCGCACAGAATTTCGCGGCGATCCAGGCGAACGGCGCCGGCCGCATCGCCCGCGCCGCGGCCGAGGCCGGCGCCGAGCGGCTGATCCACATCTCCGCCATCGGCGCCGATCCGGCGAGCCCGGCGAAATACGGACGCAGCAAGGCGGCCGGCGAGGCGCTGGTGCGCGAGCATTTCCCCGACGCCACGATCATTCGCCCCTCGGTGGTGTTCGGCCCCGAGGACGGCTTCTTCAACCTGTTCGGCACGCTGGCGCAGGTCCTGCCGGCGCTGCCGCTGAGCGGCGGCGGCACGACCAAACTGCAGCCGGTCTAGGTCGGCGACGGCGCCGAGGGCGTGGAGGCCTGCCTGGCGCGCGCCGGCAGCCGCGGCCGGCTGTACGAGTTCGGCGGACCCGAGATCGTCACGATGAAGGACTGCATGGAGCTGGTGCTGGCGCATACCGGGCGGCGCTGCTGGCTGCTGCCGGTGCCGTGGGGACTGGCCGAGTTCGAGGGGGCGCTGCTGGGCCTGCTGCCCCGGCCGCTGCTGACGCTGGACCAGGTGCGCCTGCTGCGCGTGGACAACGTGGTGGCGGACGGCGCGCACGACCTCGCCGAACTGGGCGTCGCGCGCACCGCGATGCAGGCCGTGCTGCCGCGCTACATGACCCGCTACGCCCGCTTCGGGCGGCTGGAGACCGGCCGCTTCGGCTGAGCCGGGCGGCGGCGGTCGGGCGGCGGCGGAAACCGGGAGCACCGCAATGACAGGCGAAGGGCCGGACGGCCCCGCGGGGCCGCTCGCCGGCGTGCGGGTACTGGATTTCTCCCGGGTCATCGCCGGGCCGCTCTGCACCCAGCAGCTTGCCGATCTCGGCGCCGAGGTGATCAAGCTGGAGAACCCGGAGACCGGCGACGACACGCGGCGCATGGCGACCCCGGGGATCGACGGGGAATCGCATTTCTTCCTCGCCTTCAACCGCTCGAAACGTTCGCTGGCACTCGATGTCCGCAGCGAACGCGGCCGCGCGCTGGCCCGCAGCCTGGCCCTCGCCAGCGACGTCGTGGTGGAGAATTTCCGGCCCGGCGTGATGGACCGCCTGGGCCTGGGCTACGAGAGCCTGGCGGCCGAACATCCCGGCCTGATCTACCTGTCGATCTCGGCCTACGGGCACGACAGCGCGCAGGCCGCGCGGCCGGGCTTCGATCCGGTGCTGCAGGCCGAATCCGGGATGATGGCCCAGAGCGGGGAAGCCGACGGCCCGCCGCTGCGCCATCCGCTGTCGATCATCGACACGCTGACGGCGCTGCAGGGCTATGGCGCGGTCTGCGCCGCGCTGGTGGCCCGCGGGAACGGCGGACGGGGCTGCCATATCGATCTCTCGCTGATGGACACCGCGGTGGCCGCGCTCGGCAATCTGGGGCTCTACAGCCTGTGCGCCGGCGCGCCGCCGCCGCGCACCGGCAACGTGCACGCCACCGCCACCCCGGTCGCCCTGTTCGAGACCGCGGACGGCCCGATCTACCTGGCGGCCGCCACCGACCGGCTGTTCCGGCGGCTGTGCACCGAGGCGCTCGGGCGACCCGACCTCGCCGAGGATCCGCGCTTCCGCGATTCCGCCGCCCGGCTGGCGAACCGCCCGGCCCTGCTGGCGGAACTGCAGGCGATCTTCGCCACCGCGCCGCGCGCGACCTGGCTGGCGCGCATGCGCGACCTGCCGGCCGGCGCGGTGCGCAGCATCGACGACTGCCTTGCCGACCCCGACCTGCGGGCGCGCGGCATCGTGCGGGAGATCGAGCGGCCCGACGGCGCGCCGATCCCGACGCTCAGGATGCCGGCGCGGTTTTCCGAAGGCGCGCCCTTCGCCCCGACGCCGCCGCCGAAACTGGGCGAGCATACCGACGCGGTGCTCCGGGAGCTCGCCGGCGCGGACGACGCCCTGCTGGCCGCGCTGCGCGAAGAGGGCACCATCCGCTAGCGCCGCTCAGGCGCTGTCGCGCAGCGGCCGCACCCGCCCGGGCAGGACCAGCAGCGCCCGCGTGCCGCCCCCGGGCCGGTCCTCGAGCACCAGCCGGCCGCCATGGATCTCGGCCAGCGCCCGGCTCAGCGGCAGGCCGATACCGGTGCCGCCCTCGGCGCGGGTCAGCGCGTTGCCCGACTGGGTGAAGGGCTCGAACACCCGTTCGCGGTCCTCGGGCGGGATGCCGACGCCGGTATCGCTCACCGAGAGTTCCAGCGCCTCCCCGCGGATGTCGCAGGCCAGCGTGACGGCGCCGCCGTCGGGGGTGAACTTGATGGCGTTGGAGAGCAGGTTGATGACGATCTGCTTCACCGCCCGGCGGTCCGCCCACAGCGTCGCGTCCCCGGTTTCGGTCTCCCGGGTGAAGCGGTGTCCCTTGGCCTCGCATTGCGGCATCACCGCGGTGATGCTTTCGGTCAGCAGTTCGTCGAGAGCGATTTCCTGCTCGTCGAGCTCGAACCGGCCGGCCTCGATCTTCGAGATGTCCAGCAGGTCGCCGATCAGCTCCAGCAGATGCAGGCCGCTCTCGCGGATGTTGGCGGCGTAGCCGACATAGCGTTCGGGCAATTCCCCGAACAGGCCGTCCTGCATCACCTCCGCGAAGCCGATGATGGCGTTCAGCGGGGTGCGCAGCTCGTGGCTCATGTTGGTCAGGAACTCGGTCTTGGCCCGGTTCGCCTCCTCGGCCCGCTGACGCTCTTGCTCGAGGCGGAACTGGCGCTGCTTCAGTTCGGTGATGTCGGTCCGGAGCACCGCGATCGAGCCGTCCGGGAAACGCTGTTCCGTGACCCGCAGCCAGCGCCGGCCGACGATCTCGAACTCCATCGTCCGGCCGGGTGTGACGTGCAGGGCCAGCCGCCGGGCCTTCCATTCCCGCCGCGCCGCCTCGTCGAGCTCCGGCGGCAGGGTCTCGTTGAACGCCCGCTCGATCACCTCGTCGTAGCTGGTGCCCGGCGCGAGCGGAAAATCGGTATAGCCCTCGTTGGCCAGGACCAGCCGCCCCTGGGCGTCGAACAGGGCCAGGCCGTCGACCATGTGGTCGAAGGCCTGGCGCAGATGCCGCCGGGCCTGCTCCATCGCCCGCTGCGCCAGCACCATCTCGGTGATGTCGCTGCCCGAGCCGCGATAGCCCCGGAAGCGGCCGTCGGCATCGTAGAAGGGCACGCCGGAGGACCGGATCCAGGTGGACCGGCCGCCGATACCGACGCGATGGAAGGTGACGTCGCGGAACGGCCGCCGCGCGGCGATATCCTCGAGGTGGCGCTCCCACTCGGGGTCGGGATCGACCGGCCGGCCGACCTCGGTGCGCATCTGGCCGTAAAGCCATTCCCGCCGGCCCTCGACATGGTCCTCGAAACGCTCGGAGATCCAGGTGTAGCGGTGTTCGGCGTCGGTCTCCCAGAACCACTGGCCGGACGCCGCGGCGAAATCCTGCGCCCGGGCCTGGTTCTCCTGCAGCTCGCGCTCGGCGCGGTCCCGCCGGTCGCGCTCGCGCTCCAGGCCGCCATGCAGGAACATCGCGACCATCGCTCCGGCGGCGGCGATGCCGAACAGGCGGGGCAGCAGCGACTGCGGATCGGTCTCGGGCACCGGTCCGGCGAGCCCCAGCAGGACGCGGATCTGCAACACGCTGTCGAGCGCCACGCCGGTGCCGCCGATCAGCACGATCGCGACCAGCAGCAGCACCGGGCCGCCGAGCGCCCGGGCGATAGCGAGCTGCAGGCCGCCCAGCACCACGGCGGCGAGGCTGAGCAGGCCCAGCAACGCATGCACGCCGAGCGCAAACTCGCTCATCGCCGGCCTTCGGCCCCGCTGGCGACCGGGTCGCGGACAGGCCCGTCGCCGTCCCCTCGACCAACTTGCCGGGTGCGGCGAAACTGGTGGTTTCGCAACCGTAAACCGAACGGTAACGGTTGCCTGTCATCAACAGGCTTCATCTTCCCAGCTGGCATCGCCTTCATGGTACCCGTTCCCGAGATCGAGAACATACTGATTGTCGGGCGCAACTCCCCGGGCCTGCTGCGGACGCTCGCCCTGCTGCGCGACGCCGGGCGCACCGTCTTCCAGGTCGGCGATCTGGGCTCCTGCCGCGATGCCCTGCGCCGCCAGGTCTGGGATGCCGCGCTGATCGACCTCGATTTCATCGAAACCCCCGGCGCCCCCGAGATGGGACCCCTGCTGTCGACCCTGGGTGGCCTGCCGGTGCTGGCGCTGGGCCGGTCCCGGCAGGCCGGCGGCGACGCCGGGCTGATCGCGCGCGGCGTGCAGGACGTGCTGGATCCGCGCAACCTGGAGACCGAGGGACTGCTGCGCGCGCTCGGCTTCGCCATCGCCCGCCGCCGCCACGGCCAGCGCGACACCCTGACCGGGCTGGCCGGCCGCAAGCCGGTCCTCGAGCGGCTGCAGGCGACGATCGACGGCAACCGCGAGGCCGGCCGGGTCCTGGCGGTGGCCTATATCGACCTCGACCGCTTCCAGTACGTCAACGCCTCGCTGGGCCAGGCGGCCGGCGACCGGCTGCTCTGCGCCGTCGCCGATTCGCTCGCCGACCTGCTGCCGGACGGCGAATGGCTGGCCCGGGTGGGCGCCGACGAATTCATCGCCATCGTCCCCGACCTGGAGGAGGCGCTCGATGCCGCCGCGATCGTCCAGCGCATGGCCGACGCCCTGCGCCGGCCCGTGGTGCTGGAAGGCCGCGCCTTCCAGATCGCCAGTTCGATCGGCGTCGCCGTGGCGCCCGACGACGGCGACAGCGTCGACGACCTGGTGCATTGCGCCGAGGCGGCGATGCGGGACGTCAAGCTGGACGGCGGCAACGACTACCGCTTCTTCGCGCCGGGCATGTCGGCCGATACCCGCCAGCGCGTGGGTCTGGCCTTCGACCTGCACGAGGCGCTGCGCAACGAGGAGTTCGTGCTGCACTACCAGCCCCAGCTCGATCTGGAGAACGGCACGGTGGTGGGCTGCGAGGCCCTGATCCGCTGGCAGAGCCCCGAGCGCGGCCTGATCCCGCCGGACGAGTTCCTGCCGGTGGCCGAGGAGCTGGGAATGATGGGCCGGATCGGCGAGTGGGCCCTGAAGGAAGCCTGCCGGCAGAACGTGGCCTGGATGAAGGCCGGGCTGCCGGCGATGCGCATCGCGGTCAACCTGTCGGCGCAACAGTTCCAGCTCGACGAGCTGGCCGCGCAGATTTCCGGGGCGATCGCGACGGCCGGCATGAATGTCGGCCTGCTGGAGGTCGAGCTGACCGAAGGGTCGGTGATGAACGACGTGCCGAAGACGCAGCGCACCCTGGCCAACCTGGCCGATGCCGGCATCCGCGTCGCGATCGACGATTTCGGCACGGGCTATTCCTCGCTGTCCTATCTGCGGCGCTTTCCCCTGCATGCCCTGAAGATCGACCGGTCCTTCGTGAACGACATCAAGGCCGACGCCGACGATGCGCCGATCGTGCGCACGATCATCGCGCTGGCCGGCAATCTCGGCCTCGACGTTGTCGCGGAAGGGGTGGAATGCGAGGACCAGCTGCGTTTCCTGCGGGAGAACGGCTGCGGCGTCGCCCAGGGCTACTTCATCGGCCGGCCAGTCCCCGGCGCGGAGATCCCCGGCCTCGTCCGGGCGATCACGGCCCGCTTCGCCACCTCTCCGGCCTCCGGCGTCCTGGGCTGATCCGCGCCCGGGCGCGGGACGCACGGCTCCGCAGAAACCGGGTGACAAGCCCCGGCGCAGGCGGAACAATCCCGCCCGGGGCAAGATCATGCGCATGCAAATCCGACACCGGTCACCGACCGGCGCCGCACTGGGCGTTTTCATCCTGCTTTCGGGCCTCGCCGGCCCGCCGGCGCCGGCCCGCGCGGGCGAGGTCGATCATCCCGCCGCCCGGGTGATCACCGTTCTCGGCCAGGACGTGGCCGCGGTGCTGGCCAACGACTCCCTCGGCGAGGCGGAACAGGCCGCGGCCTTCCGCCGGCTGCTGCTGCAGCGCTTCGATACCGCCCGCATCGCCGACTTCGTGCTGGGCCGCTACCGACAGCGGGGCAGCGACGCGGAACGGGCCGCCTTCCGGGCGGTCTTCGTCGACTATATCGTCGCCACCTATGCCCGCCGGCTGTCGCGCTACGAGGGCGAGATGCCCCGTGTCGAGGGCCTGGTGCCGGACGACCGTCCGGGCCACGTCACCGTGCGCAGCCGGGTGCGGCCGCCTTCGGGACCCGCCGTCGAGGTGCTCTGGCGCCTGCACGAGGGCGGGGAGGGCTGGCGCATCGTCGACGTGGTGGTCGAGGGCGTCAGCCTGGGCATCACCCAGCGCGCGGAATTCGCCGCCTTCCTCGGCGCCAACGGCGGTCGGATCCCGGCGCTGACCGGCGCCCTGGAAAAGAAGATGGCCCGGCTCAACTGAGCGCCGGGCCGGCCTTCGGCGCGCAGCGGTAGCGCAGCCGCGCCAGGCCCGAGGGAAAGGCGCGGCATTCGAGCAGTTCGAGGTCGATGTCCCCTTCGAGCGGTCCGAACAGGCGGATGCCGCCGCCCAGCAGGATCGGCACGACGGTGACCACCATGTCCGCGATCAGGCCCTCGCGCAGGAAGGACTGCACCAGCCGGCCACCATCGACATAGGCCCGGCGCCAGCCTTCCGCGGCGAGCGCCCGGAGCGTCCCGGCCGGCCCGTCCGTGCTGAGGCGGACGCGCCCGCGCAGATCGGCGGGAATGTCGTCGCTTCCCAGGCTGCGGCTCATCACCACCACCGGCTTGGCATAGGGCCAGGTCTCGAAACCGAGCGCGGTGCGAAAGCTGCCGGCGCCCATCACCAGGCCGTCGATACCGGCCGTGAAGTCCTCGTAGCCGTGGTCTTCGCCGGCCGTGTCCTGCTTCATCAGCCAGTCGAGGGCGTGATCCTCCCGGGCGACGAACCCGTCGAGACTGATCGCGATAAAGACATGGCCGCTGGCGCGCGACGTCGCCGCCACGTCACTCAACCCGCGGCGAGGCCGGCCAGCGCGCGCGCGACGACATCGCGGGCGCGCTCCCAGACCATGTCCTTCCAGGCCTCGTCCTCGCCGTAGAAGGCGGCGCGCATCTGCTTCCCGATCTCCCGACCCTGGGCGGACGCCGGGTCGCCGTGCAGGTGGAGCCAGTTGTCCGCCCGCAGCGCGGTCAGCACCTCGGTCGGCGGCAGGGTGCCATACTCGATCGCCACCCCGGTCACGGCCGCCGACGGCAGCGCCGCCTCGTAGCCCTGTTCGACCGTGCCGGTGACCACCGCCGAGACCGAATCGCCGGCCTCGGGCGAGCGCACCTCGTCGCCGTACCATTCCCGGGCCCGATCGAGCATCGGCGAGCCCGGCGCGCCGATGCCGATGATCTCGCCATGGCCGCGCGGCCCGAGGCCGGTGTGGAAGTCGATCAGGCCGACGGCGCGGCAGTCGCCCAGATGTGCCGCCGCCAGCGCCTCGATGGTGCGCCGCGACCAGCTGGGCCCCTGGCCGCCGTAGAACAGGCCGTCGGCGTGCCGGTACTGGCCGCCGGTAACCGCCGCCTGCCAGGCGAACTGGCCGTGTTCCGCGATGTAGACGGCGATCCGCGCCTCGGCCGCCTCCCGGGCGGGACCGTCCCAGTCGGCCGGCACCAGCCAGTCGTGAACCTCGTCGTAGGCCGGGTTCTCGGGCAGGCCCGCGGCGAAGTCGATGAAGTTGCGGTTGAGGTCGATATTGTCTTCGGTGACCCGACGGCCGTGCGCGAATCCGTGCGGATTGTGGGCGTGCACCAGCAACAGCCCGGTATCGGCCGGCAGCGTCTTCGCGAGGCCGGTTTCCAGAAAGCCGACCTGGCAGCCCGAGCCGCAATAGCCCTCGATGCCGTGGGTGGCCGAGGACAGCACCAGGGCCCGGCGCGCATCGGCCGGCCCGAACTGGGCGACATCGGTCGCGAGCGCCTCGCCGTCGGGGCCGGATAGCGGGTGGTCGTAGGCCGTCAGGCGGGCCCCGGCGGCGGTGGCGGCGTCGCGGAACCGGCCGCGGGCCTCGGCATAGCTGGCAGCGAAAAAGCGGCTGGGCGTCATGGCGGAACCTCCCGGTGGACGGACCGTTCCGTGATACGCGAGCCTCCGGCCGCCGTCACCGTGGCGGCCGCAAATTTCCTGTCGGGCGGCCGGCGAACGGGTCAGAATGTCAGGAAATCGGGGAGGGATTTTGCATGGCGGACAACCAGGCCTGGCTGGACCTGCGGCGCGAGGAGGCGCTGGAACCGGATCTGCCGATCGTCGATCCGCATCACCATCTCTGGCATTTCGGCGCGCCGCCGACGCGGCCGGCCCCGGGCGGCGGCGGCGCCGACCTGGCGCGGGCGTTCGCGGAAAGCCGCTATCTGCTCGAGGAACTGATCGCCGACACGATGAGCGGCCATCGGATCGCGGCCACCGTGTTCGTCGAGTGCACCGCGTTCTACCGGCCCGATCCGTCCGATCCGCTGCACATGGTCGGCGAGACCGAGTTCGTCGCCGGCCAGGCGGCGATGGCCGAATCCGGACGCTACGGGCCGACCAGGGCCTGCGCCGGCATCGTCGGCCGGGCCGACCTGGCAACGGGCGCCGCCGTCGACGCGGTTCTCGCGGCCCATGTCGCCGCCGGGGGCGGCCGCTTCCGGGGCATCCGCCACGCCGCGAGCTGGGATGCCGATCCGGGGATTCGCAACGCGCATACCGATCCGGGTCCCGGCCTGCTGGCCACGCCGCAGTTTCGCGAGGGTTTCGCCCGCCTGGCCGCGCACGATCTCAGTTTCGATGCCTGGCTCTACCACCCGCAGCTTTCCGACCTGGTCGATCTCGCCCGGGCCTTTCCCGGGACGACGATCGTGCTCGACCATGTCGGCGGCGTGCTGGGCATCGGTCCCTACCGCAACCGCCGCGAGGAGATCTTCGCGGCCTGGCGCGAGCAGATCCGCGCGCTTGCGGCCTGTCCCAACGTGGTCGTGAAGCTGGGCGGTCTCGGCATGTCGATGCTCGGTTTCGGGTTCCACAAGCAGGACCGGCCGCCGGACTCCGAAACCCTGGCGGCGGCCTGGAAACCCTACCTGGAGACCTGCATCGAGGCGTTCGGGGTGGAGCGCGCGATGTTCGAGAGCAATTTCCCCGTAGACCGGGTCTCCTGCAGCTACGGCGTGCTGTGGAACGCCTTCAAGCGTCACGCCGCCGGCTTCTCGGCCGACGAGAAGCGCGCCCTGTTCCACGATACCGCGGCCCGGGTCTACCGGCTCGACCTGTAGCGCCGGCCCGATGACGACCGCGGGGCGGCGACCCCGGAAAGGCGCCCCGGGGCGGCGAGCCTCGAAAGGGCCGCGGGCTCAGCTGCCGCCGACGCGGCGGTCGCGGCCGGCCCAGTAGGGTTCGCGCAGGTCCTTGCGCTTGATCTTGCCGACCGGGCTCTTGGGCAACGGCTCGGTGCGCAGGATCACCTGCGCGGGCTTCTTGTAGGATCCCAGTTTCTCCGCGCACAGCGCGATCAGGTCCGCTTCCCCGACGCTGGCGCCGGGCACGGTGACCACGACGGCCAGCGGGGTTTCGCCCCAACGCTCGTGCGGCACCCCGAAGACCGCCGATTCGACGACCTCGGGATGCTCGGCAAGCGCGTTCTCCAGCTCCATCGGCCAGATGTTGAAGCCGCCCGAGATGATCATGTCGTCGGCCCGGTCGACCATGTAGAGATAGCCGTTCTCGTCCAGCCGCCCGACATCGCCCGTCAGCACCCAGCCGTCGACGATGCGTTCGGCGGTGGCCTCGGGATTGTTCCAGAAGCCGCTCATCTGCCCGTCGGTGCGGGCGACGATCTGCCCGACCTCGCCGATCGGCAGCGGCCGGTTGTCCTCGTCCCAGATCTCGATCTCGGCGAACGGCAGCACCATGCCGGCGGCCCCGATCGGGTTGGAGCCGGGCAGGTCGGTGGCGAACCATTGCCGGGGCCCCATGATCGCCACCGGCAGCACCTCGGTCTGGCCGTAGCCGGTATACATGGCGTCGCCGAAGATCTCGTAGCCCGTGCGCGCGGTCTCCTCGGCGCAGGGCGCGGCGGAGATCAGCAGGCATTTCAGGTGCGACCAGTCGCGCTCCCGCACGCCTGGAATCCGGTTCACCGCGTTCAGCATGGTCGGCACCATGAACATGTAGGCGATCCGCTCGCGTTCCATCACCTCGACCGTCTCCTGGGGATGGAAATGATCGAGCATCACGTTCGAGCCGCCGCCCAGCCAGACCGGCGTGAACAGGTAGCCCGAGCCGTGGCTGATCGGACCCAGGTGCAGGCAGCGGTCGCCGGGCTCGACCGGGGGATAGAGGTAGAACCAGTCGCGTCCCGCCGCGAGCCAGGACCGGTGGGTGTAGGCCACGCCCTTCGAGCGCCCGGTGGTGCCGCCGGTATGGCGGATGATGTACCAGTCGTCCTCGGCGATCGCCGGATCGGGATCGGTGTCGGGGTGGCCGGCGAGCCAGGCCTCGTAGTCCGCGCCGCGCACGACGACATGCTCCAGATCGGGCAGCACCGTCTCGAGCCCGGCGACCTCGTCGGCATGGTTGGCCGAAACCACCAGGGCCCGGCAGCCGGTATGGCCGAGCATGTGCTCGTGGGCCTCGCGGCCGTTGCGCGGATAGAGCGGCACCCGCACCAGGTTGGCGATCGCCGCGCCGAGATAGAAGTCGGCGGCCTCGATGGAATTGTCCTCAAGCACCCCGACCCGGTCCTGCGGCCGCAGTCCGAGCGCCAGCAGCGCGTTGGCCATGCGGCAGCCGCGCTGCCAGGCCTCCGCGAAGCTCAGCCGCCGTTCGCCGTGCACGACCGCCTCGCGCTGCGCGTTGAACCGCGCCGCCCGGCGCATCACCGTTCTCACATCCATCGCCTGTCCCTCCCGAGGATCGAAGGCAAGTATGTCACGCCCGCCCATCGGCTGAGAACGCCCCGCACGCGCGGCCCACACCGTTGCCGCACGCCGGCGGGCCGGTCAGCGCGGCGCGGCGTTGGGGTGGAAAAGATGCTCGCCGGCAAGCCTGTAGGCGGCGATCGCGGCCTGCCCGTCCGGCCCGGTCAGCCAGTCGACGAACAGCCGGCTTTCCTCGGCGCGGACATGGGGGTGGCGCTTCGGATCGACCCGGATCGCCGCATACTGGTTGAACAGCAGCGGATCGCCGGAGAACAGCACCACGAGATCCTTGCGGTTGGCGAAGGCGAGCCAGGTGCCGCGGTCGCTCAGCGTGTAGGCACCCAGGCCGGCAGCGATGTTGAGCGTCGCTCCCATGCCGGCGCCGGCCTCGCGGTACCAGGGATTGCGGGCATCGGTGGCGATGCCGGCGCGGCGCCACAGCGCGCGCTCGCGCCGGTGGGTGCCGCTGTCGTCGCCGCGCGAGACGAAGGGCCGCCCGCCCGCCGCGATCGCCCGCAGCGCCGTGCCCACGTCGCCGGCGCGATGCAGGCCGGCGGGATCGGTGGCCGGACCGATGAGCACGAAATCGTTGTACATGACGATCTCGCGGGCGACGCCGTGGCCTTCGGCGACAAAGCGTTTCTCGGCCTCGGGCGCATGGGTGAGCAGCACGTCGGCATCGCCGTTACGGGCGTTCTTCAGCGCCTGCCCGGTGCCCACCGCGACCACGCGCACGGCGATGCCGTGCGTCGCCTCGAAGCGCGGCAGGATCGCGTCCAGCAGCCCCGAATTCTGCGTCGAGGTGGTCGACTGCAGGACAATGAAGCGTTCCGCCGCGGCAAGCGCGCCGATGTCGGCGAGCAGCAGACAGGCCGCCAGGACAAGCGCCGGAAGCAGGAACGGTGCCGGCATCAGCCGTCCTCCGCCGACAGGCCGTGCAGCACCAGGCGGCCGGCAACATAGTCGCGGGCCGCGCGGGTCCCGGGCGCGGCAAAAAAGCGGGCGGCCGGTGTGTGCTCCAGCAACCGGCCGCCGGCCAGGAACAGCACGTCGTCGCCCAGCCGCCGGGCCTGGGCGAGATCGTGGGTCACGAGAACCACCTTGCAGCCGCTGTCGCGGGCGATGGCGATCAGGTCCTCCACCGCCGCCGTCGCCGCCGGGTCGAGATTGGCCGTCGGCTCGTCGAGCAGCAGCACGTCCGGCTGCCGCGCCATCGCCCGGGCCATCGCCAGGCGCTGCTGCTCGCCGCCCGAGAGAACCCGGGCGGGGCGGCCGGCGAGACCGGCAAGACCGGCCCGGGCAAGCCAGGCCTCGGTGCGCGCGCGGGCCTCGGTGCGCGACAGGCCGGCCGCGCGCAGGTCGAACAGCAGGTTCGCCCGCACCGAGCGGCGCAGCAGGGCCGGACGGCGGAACACCATCGCCTGGCGCCGTCTCACCGCCAGCCGCTCCGGGCTTTCGCCGGCCCATGTGACCGTGCCGGCGGTCGGCCGCAGGAGGCCGTGCAGCAGCCGCAGCAACAGGCTCTTGCCGGCGCCGTTGGGGCCCAGCACGACGCTGACCCCGCCGGCCTCCAGGGTGAAGCCGAGACCGTGCAGCAGGCGCAGGCCGCCGGCCTCGTAGACCAGGTCGACCGCCACGCCGGGCAGGATCGGCGTTCCCGCCGGCGGCGCCGGCGGCGGTCGCTGGCGCGCGGGCAGCAGGGCGAACGGGTTCATGTCGCGGCCGCCAGGCCGCCGGCCCGGCTGCGGACTGCCATCACCGCGAGATTGACCAGCAGCGCCAGGGCCAGCAGCACCAGGCCCAGCGCCAGGGCGAGGCCCAGTTCGCCGCGCGAGGTCTCCAGCGCGATCGCCGTCGTCATCACCCGGGTGACATGGTTGATGTTGCCGCCGACGATCATCACCGCGCCGACCTCGGAGATCGCCCGGCCGAAACCGGCGAGCCCCACGGTGATCAGCGACAGGCGGGCGTCCCACAGCAGGGCCGCCACCGCGCGGCCGCCGCCGATGCCCAGCGAGCGGAAGTGTTCGGCATATTCGCCATGCAGATCGGCGACCACCTGGCGGGTCAGGGCGGCGATGATCGGCGTGATCAGCAGCGCCTGGGCGATGATCATGGCCGTGGGCGTGTACAGCAGGCCGAGCACGCCGAGCGGGCCGGACCGCGACAGCATCATGTAGACCAGCAGGCCGACGACCACCGGCGGCATGCCCATCAGGGCATTGACGAGCACGCCCAGGGCGCCGCGGCCGGGAAAGCGCGCGACCGCCAGCAGGGCGCCCAGCGGAAAGCCGACCAGGCCGGCGATCGCGAGCGCGCTCAGCGAGACCCGCAGTGACAGGCCCACGATCTCGGCCAGCGCGGCATCGCCGCCGGCAATCAGTTCCAGCGCGATCGCGAATGCGGCCCAGAAATCCTGCATGTCCGTCCCCCGGGGCTTCAGACGCGGACGATCATCGCGGCGGGACCGGCGAGGGACCGGCGCCGGACGACCGGCGGCGCCCCGTTTGCGTCATCTCCGCGCCCCCGGCGCGGCCTAGCGGTGGCCGCGCAAGCCGCGCTTCTCGAAGAACCGCTGATGATACTCCTCCGCCCGGTAGAAATTGCGGAAGGGTTCCACGGCGGTGACCACCGGCTGGCGGTAGATCCCGGCCGCCTCGAGCTTCCGGCGGGCCTCCTCGGCCGCCGCCTGCTGCGCCTCGTCGTGCGCGAACACCACCGAACGGTACTGCGAGCCGACATCGGGGCCCTGGCGGTCGAGTTGGGTGGGATCGTGCATGTCGAAATACAGCGCCAGCAGTTTCTCGTAGCTGACCGTCTCGGGATCGAACTCCACCTGCACCACTTCGGCATGCCCGGTGGTGCCCGAACAGACCTGTTCGTAGCTGGGGTTGTCCACCGAGCCGCCGGCATAGCCGACCGCCGTGCCGGTCACGCCCTCGACTTCCGCGAACGCCGCCTCGGGGCTCCAGAAACAACCCGCGCCGAAGGTTGCCTTCGCCATCGCTTTCCTCCTTGCCGATCGCAGGACGACCACTTTCGAAGCGCCCCGCGGGGCCGTCAAGTCCGCGCCGGCGCCGGGCGCGCACGCGGCCTCACGGCCGGCCCAGGAACTCCCGGGTCAGGCGCAGGAACTCGTCCAGCCGGTCGTGATGCAGCCAGTGGCCGCAGCCTTCCATCTCGGCATATTCGGCATTGGCGAAATGCGCGGCGCGGCCGTCCTCGCGGGGATCGCTGGCCCAACTCTCCGAGCCGCGCAGGTGCAGCACCGGGCAGGTGATGCGGCTCCAGATTTCCCCCAGTTCTTCCGGCGTGAAACCCCAGGCCGGCCAGTTGCGCACGTAATTGTCGAACTTCCAGCTCCAGGTGCCGTCCTCGTTCTGGCTGGAGCCGTGCACCGTCAGGTGCCGGGCCTGGGCCGGCGAGAGATGCGCGTTCTCCTCGTGCATGCGCCGGAAGGCGTCCTCCAGCGTGGGATAGCGCCGGGACTGGCGGCCGGACATCTCGCGCAGCTGCTCGACATAGTCGGCCAGCCGCCGGGCCACGCCCTTGGACATGCGCTCCTGCAGCATCTTCGGCGAGGGGCCGAGCCCCTCGATCACCACCATCTTCCTCACCTGCTCGGGGAACGCCCCGGCATATTGCAGGCTGATCATGCCGCCCAGCGAATGGGCGATGATCGTGACCGGCGCCATCTGCTTCTGATGCACGAGCTGGGCGATGTCGTAGACATACTCGCTGACGCCGTAATTGCCGCCGATCACCCATTCCGAATCGCCATGGCCGCGCAGGTCGGGCGCGATGATGTGCCAGTCCTCGCGCAGCGCCTCGGCGGCCCAGTCCCAGTTGCGGCAGTGATCCCGGCCGCCATGCACCATCAGCAGCGGCGGCGCGTCGCGGTTGCCCCAGTCGACATAGTGCAGGCGCAGGCGCTGGGAGAAATAGGTATGGCTTTCCGGGCCGGTGAGATCGCTGCTCATGCTCTACTCCAGGGATGTCTGCGCCGGCTGCCGGGCGGCGAGCGCCGCCGTCAGGGTGCCGTCGTCGAGATAGTCGAGTTCGCCGCCCACCGGCACGCCGTGGGCCAGCCGGCTGACGGCGACGCCGCAGCCGGCAAGGCGTTCGCCGACATAATGCGCCGTGGTCTGGCCGTCCACGGTCGCCGACAGCGCGAGGATGACCTCGCCGACCTCGGGGGCCGCCGCCCGCGCGAGCAGGCCGTCGATCCGCAGGTCTTCCGGGCCCACCCCGTCGAGCGCCGACAGGGTGCCGCCCAGCACGTGGTAGCGGCCGCGAAAGGCCGCGGTGCGCTCCAGCGCCCAGAGGTCGCCGACCTCTTCGACCACGCAGATCTGCGACGAATCCCGGCGCTCGTCGCGGCACAGGCTGCAGGGATCGGCGGCATCGAGATTGCCGCAGGCACCGCAGGCCCGCACGTTCTCGGCGGCGCGGCGCATGGCGTCGGCCAGCGGCCGCATCAGGGCGTCGGGCCGTTTCATCAGGGCGAGCACCGCGCGCCGGGCGGAGCGCGGCCCCAGGCCCGGCAATCGGGCGAGCAGCTCGATCAGCTGCTCGATGTCCGGCGCCGCCATGAGGACCCGATCCGCCGGGCTCAGCCGAAGGGCAGCTTGAAGCCGCCCGGCAGGTCGATGCCGCCGGTCATTTCGCGCATGGCTTCCTGCATGTGCTCCTCGACCCGCACCTTGGCGTCGTTGTGCGCGGCGACGATCAGATCCTCCATGATCTCCTTCTCGTCGCCCTTCACCAGGGAGGGATCGACGAACAGGCTCTTCATCTCGCCCTTGCCGTTGAGCGTGACCATGACCATGCCGGCGCCCGCGGTGCCGGTGATCTCCTCGCTTTCCATGCGCTTCTGCAGCTCCGCCATGCGGGTCTGCATCTCCTGGGCCTGCTTCATCAACTGGCCGAGATTCTTCATGCCGGATCCTCTTCGCTGGACTCGGGCGCGCCGTCGTCCGGTTCGCCGTCGAGCGGCCTTATATCGGTCAGTTCGGCGCCCGGGAACGTCTGCATCACCGCCTGCACCAGCGGATTGCCGGCGATCCGCGCCCTGAGCGCGTCGGCCTCCGCGCGCTCGGCCTCGGCCAGGGTGACGCCGCCGTCGTCGGGCCGCGCCTGCGCCGCGACGTGCCAGTCCCGACCGGTCCACTGTTCCAGCATCGCCGTCAGCCGCGGCACCAGGTCGCGCGGCGCCTTCGGGCCCGGCGCCAGCAGCAGCCGGCCGGGCTCGTAGCTCACCAGATGCACGTCCTGGCGCAGGACGGAGGCGAGGCGGGCTTCCTTGCGCTGCCAGACGAGCTGGGTCAGCGCGGCGAAGTCCCCGGGCATCGCCGCCCGGTCGGCCTCCGCCGGGACGTCGTTCTCCGGCGCGGCGCCGGCGGCGATCGCCGGCGGGGCATCCGTTGCCGCCGCCCGCACCGCCAGCGTCAGCGAGGGTTTCTCCGCGCGTACCGGCGCGGCGCCGGTCCCGGCAAGGGCGTCCGCGGGCGCGCCATCGGCGAGGGCCGGCGACGGCAGGCCGCGCGCCTGCGCCCCGCCGCCCGGTGTTCCACCGCCCTGCGTCCCGCCGCCTGGCGATGCGCCTCCGGGCGATCCGCCGCCTTCCTGCAGTTGGGCCACCGCCTCCGCCGGCGTCGGCAGATCGGCCACGTAGCACAGCCGCACCAGGATCATCTCCGCCGCCGGCAGCATCGAGGGCGCCGCGCGGACCTCGCCCAGCCCCTTCAGCAGGATCTGCCAGGCGCGCGAAAGCACCGGCACGCTGAGCGCCGCGGCGGCGGTCTCCGCCCGCGCCCGGGTATCGCTGCCCAGCCCGCCGTCGCCGGCTTCGCCGCCCGAGACCTGCAGCGTCGTCAGCCAGTGCACCAGTTCCAGCATGTCGGCCAGCACCACGGAAGGTTCCGCGCCGAGATCGTAGAGCGCGCGGAGACCGGCAAGCGCCGCCGCGGTCTCGCCGCGCAGGCAGGCCTCCAGCAGGTCGTAGACCCGCGCCCGGTCGGCGAGCCCGAGCATCTCGCGCACCAGTGCCGCGTCGGCGCGGCCCGCGCCGTGCGCGATCGCCTGGTCGAGCAGCGACAGGCCGTCGCGCACCGAACCCTCGGAGGCGCGGGCGATCAGGGCCAGCGCCTCGTCCTCGACGGTGGCGCCCTCGGCCTCCACGACCGTGCGGAAATGCGCCTGCAGCACCGCGCCGTCGACCCGGCGCAGATCGAAACGCTGGCAGCGCGA
>JBGTSP010000069.1:0-17067 GCA_041940205.1 Alphaproteobacteria bacterium
GTCTCGTCGCCGAGCTGGGAGTCGCGCAGCCGGCTGACCGCGTCATATTCGTAGAGACCCTGCTGCGCCTTGGTCGAGGACTTGATGTGCCAGGTGATCAGCGGCCTCTCGAGAGCCTTGGCGATCTCGTGCGCCAGAACGGTCTTGCCGGTGCCGGGCTCTCCCTTGACCAGCAGCGGCCGCTGCAGGGTGATGGCGGCATTGACGGCGACCATCAGGTCCTCCGTCGCGACATAGGAATCCGTTCCGGCAAACTTCATGAGGACCTGCACCACGATTCTGGGAAGTGAGTGGGAAAAACTGAGATAGGCGACCGGCAAACTAGGCTTGCTCTTTGGGGCGATCAAGTCCACCACGGAGCGGGGACGGAGGAATCGGCCGCGCCGGCGCGCGCGCCGGCCGACGGCGGAAGGAACGGCGATGGTCGAGGACGGTCTGCTGGATGTCGCGGTGATGGACGGCCTGCGCGAGCGGTTCGGGGCCGACATGTTCCGGGCGCTCGTCGCCCAGTTCACCTCGGAGATGGCCGGACGGGTGCCCGCGATCGAGGCGGCGCTCGCGGCCGGCGACCTGGCCGCGCTGCGCCAGCAGGCCCACGACATCACCACCAGCGCGGGCACGCTGGGCGTGACCGGCGTTTCGAGCCGCAGCGCGGCGACGGAGGCGGCCTGCAAGAGCGGCGATGCGAGTGCGGCGCTGGCGGCCGGCGAGGCCCTGCCGGCACTGCTGCGTGAGGCCGTGGCCCAGGTCGAGGCGCAATACGGCTAGGCCGGCCCGAGGGCCGCGAATCGCGGCTTTCCTACTAGATGTGGCGTTCGGTGCAACACCGTTCGCATCATATTGTGGAATTTTCCCTCAAACATTTTGACTCCGTTTGCGCTCCGGCCGGACAATCGGGGCCATGCGAACGATTCTGGCCGCCCTATTCGCCGCCCTGGCGGTACCCGCGGCATGGGCCAGCCCGATCACGGTCGAGGGCGTGGTGTTTTCGCCCGGCTCGGACAATCTGCGCCTGCTTTCGGTCAGCGGCACCGGCCGGCTGGACGATCCCTTCACGGTCGTCGAGGAGGTCACCGGCCAGGGCGAGGTGATCTTGAACATCGAGGTGCTGGAGGCCGAGTTCGGCAGCCGCATCCACACCATCCACGCCACCGGTTTCGCGCTCACCAAGGTGGTGCGCAATGCCACCGATGCCCCCTGGGACTATTTCAGCCTGGAGCTCGAGTTCACCCACGGCTACGGCAGCGACTATTTCGACGGCCTGTCCTTCGCCCAGGCCTCGCAGGCCAACCGGCCGTTCCGTTCCGACCGCTTCTCCCGGGTGGACGACATCCAGGAACCGCGCGACGTCGTGCGCTTCACCGAGGGCCAGGTCCGGCCCGGCGAGCAGGCGAGCTTCTCCGTGGCCGTGACCTATACCGGCCTGCGGCCGAACTTCTCCGTCGTGCAGAACGTGCTCCGACCCTTCGCCGGGCTTCCCGAGACCGACCGCCGCGTCCTCGCGGCCGCCGCTTCCTCGCCGGCGAGCCGCCGCACCCCGCTCCCACCGGCAACGAGGCAACCATGAGCGATCCAGCCTGGGACGACCTGCAACGCCAGGGTTTCGAGCCGCCGCGCCAGCCACGCGACTTCCTGCCCCGCGGAGGACTTCCCGGGCTGGTGCGCCGGCTCGGCTGGGCCGGGATCGGCACCATTCTCTGGCTGCTGGCCTGCCTCTACTATTTCGTCGACCAGATCGGCCTCGACCTGTTCACGGTGCTGTTGCCCAACGAGGTCGCGCAACTGGTGATCGCGGTGGCTGCGCCGCCGCTGCTGATGTGGGCGATCGCCGCCAACCGGCGGCGCAACGTCGACCTGGGAACCCTGATCACCGCGGTGACGCGCCGCCTCGATCTGCTGATCGCGCCGGATGACGAGGGCGAGCGTCGCGCGGCCTCGATCGCGGCCCAGTTCCGCGCCCGCGCGGAGGACATGCAGGATGCGGCCGACGCCGTCGCCGAGCGGCTGGAGGCGGCCGACCGCCGTCTCGCCGACCGGGTCGCCGGTCTCGGCGAAGCCGGCCGCGAGGTCGCCCGGCGGACCGAGGACGAGCTGCACCGGGTCGACGGCGTGCTGACCGGTCTTTCGGAGGCCTTCGACGAGACCCTGCGCAAGGCCGCCGTGACCAGCGCCGGGGCGCGCAGCGAGATCGACAGCCTGAACGAGCGGCTTGCCGACACCGACAGCCACGTGCTGCGCATGGGCCAGCAGGTGCTGGGCGTGGCCCGCGATTTCGGCGCGGTGACGGAGGGCATGAAGGAATCCGCCGAGGCCGCGGCCTTCCGCGTGCAGCAGACCACCCGGGCGATGTCCGCCGAGGGCCGGGCCGCGGCCGACATGGTCGCGGCGCGGATGGACGAACTGGCGCAGAAGGCCGGCGGATCGCTGGAGGGGCTGCGCGAGAACGCCGACCGGATCATCGTCGAGGCGGCGAGCGAGGCCGAGCGCTTCAGCGCGCAGACGGCGATGCGGCTTTCGGAGAAGGCCAGCACGGTGCGCGACCTGCTGGGCGACATCAACGGCGAGGTGAGCCGGATCGGCGAGGTCTTCGCCGGCCAGGTCGACCGCGCCGAAACCGCCACCGCGGCGCTCGTCGCCTCGATCGAGCGCTCGGTGGTCTCGGCCGCAGATACCGTCGAGCAGCAGGTCGAGCGGATGACCAGCCGGGCGGACGAGGCGGCGCTGCGGGCGCTGGAGCGTTCCGAGATCAGCGCCGGCGAGATCGGCGAGCGGCTGACCGCGCTGGCGATCGATCTCGACCTGGCGGCGACCGCGGCGACCGACAGGACCGCGCTGGCGATGTCCGGGATCGAGGACCGTTTCGAGGAACTGCGCAGCTCGCTCGCCGACGCCACCGAGCAGACCGGCTCGGCCCAGCAGGCGTTTCTCGAGGAGACACGGGTCGGCCTGTCGGCGCTGTCGAACCGGCTGGAGAGCGTGGCCGAACTGGTCGGCACGCTGGCCGCCGAAACCCGGCGGCGGGTATCGCAGGAGGCCGAGGAACTGGAGGCCGTGGCGGAACGGACCACGGCACGCACCTCGGAGAGCGCCCACCAGGTCGCCGCAGACCTGCGGCGGCTGACCGGTGAGCTGGATGCCGTCGTGGCGCATGCCTCCGGGCAGGCCGAAACCCTTGCGAGCCGCCTGCGCCTCGAGCGCGAGGCCCTGGAGGCGGCGGTCGCCGAGACCGCCCGCACCACCGACAGCGCGACGCGCGATCTGGAGCGCGATCGCGACATGTTCGCGGGTCTCGCCACCCGCATCGAGGAGATGGCGCAGTCGGTCACGGCGACGCTGGACAGCCGGCTGATCGGCCTGAGCGCCCGTATCGAGGATGCCGCCGAGGGCAGCCGCAGCGCCGCCGAGACGCTCTCGGGCAGCCTCGAACTGATCGAGGCGGGCGCCGACCGCGCGGCCAGCCGGATCGATACGGCGGGCCAGTGGATCGAGGCGCGCGGGCGCAGCGTCACCGATGTCGCCGCCGACCTCGTCGCCCGGTTGAGCGATGCCGGCCAGGACCTGCAGGGCGGCGCCGACCAGCTGCGCGACCATGCCGGCCAGGCCGGCCAGGCCATTCTGTCGGCCGCCGACGCCCTCAACGCCGGCGGTGCGGCGCTCGACGAGGTGGTGCTGCGGATGGCTGCGGTTCGCGGCGAGAGCGAAGAAAGCGCCGCCGCGGTGGCCGCGGCGGGCGAGCAGGCGCGCAGCGCCATGCTGGCCGCCGGGCGCGACCTCGCGGCGTCCGTCGCCGCCCTGCGCGAGGCGAGCGGCGCCTTTTCCGGCACCGTCCGCGCCGCCCAGGGCGAGCTGTCCGTGGCCGAACAGGCGCTGGGCGCCAGCGCCGACGCCGCCCGCGCCGAAGTTGACGCGGTGGCGGCCTCGCTGCAGACCCCGATCGCGGCGATGGAGGCCGCGGCGGAGGAAACCGCGCGCCGGATCGATGAGGTGGCCCAGGCGCTCGAAGGACCGATCGCGGCCATGCAGGGCGCCGGGACGCTGAGCCAGGCCGAGGTCGACGCCGTTGCCCGGGCGCTGGACGGACCGGTGGCGGCGATGCGCGACGCGTCCGCGGCCACCCGGCTGGAGATCGAGGAGATCGCCGAGGCGCTCGACCAGCCGGTGGCGACCATCCGGGACGCCGGCGAGGAAACCCGCCGCCAGGTTGCGGAGATGGTCGAGAGCCTCGATGCCCCGGCCGGCGCGGTGCGCGCCGCGACGGACGCCGCGTGGGTCAACGTGGAGGAAATGGCGAGCGCGCTCGAGACCCCCGTGGCCGCGGTCGAGGCGGCCGGCCGGCGCGGCCGGCTGGCGGTCGACGAGGCCGCCCGGGCCTTCGACGCCCATGCCAGGGCGCTCGATGCCGCGGGCGAGGCCCTTTCCGGCCAGGCCACGGCGATGAACGGCCGGCTGCAGGAGCAGGCGGATGCGCTCGAGCGGGCGGGCGCGGCGCTGGCCGAGCGCGCCGGCGCCGGCGCCGAGGCCCTGGGGCGGGCGGCCGAGCAGGTCGACGCCCGCCTGATCGAGGCCGGCGCCGACATGCAGCGCTCGATCGAGCAGGCCGGCGGCCAGTTCGCGGCCCAGTCCGCCAACATGGCGACCCTGCTGTCGCAGTCGGTCGACGTCATGGACAGCCGCATCGCGGTCTCGCGCGAAGCCCTGATGGCCACGGCGGAGGATTTCGCGGGCTCGCTCGGCGACAGCGCGGAGCGCGCGGTGGCGCGCTTCCGCGACACGCTCGACGATCTCGAAACCCGGGTGTTCGAGCGCCAGGAGGCGATGAACCAGGCGCTGGGCGAGGCCGCGGAAGCGATGGTGAACCGGGCGCAGCAGGCGGCCGCCTCGCTGCGGCGCTCGCTGGAAGATCTCGAACCGGTCTCGGTGCGCCAGGCCGCCGCCGTGATCTCGCGGGTCGAGGAACTCGAGGCCGCCGCCCAGGCCGTCCGGGTGCGCGGCGAAGAGGCGCGCGCGGGCATCACCGAGGCCGACGAGAGCCTGCGGGCCGCGCTCGACCACCTGGCGATGGCGACCGAACGGGCTTCCGAAGCGATCAATGGCGTGCTGGAAGACGCCCGCAGCCAGCACGAGCTGATCGGCGATGTCGGCCAGCGCGCCGCCGGCATGGCGGTCGTCCTCAAAGACGGGGTCGAGGCGGCGGTGCGGGAAGCCTCGGAGCTGGCGGCCGGCGCGGGCGACCGGATCGCCCTGGAACTGGGGCGCATCAATGTCGCCATCGACGGCGTCGAGGAACGCACCCAGGCGGCGGGCCAGGCCATCGACCAGCGTTCGGCGGCGCTGGGAGAATCCGTGACGCGGCGGGTCGAGGGGCTGGACGAGGCCGCACGCACCCTGCGCGAGACCACGCGGCGGGTCGCCACCGAGGCGGGCGACGCCCGCGACGGTGTGGTGCGGGCGACGGCCGACCTGGAAGCCCGTCTGAACGATCTGCGCGAGGAAGCGCGTCGCGGCGCGGTGGAAGCCGGTGAATCCGGCGACCGGATCAGGCGGAATGCCGGAGACCTGAAGGATGTCGCCGCCGGCGCCAACCACGAGGTCGCCTCCTATGCCGACCGGCTGCGGCGCAACGCGCTCGAGCTGGAGGAATCCTCCGAGCGCGCGACCGCCACGGCGCGTACCATCGGCGAGACCTTCCGCCGCCAGGCCGACGATCTGCACAAGGCCAGCGAGACCGCGCGCAGCGAGGTCGAGAAGATGAAGGCCGAGTCGATCGCGACCCGCCGCAAGAATTTCCTGAAGGACCTCACCTTCATCACCGACCGCCTCAATTCGCTGTCGGTGGATCTCACCCGGGCGCTGGAACAGAACGTGCCGGACGATGCCTGGGCGAAATATCTGGAAGGCGACCGCAGCGTCTTCGCGCGGCGCATCGTCCGCGCCCGCGACCGGTTCTCGATCGACGCGATCAAGACCCACTATGCCGACAACACCGAGTTCCGCGACCATGTCGGCCGCTACATGACCGAGTTCGAGCAGATGCTGGAGCAGGCCGAGGAGAACGATCCGGAGGACGTGATCTCCGCCACCATGCTGTCTTCCGACGTCGGCAAGCTCTACATGCTGATGGGACGGGCGCTCGGACGGATCAGCTGAGGTCCGCCGTCTCGCGGCGGACCTGCGAGGGCGCCTCGCCGAAGAAGCCGGCGAACGCCCGCGAGAAGGCCTCGGCGCTGCGATAGCCGTAGCGCCGGGCGGTCACGCCGACCCGGCCGCCGCGCGCGAGGTCGCGCCGGGCGGCCTGCATCCGCCAGCGCCGGAGATAGCGCATCGGCGTTTCCGCCATCACCGCATGGAAGGCCGCCATGAAACGCGAACGCGACATGCCGGCCAGGCGGGCCAGATCCTCGATGCTCCAGTCGTGCGCCGGGTCGTCGTGCAGCGCGACCACGGCGCGGGCAAGCTGCGGATGGGCGAGACCGGCCAGCATGCCCGAGCGCACGAGGCCGCGGTCGATGGCGTGGCGCAGCATCTGGATCAGCAGCACCTCGCACAGCCGGGTGAAGGCGATGCCGCCGCCGCAGCGCGGCGCCCGCGCCTCGGCGGCGATCAGGCCCGCCAGCGCCTCCAGGTCGCGATTGCCGCCGACGTCGAGACGCAGCCGCGCGGGCAGGGTGGCGCCCAGCGGTTCCGCGCCGCCTCCCAGATCGATTCGGGCGGCGACCCGCCAGCCGGGCCCGCCCCCGCCGCCGGCGGCCGCGTCGAGGCCGGTCGCCGGCGCGCGGGCGGGATCCGGCCAGTAGTCGATCCGCGTCGCCGGCCCGCCGTCCGCGCCGACGATCAGCAGGTTGGCGGCAACGGCGTCGCCGTCGGCCAGGGGCCGGGCGGCGAGATCGAAACGTCCGATCAGGGTGGAGAGGCGGTCGAGCGGCATGGATTGGGACTGACGATCATGACTTTGGGAATTTTCGTAGCCGATTTTCCCCTATATCGCCAGTCAGATCCATTCCCATCGAAGCCCCGATCAGGAGACCGCCATGCTGATGCCGCGCCGCAAGACCCCCGACCTGAAACTGGAGACCGTCGACGGAGCGGGTTTCGACCTCGCCGCCGAGACCAGCGAACGGGGCACCGTGATCTGCTTCTATCGCGGTCTGCATTGCCCGATCTGCGCCACCTACCTGGGCGAGTTCGAGAAGCAGGCCGCCGCCTTCGCGGAACGCGGCGTCGGCGCCGTCGCGGTCAGCAGCGACGAGCGCGACCGGGCCGAGGCGATGGCCGAGAAGGTCGGCGCCAGCAAGGTCCGTTTCGCCTACGGCCTGCCGCTTCCCGTCGCCCGGGACTGGGGCCTCTACATCTCGACCTCGCGCGGCAAGACCTCGCTCGGCATCGAGGAGCCGGCGCTGTTCTCCGAGCCCGGCCTGTTCCTGGTCGGCGCCGACCAGTCGCTCTATTACGGCGCGGTGCAGACCATGCCGTTCGTGCGACCGCACTTCTCCGAGCTGGTCTCGGCGCTGGACTTCGCCATCGAGCGCAACTACCCGGCCCGCGGCGAATACGACGGACCGCTCTGAGCCGCGCCGCCGCGACCGTCCGGGACGTCGCGACCTGATCGTCCATCCGTCCCTTCCGCGCGATCTGCTAAGCTCCCGCCGGTTACGGGAATCGGGAGGGACGCGTGCGATCGCTGGAAGGAAAGACGGCCTGGATCACCGGGGCGGGCACGGGGATCGGCCAGGCCGCCGCCGCCGCGCTGGCGGGCGCCGGCATGCATGTGGTGCTGTCGGGCCGGCGCGAGGCGCCGCTTGAAGAAGTGCGCGCGCGGATCGCCGCGGCCGGCGGTTCGGCCGAGATCGCACCGCTCGACGTCTCCGACAAGCAGGCGGTGGCGGACGTCGCGGCGGACATTCTCGCCCGGCACGGCGGCCTCGACACGCTGGTCAACAATGCCGGCATCAACGTGCGCGAGCGCCGCTGGCACGAGCTGACGCCCGACAACTGGGACAAGGTCGTGGCGATCGACCTGAACGGCGCCTTTTACTGCATCCATGCCGTGCTGCCGGCGATGCGCGCGGCCGGCGAGGGGCTGGTGATCAACGTCTCCTCGTGGGCCGGGCGCTACACCTCCTATGTCGCCGGCGGACTCTATTCGGCGGCCAAGCACGCCATGCTGTCGATGGGCGAAAGCCTGAACATGGAAGAGGGCAACAACGGCATCCGCTGCTGCACCATCTGTCCGGGCGAGGTGGCGACGCCGATCCTCGACCAGCGGCCGGTCCAGCTCAGCGATGCCGACAAGGCGCGGATGGTGCAGACCGAGGACATGGGCGAACTGTTCCTGTTCGTCGCCCGCATGGGCGCGCATGTCTGCCTGAACGAGATCCTGGTGAGCCCGACCTGGGACCGCCAGATGGCCGGCGCCACCGACATGACCCCCGGCGGGGACTGACGGCGACGGATCGCGGGCGATCATGGATCTGGGACTGGCGGGCCGGCGGGCCCTGGTGAGCGGAAGCTGGCGGGGCACCGGCGCGGTGATCGCGGCGGCGCTGGCGGCCGAAGGTGCGGAGGTGGTGCTGCACGCCGCCGAGGCGGGGCAGGCGGACGCGGTCAAGGCGGAACTCGCGGCCGCGGGTTCGGACTGCATCATCGCCACCGGCGACCTGGCCGGCGATGCGGGCGCGGCGGCGGTCGCCGCGGCGGCGGGCGATGTCGACATCCTGATCAACAATTACGGCGGCGCGGACCGCGGCACCTGGGAGGATGCCGACAGCGCGGCCTGGCTGGCGATGTACGAGCGCAACCTGATGTCGGCGGTGCGCCTGAGCCGGCTGCTGTCACCCGCCATGGCGCGGCGGGGCTGGGGGCGGATCGTCAATCTCGGCACCATCGGCTCGACCCGCCCCAATGCCCGCATGCCGCACTATTACGCGGCCAAGGGGGCGCTGGCGGCGATGACCGTCAGCCTGGCCAAGGAACTGGGGCCGAAGGGGATTACCGTCAACCTGGTCAGCCCCGGCCTGATCCGCACCCCGGAGGTCGAGGCCGCCCACACCGCCCGGGCGCGGCGCAAGGGCCTGCCCGAGGACTGGCCCTCGGTCGAGCGGATGATCGTCGCCGAGGCCATGCCGAACCCGGTGGGGCGCATCGCGACCCGCGAAGAGGTGGCCGACCTGGTCTGTTTCCTCGCCTCCGCGCGCGCCGGGTTCCTCAACGCCCAGAACGTCCGGATCGACGGCGGCGCCGTGGATATCGTCTCGTGAGCGGCGGGAAGACATCGGGTCCGTCCCCGTGAGCGCCGGGCTCGACGCGCTGGCGCGCGAGATCGCGGCCGGCCACGCCCGGCTCAACTATCCCCCGGCGAACTGGGTGTTTCCCCGGCACGACGAGAACGGCGCCCCGATCGCCGACGTGGTCATCGTCGGCGCCGGCATGTGCGGCCTCGCCGCCGCCTATGCCCTCAAGCGCAACGGCATCGCCAACATCCGCGTCCTCGACGCCCGGCCGGCGGGCCGGGAAGGGCCCTGGGCGACCTTCGCCCGCATGCTCACGCTGCGTTCGCCCAAGTTCCTCACCGGTCCGGCCTTCGGCCTGCCGGCGCTGACCTTCCGCGCCTGGTACGAGGCCCGCTGGGGCGCGGGCGCCTGGGAGACGCTGGGGAAGATTCCGACCCGGATGTGGATGGACTATCTGGTCTGGTACCGGCAGGTGCTGGACCTGCCGGTCGAGAACGGGGTGCCCGTGCACCGGGTCGGCCCGGCGGCTGACGGCACGCTGATGCTGGACACCGGCGACGGTCCGCTCGGGGCCCGCCACGTGGTCCTGGCGCTGGGCCGCGAAGCGGTCGGCGGGCCGCGCCTGCCGGCCTTCGCCGCGAACCTTCCCGCCGACCGCCTGTCGCATACCGAGGACGACATCGATTTTGCCGCGCTGGCGGGACGGGAGGTTGTGGTCGTCGGCGGCGGCTCCTCGGCCTGCGACAACGCGGCCGCGGCGCTGGATGCCGGCGCGGCCCGGGTCACGATGCTGGTGCGCGGCGCGACCTTCGCCCGGGTCAACAAGACCAAGGGGGCGGGCTATCCCGGTTTCGTGCAGGACTTCGCGGCGGCCGACGACGCCTGGCGCTGGCGGATCTGGCATTACATCCATCGCATCGCCGGGGTGCCGCCGCCCCAGGGCTCGGTATTGCGGCTGATGCGCGAGCCCGGCTTCCGCCTGGTCTTCTCGGCCGGGGTCCGCGATGCCGCGACCGACGGCGGGGGTGTCCGCCTGACGACCGCCGCGGGTGAATTCCGGGCCGATCACGTCATCCTGGGGACCGGCTTCACGGTCGATCTCGCCCATGTCGGGATGCTGGGCCCCGCCGGCGCGGCGGTCGCGACCTGGGGCGACCGCTACACGCCGCCGCCGGAGCTCGCCGATGCGGAACTCGCCCGGGCGCCCTATCTGGGACCCGCCTTCGAGCTGCAGCCGCGCACGCCCGGCCACGAGGACTGGCTCGGCCGGGTGCACTGTTTCAACCATGCCGCCTCGCAGAGCCACTGGGCGGTCGCCGGCGACATACCCGGCGTCGATCTCGGCGCCATCCGCCTTGCCGACGGTCTCGCCCGGGCGCTGTTCGAGGCCGACCGCGCGCAACACTGGCAGGCCTTCGTCGACTTCGACGATCCCGAGCTCGAGGGCTGGGAATGGCAGTCCGCCGACCGCCCGGACCGGGAGGCCGGCTGAGCGCTCGTCCCCTCCGCCGTCGGGTCCGGCCGGACCGCGCGCCTGTCATCATACCGTCATGCCCGCGCGAGAAGCTCGCCGGACCGGGATCGTGCCGGACGGAGGGGCGCCGGGCCTCCCCGGCCCGCCGGCCGGCGCGTCCGGATCCGGTCGGGGACCGCGGATTCCGCCGCCTTCGCGGGCGGGGAGGCCGTGATCGCGTGGTGGCGGAGCGGTGAGGGGGCGGCAACGATCGCCTTCGCCACGGTTCTGCCGACACGTCCGATTGGTTACGATCTCGCGTCGTTTTGAAGACTTCAACGTGACGCTTGCCGTCAACATGTCTCGGGATGGGGTTACAACCCCGACATCTGTTCAACCCTGGAGGGGGTCTCATGATCAGCAAACTCTTGGCTACCGCGGGCGCCGTCTGCGCCTTGTCGGGCGCGGCGCTCGCCGCAAGCTGTCCGCCGGCGACGCTGGCCGACATGAAAGGCCTCAAGCCCGGCGCCTTTCCCCAGCAGTACGAAAAGGCCGCGTTCGAGGCGGCGGGCAACTGCACCCTGTCCTATACCGCGAACCCGAAGGCGGCGGAGCTGAACGGCCGGATCGCCGGCAATCCGCCGCTGCCGTCGCTGGCCGACCGCCTGCCGGAGGAACCGCTGGTTGTGTTGCCCTATGACGAGATCGGCCGTCACGGCGGCGTGCTCGACGGCCTGTCGAACGCGCCGGAAGCCGGCACGTCGGACCTGCTCTCGGTGCGCCACGTCAATCTCGTGCGCTTCTCCGACGACCTGACGACGATCGTGCCGAACGTCGCCAGAAGCTGGGCATGGAACAGCGATTTCACCCAGCTCACCTTCACCCTGCGCAAGGGCCACAAGTGGTCCGACGGCGCGCCGTTCACGGCCGAGGACGTTAAGTTCTGGTACGACGACATGGTGTTCGATAAGAACATCATCGCCAAGCCGAAGGATTATGTGCTGGTCGCCGGCAAGCGGATGACGGTCGACGTGATCGACCCGCAGACCGTGCGCTTCAACCTGCCGGCGCCGAAGCCGGGCCTGCTGGCGCATTTCGCCACGCACTACGCCCAGGCCTTCCAGCCGAAACATTTCCTCGGCCGCTTCCATCCGAAGCACAACAAGGATGCCGACACGCTGGCCAGGGAACTGGGCTTCGAGAACGGCTATGCGGTGATCTCGGCCTACTACGGCAACTCGGACTGGACCGACACGCCGACGCCCTTCCTGGCCCATCCCGACAAGGTCGCGAAGCTGCCCAAGGCGGTGATGCCGACGCTCGAATCCCACATCACCGTCGCCGAGACGACCGAGGGCCGGCACTATGTCGCCAATCCCTATTTCCACATGGTCGACACCGCCGGCAACCAGCTGCCCTACATCAGCGAGATGGACGAGGTTCACATCAACGAGAACCAGGTCCGCATCCTCAAGCTGGTGAACGCCGAGGTCGACTACAAGTCGCAGTCGGTGCAGCTGCCCTCCGCGCCGATCCTGCTGGAGAACCAGGAGAAGGGCGGCTACACGATCGACCTGAAGCCGACCATCCAGATCCCGGCCTTCTCCTTCAACGTCACCTCGCCGGACCTGGAGAAGCGCAAGGTCTTCGGCAACCTGAAGTTCCGCCAGGCGATGTCGCTCGCGATCAACCGCGAGGAAATCAACGAGGTCGCCTTCTTCGGGCTCGGCGAGCCCAAGCAGTATGTCGCCTTCTCGCCGGCCCCGGGCTTCGTCGAGGAGAAGTGGAAGCAGCACTTCGCCCAGTTCGATCCGGAAAAGGCGAAGAGCCTGCTCGACGCGGTCGGCCTGGCCGACAAGGACGGCGACGGTTTCCGCGAGTTGCCCAACGGCGACAAGCTGGTCCTCAACCTGCAGTTCGCCACCCAGGGAATCGCCGGCGAGGTGGTCGAACTGGTGGCCCAGCACTGGAGCAATGTCGGCGTGAAGTCGACCTCGAAGGAGGTGACCCCGGACGAGTACCGTTCGGCCCAGTCCTCCAACCAGCTCGACGTGATGGCCTGGAGCAAGGGACAGCCGATCGCCATCGTGCTGGGCAATGCCGAGCTGTTCCAGCCGCCCTTCGAGAACTATTTCGGCCACCGCGCGGGCATGCTCTGGGCGGAATATGTCGAATCGAACGGCACAAAAGGGGTGAAGCCGCCCGCGTACGTGACCGCGATGATGACCGACATCAACGCCTTCCAGTCGACTCCGGTGGGGACGCCGGAATCGGACGCGATCGGCGCTCGCCTGGTGAAGAACATGACCGAGAACCTGCTGTTCATCGGCACCGTTCAGGCGCCCGCGCCGATCTATCATCGCAACGCGCTGAAGAACTTCCCGACCTTCAAGACCTGGTCCTACGAGTATTACAGGACCTACCCCTACCGTCCGCAGCAATGGTTCCTCGCGGACGAAAGCTGACCGGTTGACGCGGGCCGGGGACGGGCGGGAGACTGTCCGTTCCCGGCCGGCGTTCAGGCGGTCCGTTCAGAAGATCCGCGGCGCACCGGGAAGGGGACGCATCACGCGGCGGACGGCGCCGGCAACCGGAGCGGAGCGGGGTCGTCCGGGATGTTGCAGTTTCTCGAATTCGCCGGCATGCGCGCCATCATGGCGGTGGTCACGCTGCTCATGGTGTCGTTCATCGTCTTCACCCTCATGGAGATGGTGCCGGCGAACTGCGCCGAACGCTATCTCGCCTGGAAGAACACCCAGGGCTCGCAGATCAGCGTCGAGGACATCAGGGCCGAGGAGAAACGGCTCGGACTCGACAAGCCCTATGTCCAGCGCTGGGCGACCTGGGTCGGCAACGTCTTCCTGCGCGGCGATTTCGGCGAGAGCTGCATCCTCCGGGTTTCGATCAACCAGCTCCTCGGCCAGAAGATCTGGCTGTCGCTGGGCATCTGCTTCACCGCCTTGCTGCTTGCCTACCTGATCGCCCTGCCCGTGGGCATCATCTCGGCGACCGTCGCCAGCCCCGGGCTCAACAATGTGCTGCGCTTCGTCTCCTATCTCGGCCTGGCGATGCCGAACTTCCTGCTCGCCCTGATGATCATGCTGGCCTCCACGGTGCTGTTCGGCGACACCCTGACCGGGCTGTTCTCCAAGGAGTACCGCGATGCCGAATGGTCCTGGGAACGGCTGCTCGATTTTCTGTCGCGGGCCTGGCTGCCGATCTTCATCCTCGGCTGGTCCGCCACAGCCTTCGCGCTGCAGACCGTGCGGGCGCTGATGTCCGACGAATACGGCAAGCTCTATGTCACCGCGGCCCGCGCCCGCGGCGTCACCGGCGGGCGCCTGCTGTGGCGCTACCCGGCGCGCCACGCGCTGGGACCGATCGTCAACTCGCTGGGTTTCGATCTGAACCGGGTGTTCAACGAACTGCCGATCGTCGCGGTCATCCTGACCCTGACCGAGGCCGGCGCCCTGCTGCTGGAGGGGCTCGCCCGGTCGAACGACCAGCAGCTCGCCGGTGCGATCATCTTCATGCTGACCGCGTCGATCGTCACCCTGAACTTCCTGACCGACGTGCTGCTGGCGCTGATCGATCCGCGCGTGCGCAAGAGCGTGATGGGGTGAGCGGGCCATGAGCGAGCAGGGCATGAGCGAACAGGGCATGGGCGGTTCTGGCGCGGGCGAGCGGGCCGAGAGCGCCGCCGCGCTGGCCGACCGGAAGGCGAGGGAGGCCTATTTCACCGCCAGCCAGATGCAGCTCGTCTGGGCCCGGTTCCGCAGGAACCGGGCGGCGATGATCGCCGGCACCGTGCTCATCGTGATGATCGCCATGGGCCTCGCCGCACCCTTCCTCTCGCCCTACGATCCCTCGATCGCCGGGCGCGACAGGGACTACCAGAACGGCGCGCCGCAGATCCCGATGTTCTGCGATCACAACGGCTGCTCGCTGCGGCCGTTCCTGCACACCCTGGAGCGCACCCGCTCGATCAAGACCAATTTCCGCTGGGTGACCACGGTCAACACCGAGAAGCGGCGCTACCTGCATTTCTTCGTCCAGGGCTGGACCTACCGGCTGTTCGACTTCGAACTCGACCTGCCGGGCCGGGCCTTCGATATCGACATTCCCGGCATCGCGGTGAGCACCCACCTCTTCGGCATGGACGAGGGCGGCATCCACATCTTCGGCACCGACGCCACCGGCAAGGACATCTTCTCGCGCACCCTGCACGCGATCTGGACGTCGCTGGCGGTCGGCACGATCGGGGTGGTGATCAGCTTCGTGCTGGCGCTCGTGATCGGCGGCGTTGCCGGCTATTTCGGCGGCCGCATCGACGGGGTGCTGCAGATGATCACCGACGCGGTGCGCACCGTGCCGGCGATCCCGCTGTTCATGGCGCTGGCCGCCTTCGTGCCGGACGAATGGAGCGCCGAGATGCGCTTCTTCTTCATCTCGGTCATCCTCGGCTTCATCGGCTGGCCGACGCTGGCCCGGCGCGTGCGCACCCACCTGCTGACCGAGCGCAACCAGGAATACGTGCTGGCCGCGCAGCTCTGCGGCGCGCCCGCGGGCCATGTCATCCGCCGCCACCTGCTGCCCAGCTTCACCAGCTACATCATCGTCGACCTGGTGATCTCCTTTCCCTACATGGTGCTTTCCGAGACCGCGCTCAGCTTCATCGGCCTGGGGCTGAAGGATCCGGTGAACTCGCTCGGCGTGATGCTGCAGAAGGTGACCAATGCCGACGTGCTGCTGAACTACCAGTGGTACTTCATTCCCGTGGTCTTCTTCGTCGCCATGGTGCTGGCCTTCGTCTTTGTCGGCGACGGCCTGCGCGATGCCGCCGATCCCTATTCGGACCACAAGTGATGGCGAAACCCCTGCTCACGGTCCGCGACCTGACCATCCGCTTCCGCACGGACGAGGGCCTGGTGACGGCCGTCGACGGGGTCTCCTTCGACATCGCCGCCGGCGAGGTGCTGGGCCTGGTGGGAGAGAGCGGGTCGGGCAAGTCGGTCACCGCGAAGGCGCTGATGCAGCTCAATGCCGGCAATGCGGTCTGCGAGCCGGAGAGCCGGATCGTCCTGCACGGCGAGGAGGGCGATATCGACGTGCTGGCGCTGCGGCACGCCCGCGACCTGAAGCTGATCCGGGGCGGGGCGGTCTCGATGATCTTCCAGGAGCCGATGGCGAGCTTCGCCCCGGCGATCTCGATCGGCGAGCAGATGGTCGAGCAGTTGCTGATCCATTCCGAGATGAGCGCGAGGCAGGCCCGCGAGCTGTCGGTCGAGATGCTGAACCGGGTCGGCATTCCGGACGCCGGGCGGCGGATCGACCAGTACGCCTTCGAGTTTTCCGGCGGCATGCGCCAGCGGGCGATGATCGCCATGGCGCTGTCGACGAGGCCGCGGCTGCTGATCGCGGATGAACCGACGACGGCGCTGGATGTCACCATCCAGGCCCAGGTGATCGACCTGATGAAGGACCTGATGGACGAGTTCGGCATGTCGATCCTGTTCATCACCCATGACCTGGGCGTGATTGCCCAGACCGCGGACCGGGTCGCGGTGATGTATCTCGGCCGGGTGCTGGAGACCGGCGGCGTGCGCGAGGTGATTCGCACGCCGGCGCATCCCTATACCCGGGGCCTGCTCGATGCCCTGCCGCGGCTGGACGATCTCGATGCGCCCCTGACCCCGGTGCCGGGCGACATTCCCGGCCCGCTGGAACGGCCGTCGGGATGCGTCTTCCACACCCGCTGTCCGCAGGTGATCGCCGGCGCCTGCGCCGCGGAGAGGCCGGTGACGCGCGAAGTCGGCGCGGGCCACGAGGCGGCCTGCCTGGCGCTGGACGAAAGCAGGGAGCCGGTCGCGTGAACGACGATGACGTCCTGATCGCCGCCGACGAGCTGTCGGTGCACTACCCGATCGGCGGCGGCCTGTTCGGCCCGAAGGTGACCGTGAAGGCGGTCGACCGGGTCTCGCTGGAGATCACCCGCGGCGCCTTCTTCGGCCTGGTCGGCGAGAGCGGCTCGGGCAAGACCACGCTGGGGCGGGCGCTGATGAAGGCGGCGCCGATCAGCGGCGGCCGGGTGCGCTACCGCGACGGGGAAGTCGACTACGATGTCGGCAGCATCGACAGGAAGGCGCTGAAGGACTACCGCAAGCGGACCCAGCTCATCTTCCAGGATCCCTACGCGGCGCTCAGCCCGCGGATGACCGTGCGCGACATCATCGCCGAGCCGCTGGAAGTGATGAAGCTGACCCGCAGCCGGGCCGAGACCGACGCGCGGGTGCGCGAGATCGCCGAGAAGTGCCGGCTCAACCTGGAGCACCTGCGGCGCTTTCCGCATGCCTTTTCCGGCGGCCAGCGCCAGCGCATCTCGATCGC
>JBGTSP010000070.1:0-17023 GCA_041940205.1 Alphaproteobacteria bacterium
CACGATCCGGTAGCGGTTGCGACTGCCGTCATCGAGGCGGCGCGGCAGCGCGAACAGGGCGAGGCCGTTGTTGCCCTCGACCGCGCCCTCGGGCCGGGCCAGCAGCAGCGCGATGTCGCCGTCGGCGCAGGAGCAGAACCATTTCTCGCCGTAGAGCTTCCATTGCCCGTCCTCGTGGCGCGCGGTCAGCTCGATATTGCTGACATCCGAGCCGCCGGACTTCTCGGTCATGAACTGCGCGCCCTTGAGGATCGCGTCCATGTCCTGGCTCCACATGCGTTCCAGCAGCTTCTCCCCCAGCGCCGCGTCGCCGTGCCGTTCGATCAGCAGGGCCGAGGTCTCGGTGGCGGAGATCGGGCACATCAGGCCGAACTCGGACTGGCAGAACAGGTACTGGAAGGCGTATTTCGCCGCCGGCGGCACCTTTTCGGGCCAGCCCAGGACACCGGGCCGACGCGACATCGCATGGATCCCGAACTCGCCGTAGCCCAGCCGCTCCATCTCGCGATAGGCCGGGTGGAACTCGATCCAGTCCTCGTTGCGGCCCATGGCATCGCGCTGGTGCAGCACCGGGCCGTGCCGGTCCGACAGGCGCGCCAGTTCGTCCAGCCGGCCGCCTGCGATCTCGCCCAGCCGGCGGTAGTGCGGCAGCATGTGCGCCAGCAGGTCCGCGGGCAGATACAGGCCCAGCAGGTCCTGCAGGCCGCGATCGAGATCGAAGAAGTTCAGGCCGTGGCAGTCGGGCGCGATCAGGTCCGACGCGCTCTCGATCTCCCGGTCCTCGCGAAACGCGGCAATGCTCATGGTGCCATCCTCCATCCGGCGCTTTCGGTCATCCTTGAACGCCACGGGACCGGGCCGCAAACGAAACTTGATCACTTCTTGATTGCAAAAAACTCAATCCACTAGACTGCAGTCATGAGCCGCCTGCCGCCCGTTGCCGCGCTTGAAGCCTTCGAGGCTGCTGCCCGACACATGAGTTTTCTGAACGCGGCACGCGAACTCAACGTGACCGCCGGCGCGATCAGCCGGCGCATCCAGAACCTGGAGAGCCAGCTGGGCGCGCGGCTGTTCGAGCGCCGGCACCGCGCCATCGCCCTGACGGCGGCCGGCGAAAGCTACCTGGCGGCGGTCCGCGAACCGCTGGCGCAACTGGCCGCGGCGGGCGCGCGGCTGCGCCTCGCCGCGGCCTCCGAGACGCTGTCGATCGTCGCCTATCCGACGTTCGCGATCCGCTGGTTCATGCCGCGCTGGGGCCGCTTCCACGACCGCCATCCGGATATCGACGTGCGGCTCACCACCTCGCTCGCCCCGATCGACTTCGCGCGCGGCGACACCGACCTGGCGCTGCAGGTGAAGGAGGACGACTGGCAGGCCCGGGGCCTCGTTGCCCATGACCTCGTGGCGCTCGACACCTTCCCCGTCTGCGCGCCGGGCCTGGCGGCGCGACTGTCGGACCCTGCGGATCTCGCCGGCGTCACCCTGCTGCATTCGGCGCCGCGCCCGGACGACTGGCCGACCTGGCTTCGCCACGCCGGCATCACCGGCGTCGACGGTCGCCGGGGGCCGCGCTTCGAGAGCCTGAACCTCGCCTTCCAGGCGGCCATCGAGGGACTGGGCGTGGCCATGGGCATCGCCGCCTTCCTCGGCGACGAACTGGAACAGGGCACGCTGGTGCGTCCGTTCGATCTGGTGCGGATCGCCCATCGGCCGGTGCAGATCATCTATCCCGCCCACCGCGCCGACGATCCGCGGCTCGTCGCATTCCGGGACTGGCTGCTGGACGAGGCGGCCGGCGTGCCGGATCGCGGGGGAGCCTCGCTCTAGATCGACCGGTCCGCGGGGCCGCGTTGGCGCTCTCCGGCCGTCGTCAGGGGCTGCCGTCGAGCAATGCCACCGCGATCCGCTCGGGCCGCAGGGCCATGCAGTCGAAGCCTTGGCGGCGGACATCGCGGCAGAGCGCGCTCGCCCGACTGCGGTCGCGGATCGGTCCGATCCGCACCGCATGCAGGTTTCCATGCTGCGCCGAGATCACGCGATCGCTGTGCACCCGGCCGGAATAGCCCGTCTCGTCCAGCGACGCGCGCAGCCGCTGCATCACGTCGTTCGCGGTCGTGCGCGAGCGGTAGGCGCCGACCTGGATCGCGAGCGGCGAACGGGCATCGCGTTCGAAGTCTGCCTCGATGCCTGTTTCCGAAGCTCCGGCCTGCCCGTTCCGGGGCATCGGCGGGGGCGGCGGGACCCGCGGCCCCGACGCTGCTCCGGTTTCGTCATCCGGCTGTCCCATCGCCGACAGGGGTTCCCCGCCGGCGGCAATGGCCGCGTCCGCGCCGATCCCGTCCGCCGGTCCCGGCGACGGGCCGTCCGCCGGCCGCAGGACGGCGGGGATCGGCCGTTCCGGCGCCTTCCCGGCGGCGGCAATTCTCGAATGCCCGATCAGACCCTCAAGCGCGCCGTCTTCCCAGGCGAACGGCGTGCTGCGCGAGACCACGACGACCCGTTCCAGCGGCAGCGCCGCCAGGTCCAGCGGCGCGCCCGCCGACGCGGACCGGACCTCGGGGACCGGCTCGGCCGGGGCGCTCGGCAGCGCCGCCTCGATCAGGCGCACCAGCGGCATGATGGTCAGCCCGCGCGAGCTGGAACTGGGGCTGTCCCAGTCCGCATACTGGTGGCGCAGGGCGACGGCGATCCGCTGCACGCCGGCGCTTTCGAGTTCCTCCGGCAGGGCATGCGCGCCGACCGCGTGGATCAGGGCATTATGGGCCCGCAACACCTCAAGCCAGGCCCTGTGCTCGTCCAGGCCCGTCCGCATCTCGCGGGCGCCGGCCTCGATGGTCTCTAGGAATCCGCCGTCCGCGAGCTGGGCCTCCAGGCGTACGAGACCGGTCAGGTCGCGATCCGCATCCGCGATCCGCCGGCTGAGCGCGAACTGGTAGAGGGCATCGCCGTACTGGCGCCGGGCGATGTGAACCTGCGCCAGCACCGCCATGACGACCGCCCGGCGCCGGCTCTCGGCCAGTTCGCCGGTCTTCTCCTGCTGCTCGAGACGGCCGGGCAGGGAGAACAGGTTGAACAGGTTCATGCCGAGCTGCACGCCGGACGTGGCCCAGGTCCGGCTCAGCAGGAAACTGTCGGAGGCATAGTTGCCGCCGATGCTCAGGTCGAGGCCGGGCAGCAGGCTGTAGAGCTGCTCGCGAACCCGCCATTCCTCGATCTGCTTCTGGTATTCCTCGGTGCGCAACTCGGCCCGGTTCAGCAGGGCCCGGCGCTCCATCTCCTCCGCCGAGAAGGGCAGCGACGGCAGGGCGTGAAGCTCGCGCGCCTCCGCAAGCCGCAGTTCGGCATTCGGGTCGACATTGATCAGTTCCGCCAGCTGCGCCCGGGCATCGGCGACCTCGCGGCGGAACGCCACCATCGTCCGGACGCTTTCCAGCAGCGCCCGCCGATAGGCGATCGACACCTTGGCGTCGCGATCCCTTTCGGCCTGGAGTTCCTGCGAATAGCCCACGGCCTTCTGGATCCGGCCCGACAGGGCGCCGGCCTGCCGCATCAGGCGCTGCGCGCTCGAGACCCGCCAGTAGGCCAGCCGGACGTCGCGCAGGATGTCGTTGAACGCCTTCCGCCGGTGCTCGCGGGCCACCATCACTTGGTTGGCCTGCTGCTTGGCCCGGGCATAGCTCACCCCGAGATCCAGGATGTTCCAGGCGAAGCCCGCCTGGGCGCTGTTCTGGATGCGGTCCGTGGTGCGCGACGTCGCCCGGTTCTGCCGGTCCAGGCCGCCGCTGGCATCCAGGTTCGGCAGAAACTCGAGATTGGACTGGCGCAGCTCGACGTCGGCCAGATCGGCTTCCAGCGCCTTGACCCGCGATTGCAGGTTGAAGGCCACGGCCCGGGCCATCGCCTCGTACAGGGTGATCGGCCGGTCCGGCGTGAAACGGGCGGCTTCGACCGCGGCCAGATCGGCCTCCAGCCGGGCCGCGCGCGCCGTCTCGTCGGTCGCTTCCGGCAGCACGGTGCAGCTCCCCGCGAACAGCATCAGCGGGAGCGCGACGATCCGGGTGAACCGTCGGGCGCGACGGCCCGAACGTCCGGAGGCGGCAAGGCTCAGCATGGGCGGTCTCCCGGCGTCCACCGGCCGGTCGTCGCCGGCGGTCGAATGTCTCTTTCCGTCGTGTTCGCACGCATCGCGGTCATTTCTCGGTGAGGGCGACATCGAGAGACTGGTAAACGGGGCGCAGCAGATAGCGCAGGACGGTCCGCGCCTCGCCGAGCAGTTCGACATCGGTCACCATGCCCGGCAGCAGCTGATTGACGCCCGGAATGTCGCCGACATAGTCGGCCGCCAGGCGCACGGTGACCTTGTAGTAGACCGACCCGTCGTCCTCCTTGAACGTGGTCGCCGAAATCTTCTCCACCTCGCCGTCAATGGCCCCGAAACGGGCGAAGTCGTAGGTCGAGACCTTCACCTTGGCCTTGAAGCCGACGCGGATCTGCCCGACATCCGCCGGCAGCAGCTTGGCGACGGTGACCAGATCGTCGCCGACCGGCACGATCTTTCCGATCAGGCCGCCGGGCGGCACCACGCGGCCGACGGCATCGGCCTCCAGTTCCTGCACCAGGCCGCGCACCGGCGCGAGAATCTCGAGGCGATGCACGCGATCCTTCAGGCGGACGATGCTTTCCTCGATCTCGGCCAGTTCGGCGGCCGCGCCGCCCATCTCGTCCAGCGCCTTGTCGCGGCTCTTGGCCTCGAACTCGTCCTGCTTCGCCGTCGCCTCGCGGATCGCCTGGCCGGCCTTGCGAATGCGTTCCTGCACCTCTGCCAGCTCGCCGCGGGCCAGCCGGAGCTGTTTCTCGGCCGACAGGAAAACCAGGCGGGAGACCAGGCCCCGGTCCATCAGGCGCTTCTGGGTTTCCCGCTCGTCCCCGAGAATCTCGATCTGTCCCAGCAGCTTGGAACGTTCCCTCTGCAGCGCCGCCAGTTCGCTGCGGGCCTGCTCGACCTTCAGTTCCTGCACCCGGCGCCGCTGCTCCTGGGATTCGTTCTGCTGTTCCAGGATCGTCAACTGGTCGCGCACCATGTCGTCGTGGCGTCCCGAGACGAAGGAGAAGTCCGGCGAGCGCTGCTCGGCGAAGGCGCGCAGACGCTCGACCCGAAGCCGCAACGCGATGCGACGGGCTTCGGCCGCATCGAGGTCGGCCGACGAATTCGTCGGCGCCAGGCGGACGAGGGGCTGGCCGGCTTCCACCATCTCGCCGTCCCGCACCAGGATCTGCTGGACGATCCCGCCCTCGAGATGCTGGACCGTGTGAATGGCGCCCCGCGGTACGATCTCGCCCGTCGCCTTCGAGGTCTGCTGGATGGTCGCCGTCGCCGCCCAGGCGATTCCGGCGAATACCAGCGTCACGGCCAGCAGCAGGATGGCCTTCGCCAGGTTGGACGGTCCCAGTTCCTCGAGAATTTCCGCCTGCGAGAGGTAGCGCAGTTCCCGCCGGCTGGCCCAGGGTGGCCTGCCGCCCTGCCGTGGCGCTGGCGAGGTATCGTTCATGCTGCCAGTGCTCCCATCCGTTCCGCGAATTCCTTCGCGGTTCCGTTGAACTGCAGTCGGCCGCGCTTGAGCAGCAGCACCCGGTCCGCGACCTTGATGTGGCTCGGGCGGTGCGTGACGATGAACACGGTGACCTTGCCGCGCATCGCGTTCACGGCCGAAATGAAGGCCTGGTCGCCCATCGCGTCGAGAGCCTGGCCGGGCTCGTCAAGCAGCACGATCGGAGACTTGCGCAGCCAGGCCCGGGCCAGCGCCAGGCGCTGCTTGAAGCCTTCCGGCAGTTCGCTCAGCACCCGCTCCGTCAGCCGGGTATCGTAGCCTTCCGGCATGGCCATGATGTCGTCGTGGATATGCGCCAGGCGCGCGGCCTCCTCGATCTCCTCGTCCAGGGCCGCCGGCTCGGCGAGGCGCAGGTTCTGCGAGACCGTGCCGTAGAGCAGTTCCACGTTCTGCGGCATGTGCGATACCGACTGCCGCAGCGGAATCGAGTCGAGCTGCCTGATGTCGACGCCGTCGATCAGCACGGTGCCGAGGGACGGGCGGTAGAGACCGGATAGCAGGTTGAGCAGGGTCGACTTTCCCGCGCCGTTGGGACCGGTGATCGCCACGATCTCGCCCGGATCGATGACGAAGGAGAGGCCGGCAAGGGCCGGATCCGCATCGGAGGAGAAACGGTGCGACACGCCGTTCAGGGCGACCCGGCCCTGCAGGCGGCGCTCGAAGGCGATCCGCCCGGGGTCCTGCTCGACCGGCAACTGCATCAGGAACGCCAGCTGCCGCAGGCTGGCCAGCACCTGGGGGAAGCGGGACGCCATCAGGTAGGCCGACTGGATCGGCGTCAGCGCCCGCCACAGCAGCGCCGTGCTGGCGATCAGCGCACCCACCGTCATGCTTTCGTTCATCACCGCCATCGCCCCGAAACCCATCATCGCTACGGCCGCAGCGGTGGTCATGAAGCGCGCAAAGCTCTGCTTGAAGTTGCCCGCCTGCTGGTGGTGGTAGTCCTGCGCCGCCGCGGCCGCGGACAGGCGACGGTTGCGCGCCAGCCAGACCTCCTCGGCCCCGGCAAACTTGATCGACCGCATGCCCGACAGGGTTTCGACCTGGTAGCGCGCCAGCGCCGCCTTCCCGGCGTTGGCGGATTTCGACTTGCGAATGACCGACGGCAACACCGCGACGATCGCGAACAGCAGCAGACAGGCGACCGGCACCATCACCAGCCAGCCTCCCAGCACGGCGATGGCGGCGACGAAGATCAGCACGAAAGGCAGATCGAGCAGGGTCTCTCCCAGCGATCCGGCAAACAGTTCGCGAATGGTCTCGAAGTCCTGCAGCTGCGCGATCTGCGTGCCGATCGGCTCGTGCTCGATCATCGAAAGCGGCAGCAGAAGGACGCGCTCGAACGCGGCGCGCCCGACCACGAAATCGATGCGTCCGGCGATATAGGCCATGGCGAGAATGCGCAGCCGCCGGAACACCGCCTCGAACATCAGGGCCAGGCCGACGCCGACGAGCAGGTACCAGAGCTGCAGGAGGGACTGGGCCGGAATCGCTGTGTCGTAGACCGACTTCATGAACAGCGGTGTCGCGAGACTGAGAAGGTTGAACAGCAGCGTGATCACCAGGACCCAGGCGACGATCCCCCGGAACCGGCTCAGCAGGGTGCCGACCCAGTTCCGGGCATGGTCCGCCCGCTCGTCGCCCTCGAGGATCTTCGGGACATAGGCCGTGCCCTTCAGCCCCTTGTTGTCGCTGACGAACCGGCGACGCAGGTAGCCGTCAAAGATCAGGTGACCGTTGTCCTCGACCGCGAGGATCGTCCGCATCGGTCCGCCGTCCGGTTCGAACAGGCAGGGAAGCGCCGAGGCTTCGAGTTCGCCCTGGCGAATGCGCAGCGCGGTCGTGCGGATGTTGATGTTGGCCAGTGTCGAGCGCACGTCATCGGTGCTGAGGCGATCGACGAAGTGGGGGATGGCCTCGGAAAGCTGCCGGGGCTGCCCCCGCCATTCCATCGCCTCCAGCAGTTCGAGCAGGCACAGCGTCTGGTCGGACAGGGCCCGCTTGCCGCTTTCGCGGAACAGGCCGAGCGAGGCGACCGCCGCAAGCAGGCGGTTTTCGGTCTGCGCCGTGTCGCTCGCCACGCTCATGCGCTGAATTCCTTGCGCACCCGCTCGATCTGCTCGCGAACGCCCCTCGTCGCCGGCACCAGCAATCCGCTGCGCAGGACAAAGGAACGGTCCGCCAGGCCGATGAAGGACGGGCGGTGACTGACGATGACCGTCGTGCACTCCGACTTCAGTTCCTGCAACACCTCCATCAGCGCCTGGTTGCTCTCGCGATCGAGATGGGAATAGCTCTCGTCGAACAGCAGAAGGCGGATGTCGTCGGCCAGGGTGAGTGCCCGCACCAGGGCGATGCGCTGGCGCACGCCGCCGGGAATGCGCGAGCTTTGCCCGTTGTCGACCCGGGTGTCGTAACCCTGCGGCATCTGCGCGATCACCGAATGCAGATGCAGGCGGTCGGCAAACTGCATCGCCTTGCGGGCATAGCGGTCGCCCCGGAACATGGTCAGGTTTTCAAGCAGCGTGCCCTCGAACAGGGTCGCCTTCTGCGGCAGGTAGCAGACGTGCCGGCGGAAGGAGGCCGGATCGAGGTCGGTCAGGTTCACGCCGTCGAAGCGGATCTGGCCGCTGGTCGGCGCCAGCACGCCGGTCATCACGCCCAGCAGCGTCGACTTGCCCGATCCGTTGCTGCCGCTGATCCCGATGGTTTCGCCGGGCTCGATATTCAGCGTCAGTTCGTCGAGCAGCAGCGGCAGGTCGTCGCGATAGCGGTAGTCCACCTTGTCGAGTTCGACCCGCGCGCTGCCCTCCGACAGGCTCGCGGTGCGGCCGCGCACTTCCTGCGGCAGGTCCCAGATCGCCTTGATCTGCTGGCGCCCGAAGCGGACCGACTGGAACTGCGTCCAGATTCCCAGCGCCTTCAGCATCGGCTGGGTGGCGCGACCGGCAAGCAGCGTGCAGGCCGCCAGACTGCCTATGCTGAGATCGCCGGCCATCACCATGGAACTGCCGTAGCCGGCGACGACGACGGAGGTGAGTTGCGAAAAGGTCAGCCCCAGGCTGCGGGCCGCCGCGCTGTGCTCGCCGACAAGCTGGTTGGCATCGGCCGAGGTCGCCTGCAGGCGCTCGTAGCGCCGCACCATCAGGGGCTCCATGCCCAGCGCCTTGACCGTGTTGATGCTGCGCAGGATCTCGATCATGAAATTGTACCGTCGGTCGTCCGCCTCGACCCGGTACTTGAGGGCGTCCGACAGTTTCCGGCCCGACAGCAGGGCCAGCACGGACAACAGCAGAAGGATGACGACCGGCGCCAGCAGCAGCGGACCGGCGATCAGGCCGATCAGGGCGATGAAGATCACGGCGAAGGGCAGGTCGACCAGCAGCAGCAGGCCCTGGCCGCCGAAGAAGCTGCGGATGGAATCGATGGCCCGAAGCCGCTGCAGGTGAACGCCCGGCGGCATTTCCTCGAAGGCCCGCAGATCCGTATGCATCAGCCGGTCGAGCAACTGGCAGCCCATCTGGTGCTGCATTCGTGCGCCGCCCCATACGCTGACATGCGAACGCGCCAGGTTGAGGACGACGTCGAGCAGCAGGATCGTGCCCAGCACGAAGATGATGACGGACAGGGTCTCCAGGGCTTCATTGGGGATGATGCGGTCGTAGAGCTGCAGGATGGCGACGGGAAGCGCGAGCGAAAGCATGTTCGTCGCCGCGGCGGCCAGCAGCAGCTTTCCCCCGTCCTGATTAATGACCGACCCGAAAACCGCCTTTGACATCCCGGCTCGCCTGGCTCTTGGCTAACGATGCGACACGCAACTTCTGCTGATCGCGGCAGCGGTCCGACCTTGTCGGATCTTCTGCACGATCGCGGACACGGTAAAATTGCTTGGTTAACGAACGGTTCAGTCGGCCGGTTGTTTTGTTTCGCCCATATATTACTTTTAAGTACAAAACCCCTCGTCATGCTTTCTTCACCAATAATTAACCGAGGAATTCAACAACTCATCAATCACTAGGGCTTATTCCTGCACTCCCGAAAAGAAACTCGGTGTCGGGCGAAGAACACGCCCCGAACCGCCGAAACGCGGAGTGACACGATGGCCGAAGAATCCGGAACCTGGCAGGGTGGAGAAGAACGCCCCGGTGAGGACGCCCCGCGAGGGAACGACCAGACCTCGGCGGCCGAGCGGCTCGCCCGCACGCTCGCCGACCGGGCGCGGGAAGCCGACGAGGAAGGCCAGCATCGCGACAACACCATCGTCGGTGTTGGCAATGCGGAGGTTCTCGAGAGCTTCCAGACCGACGAGGCCCGGGCCGGCGACACGTCGTTCGACATGGACGATGGCGAGAATTCCGACGACACCGGTGACGACAATGAGGCCTCCGCCGCCGACGGTACCGGCCAGGCCGCGGCCGATGGCGGACACAGTTTCTCTTCCACCGGATCTCCGGCCGGCGGTCCCGGCCTCGGCACCCCGGCCGCGTCGGCGATCACGGAAGGTGGCGATCAGGACGGCCCCGCCGATGCTCAGCAGGCCGAACGGACTTCGGAGAGCGGGCGCACGGGCCCGGAGTCCGGACGGACGGTCGACGGTGGAGCCGCCGACCCGGCCCAGGAAGCGGAAGCCGCGGCGGACGCCGATGGTCCGGCCGAAGAAGCGAGCGATCCGTCAGCAGTGCCGGAATCGGCGGCTGCGGAGGTACCCGGCGCAACGGTCGACGCGCGCGACGACGACAGCGACGGCGAGAGCTTCGGATCGCAGCGGGATGCCGTGAGCACGGAAAACGTCGACTTCGACATCCCGACGGCGGCGACGGCGGACAGCGAAGAAGACATCCCGGCCGAACTCCCGGACGGTGGCGACGAGGTCGCGCAGGCCACGCCCCTTGCGGCAGAGGATCCGGCCGGCAGCGCGGAGGAAGAGAGCGCCTCCGTCACCGAAACGGTCACGGCTCCCCCCGTTCCGGAGGGTCCGGAAAACGGCGGCAATGAAGGCGGCCAGGACCATCCGGGTCAGGGCAATCCGGGCCAGAACAACGCCGGCGGCAACGGCCAGGGCAACAACGGCAACGGTCTCGGCAATGGCGGCACCCCGCCCGGGCTCGAGCTCGATGACGACGGCGTCGATGCGCTGACCGAGACCGTTCCGCCAGCCGGGGAAGCACCGGACGCCCCCGGGAACAGCGGCAACAGCAACGCCGGCGGCAACGGCAACGGCAATGCCGGTGGCAATGGCAACAGCAACGCCGGTGGCAATGGCCAGGGCAACGGCGTCGGCAACGGCGGCACCCCGCCGGGGCTCGAGCTCGACGATGACGATCTCGAAGACCTGGTCGAGACCGCACTCCCGGCCGGGGACGCGGCGGAGGCTCTCGCGGACGGCGACGACGACGATGGGCCCGCCGAAGCGGCGCCTTCCGAGGCTCCCGGGAACAGCGGCAACAGCAACGCCGGCGGCAACGGCAACGGCAATGCCGGTGGCAATGGCAACAGCAACGCCGGTGGCAATGGCCAGGGCAACGGCGTCGGCAACGGCGGCACCCCGCCCGGGCTCGAGCTCGACGGGAGCGATGTCGACGACCTCGTCGAGACCGTCCTGCCGGACGCGAATGCGTCGGAGCCCCCCGCGGACGAGGCGACCGCGGCCACTCCCGAAGCAGCCGCCGAGACGCCCGGGAACAGCGGCAACAGCAATGCCGGCGGTAATGGCAACGGCAACGCCGGTGGCAATGGCAACAGCAACGCCGGTAGCAATGGCCAGGGCAACGGCGTCGGCAACGGCGGCACCCCGCCGGGACTCGAGCTCGACGGGAGCGGCGTCGACGACCTCGTCGAGACCGTCCTGCCGGCCGGAGACGCGCCGGAGCCCCCCGCGGACGAGGCGACCGCCACCACCCCCGAAGCAGCCCCCGAGACGGCGGCCGCCGAGACGCCCGGGAACGGCGGCAACAGCAATGCCGGCGGCAATGGCAACGGCAATGGCAATGCCGGCGGCAACGGCCAGGGCAACAACGGCAACGGCCTCGGCAATGGCGGCACCCCGCCGGGACTCGAGCTCGACGGGAGCGGTGTCGACGATCTCGTCGAGACCGTCCTGCCGGCCGGAGACGCGCCGGAGCCCCCCGCGGACGAGGCGACTGCGGCCACTCCCGAAACGGCTCCCGAAGCAGCCTCCGAGACGGCGGCCGCCGAGACTCCCGGGAACAGCGGCAACAGCAACGCCGGCGGTAATGGCAACGTCAGCGGTAGTGGCAACGGTAACGGCAATGCCGGCGGCAACGGACAGGACAGTCCGAGCAACACTGGCGGAAACCAGGACGGCGAGACCGGCCTGGCCACCGACGGCGCGGAAACCCTCGACGGCGGCGATACGCCTGCCGGCGACGGCCTGACCGCAGAGCCGACCGCGAACGCGGGCAGCAACACGCCCAGCGAAGCGACGGCCGGCCAGGGCAACGGCAATGCCGGTGGCAACGGACAGGGCAATGCGAACGCCGACGGCGGCACCCAGGGCGGCGAACCCGCCCAGACCGGCAGCGACGCGGCACCGGTCGACAGCGGCAGCGCGCCCGCAGGCGACGGCCCGGCCACGGCGCCGGCCATGGACGCGACCGGCGACGCCGCCGGTGAAGCGCCCGCCGGCCCGGGCAATAGCAGTGCCGGTGGCAACGGACAGGGCAATGCGAACGTCGACGGCAACCAGGGTGGAGAATCCACCCAGACCGGCAGCGACGCGGCACCGGTCGACGGCGGCGGCGCGCCCGCAGGCGACGGCTCGACCGCGGCGCCGGCCATGGACGCGACCGACGGCCCGACCGGCGGCAATGCCGGCGGAAACGGTCAGGGCAACGCGAGCACCAGCGGCGGCACCCAGGGCGGCGATCCCGCCCAGACCGGCAGCGAAGCGGCACCGGTCGACGGCGGCAGTGCGCCCGCAGGCGACGGCCCGACCGCGGCGCCGGCCATGGACGCGACCGGCGATGTCGCCGGTGAAGCGCCCGCCGGCCTGACTGGCGGCAATGCTGGCGGAAACGGGCAAGGCAACGCGAGCACCAGCGGCGGCACCCAGGGCGGCGATCCCGCCCAGACCGGCAGCGAAGCGGCACCGGTCGACGGCGGCAGTGCGCCCGCAGGCGACGGCCCGACCGCGGCGCCGGCCATGGACGCGACCGGCGATGTCGCCGGTGAAGCGCCCGCCGGCCTGACTGGCGGCAATGCCGGTGGCACCGGACAGGGCAATGCGAACGTCGATGGCGGCACCCAGGGCGGCGAACCCGCTCAAACCGGCAGCGACGCCGCACCGGTCGACGGCGGCAGTGCGCCCGCAGGCGACGGCTCGACCGCGGCGCCGGCCATGGACGCGACCGGCGGCACCGCCGGCGCGGCGCCCGCCGGCCCGACCGGTGGCAATGCCGGCGGCGGCACCCAGGGCGGCGAATCCGCTCAAGCCGGCAGCGACGCGGCACCGGTCGATAGCGGCAGCACGCCCGCAGGCGACGGCCCGGCCACGGCGCCGGCCAAGGGTGCGACCGGCGGCACCGCCGGTGAAGCGCCCGCCGGCCAGACCGGCGGCAATGCCGGTGGCACCGGACAGGGCAACGCGAACGCCGATGGCAGCACCCAGGGCGGCGAACCTGCCCAGACCGGCAGCGATGCGGTACCGGTCGACAGCGGCAGTGCGCCAGCAGGCGACGGCCCGACCGCGGCGCCGGCCACGGACGCGACCGGCGGCACCGTCGGTGGCAACGGACAGGGCAATGCGAACGCCGATGGTGGCACCCAGGACGGCGGATCCGCTCAGGCCGACGGCGGTACGGCGCCTGTAGACAGTGGTCCCGCGGCAGCTTCGACTGCGGAAACGAACAGCGACGTCTCCGGTGGAGCGCCGGCTGACCCGGCCAGCGGCAATGCCGGTGGCGGCGGACAGGGCAGCGCGAGCGCCAGCGGCGGCACTCAGGGCGGCGAACCCGCCCAGACCGGCAGCGACGCGGCACCGGTCGACAGCGGCAACACGAGCGCCGGTGGCGGTACCCAGGGCGGCGAACCCGCCCAGACCGGCAGCGACGCGGCACCGGTCGACGGCGGCAGTGCGCCCGCAGGCGACGGTCCTACCGCGGCGCCGACCGTGGACGCGACCGGCGGCACCGCCGGTGAGGCGCCCGCCGGCCCGACCGGCGGCATTGCCGGCGGAAACGGACAGGGCAATGCGAATGCCGGCGGCGGCAACCAGGGCGGCGAATCCGCCCAGACCGGCAGTGACACGGCACCGGTCGACGGCGGCAGTGCGCCCGCAGGCGACGGCCCGACTACGGCGCCGGCCATGGACACGACCGGCGGCAATGCCGGTGGCGACGGACAGGGCAGCGCGAGCGCCAGCGGCGGCAGCCAGGGCGGCGAACCCGCCCAGACCGACAGCGACGCGGCACCGGTCGACAGCGGCAACGCGAGCACCGGTGGCGGTACCCAGGGCGGCGATCCCGCCCAGACCACCGACAACACCGCACCTGTCGATGGCGGCAGTACGCCTGCAGGCGACGGCCCGACCGCAACGCCGGTGATGGACGCGACCGGCAGCACCGCCGGCGAGGCCCCCGCCGGCCCGGCCAGCGGCAGTGCCGACGGCAACGGACAGGGCAATGCAGAAGCCTCCGGCGGTAACCAGGGCGACGGATCCGCCCAGACCGGCAGTGACACGGCACCGGTCGACGGCAGCGGCGCATCCGCAGGCGACGGCCCGGCGATGGCGCCGGCCACGGACACGACCGGTGCCACAGCCGCGGAGCCGGTTGCCGACACGGTCAGCAACACTCCCGGCGAAGCACCGGCCGAGTCAGGCAGCACGAACGCCGGCGTCGGCGATCAGGACAACGAAACCGATCAGCCGGGCAGCGGCGCGGTATCCGCCGACGGCGGCAATGCTCCCGCGAACGACGGGCCGGCGGAGACCCTGAGTGCGGACCTCGGTGCAACCGGTGAATTCCCGGTGGACCAGGGGAACGCGAATGCGGGCGGCGGCGGCAGCAGCGAATCGCCGATGGAAACCGGTGATGCGGCCACGAGCGGCGAGCCGGCGGCGGCGCCGGGCGCCGATGCGATCGGCAGCGCAAGCGACACGACGCCTGTCGATCAGGACGCTGCAGGCTCCGCAGAGACGGGGCCGGACAGCGAACCGACGACGGTCACCGGCGCCGCGGACGGGAATGCCGGAACGAGCGCAAACGTGCAGACCGGCAGCGACGGTGAAGACAGAATGGCCGGCGGCAAGGGTGACGACGTGCTCGACGGCGGCGCCGGCAGCGACCGGCTGTCCGGCGGCAAGGGACAGGACATCCTCAGCGGTGGCGACGGCAACGACAAGCTGAGCGGCGGCAACGGCAACGACGTGCTCGACGGCGGCAGCGGCGCAGACCGGATGGCCGGCGGCAAGGGCGACGACCTGCTCGATGGTGGCGCCGGCAGCGACCGGCTGTCCGGCGGCAAGGGACAGGACGTCCTTAGCGGCGGTGACGGCGACGACAAGCTGAGCGGCGGCAAGGGTAACGACGTGCTCGACGGCGGCAGCGGTAACGACAAGCTGTCCGGCGGAAAGGGCCAGGATGTCCTCAGCGGCGGTGATGGCGACGACAAGCTGAGCGGCGGCAAGGGCGACGACATGCTCGACGGCGGCAGCGGTAACGACAAGCTGTCCGGCGGAAAGGGCAACGACATCCTTGATGGTGGCGCTGGCGACGACTTCCTCGCCGGCGGCAAGGGCGACGACATTCTCAGTGGCGGCGCCGGCAACGACACGATCGTCGGCGGGAGCGGCGAGGACATCGTTCGTTACCAGGGCAACGTCTCCGATTACGAAGTGACCGCCCACGAAAACGGCTTCACCGTGCGCGACCTGGTCGGCGACGGCGGGATCGACCAGGTGAGCGGGGTCGAGCGGATCGAGTTCGCTGACCGTTCCTTCACTCCCGACGAGCTGGAGCAGCACGCGGAGTCGGCGGGCAAAGACGACGATTCCAGCGTGCCTCTCGATCTTGCCGACGTCGTTCCCGAGCCGGACCAGGCGTTCAACGAGGTGCGGATCAGCGGGTTGCCTGAGGAGATGCAGCCCGAGCAGGGCCAGCAGAACAGCGACCGCTCCTGGAGCATGACGGCGACCCAGCTGACCGGCCTGATGATCGCGGTTCCGACCGCGCTGGCAGGAGAAGCCCAGGCGACCACGCTCACGGTCGAGTTCCTCGACAAGAAGGGCGAGAAGGTCGCCGAAGAAGATGTCGACATCGTGGTGGAGGTCGATGCCAGCGGCAGGGTTGGCGTTTCCACCCTTTCCGGACAGGTCGGACCGCAGGCTGCCACGACCCTCGCCGGCGATGCCGTAGCGTCCACCCTCGCCACGGGCGCGGGAACTCTCGATGAGGATGCCGCAGCGGAAAACGAGGACTCGAACGGCCCCGATCGCGCGGAAGGTCCCGACGGGCGTGCTGCCCGGGGCGCTCGGACCGGTGGCGATGCCGGCGCCGTAGATGACGCCGCGGCCGAGGAAACCGCCGCTTCGGAGACCGAAACGCCGGCAGAAGCGCCGCTTCTGCAGACCGACGGCGAGTCCGTCGATGCGACCGGTCCGGTCCTTCAGGAGCAGGCGGAAACGGGCCCGCAGCTCTCGGGCTCGGAGACCGGGACGAGCGACGAGCGCGATTCCTTCGCCTCGACCACCCCGGCCCGCCCCGCGGTGCAGGATGCCGCGGTGGCGCCGACCTCGGTCACGCTCGATCAGCGGAGCGTCGACGAAAACGCGGACGGCGCCGTGATCGGCAGGCTGGGCGCGCAGGATTCGAACATCGCGGATACGCACCGCTTCACGGTCGACGACAACCGCTTCGAGGTCGTCGATGGCCAGCTTCGCCTGAAGCCGGGCCAGAGCCTGGACCACGAGAGCGCCGACAGCATCAGCCTCAACGTCACCGCGACGGATTCGGATGGCCTCACCCGTACCGAGACCTTCTCGATCGCCGTCTCCGACGTCAACGAGGCCCCGGTCGACATCGCGCTGTCCGCCAGCACCGTCGCCGAGAACGCCGCAGGCGCCACCATCGGCACCCTGTCCACCAGCGACAATGACGACGGCGACAGCGTCAGCTACGCGGTCGACGACAACCGCTTCGAGGTCGTCGATGGCCAGCTTCGACTGAAGCCGGGCCAGAGCCTGGACCACGAGAGCGCCGACAGCATCAGCCTCAACGTCACCGCCACCGATGGCGACGGCCTCACCCGTACCGAGACCTTCTCGGTCGCCGTCTCCGACGTCAACGAGGCCCCGGTCGACATCGCGCTGTCCGCCAGCACCGTCGCCGAGAACGCCGCAGGCGCCACCATCGGCACCCTGTCCACCAGCGACAGTGACGACGGCGACAGAGTCAGCT
>JBGTSP010000071.1:0-16872 GCA_041940205.1 Alphaproteobacteria bacterium
ACGTCACTCCACTAAGGATTTCAGTTTCTGGCAGTTCCTTTCGCAAGGCTTCTACTGCTTCCTCCGAGACGTCGCAACCACTCAACTCAATGACGTTCAGTTTGCTGAGGCCAGACAAAACGAGCAACCCACGATCGGTGATCTTGGTGTTGCTGATCTCCAAGGTGTGAAGGTTGGTTAGATCTTTGATTGAATTGAGCCCTTTGTCACCGATGTTGGTGTAATTTATTTTCAACCAGCGCAACTCGGAGAGATTTTCTAGCGAGGCCATGCCCGTATCGGTGATCTTGCAGTCATCTGCTACCAGCGTTCTGAGTGACGTGATTTCGCCAATTGACTCGAAGCCCACATCTGTAATCGTTGGCGGCAAATGCAGGATGATCAAACCGTCCAGGTGCGTCAGGTGCTCGACGTTGGCGCCCAGCGTGAAGGAGAAGACCATGCCCAGCGTGGTGATCACCGGCAGCAGGGCATTGCGCAGGGCGTAGCGCAGCAGCACCGTGCGTCCGGTCAGGCCGGCGGCCCGCGCGGTGCGGATATATTCGCTGCCCAGCGCCTGCAGCATGGCGGCGCGGGTCATGCGGGCGATCGGCGCCAGCGTGAACAGCGCCAGGGTGATCGCCGGCAGCACGAGTTGGCCCGCGGCCGCGAGCGCGGTCTCGGGATCGAGCGCCAGCAAGGCGTCGATCACGTAGAAGCCGGTGATCCCGTCGGGCGGCAGATAGGCGAAGTCCAGCCGGCCGATGGGCGAGGGGGCCCAGCCCAGCAGGTAGTAGAAGAAGAACACCAGGGCGAGGCCGGTGAAGAAGGTCGGCAGCGAGACCCCGGCGGTCACCAGCAGCCGGCAGGCATGGTCGACCCAGGTGCCCGGCCGGGTCGCCGCCAGGATGCCGAGCGGCACCGCCACCAGCACCGAAAGCAGCAGGGCGCTGAAGGTCAGTTCCAGCGAGGCCGGCAGCCGGCTCGCCAGGTCGGCGAGCACCGGCTGGCCGGTGGAGAGCGACTGGCCCAGGTCGCCCCGGGCCAGGTCACCCAGATAGAGCAGGAACTGCTCGGGCAGGCTGCGGTCGAGACCGAGCGCCGCGCGGATCTCGGCGATCGACTTCTCGTCCGCCGCGGGCCCGGCGAAATACACCGCCGGGTCGCCCGGCAGGGCCCGGGTCAGCACGAAGGTCACCACGATGACCCCCGCCAGCACCGGGACCGCCTGCCACAGGCGATGGAGGATATGCCCGAGCCTGCTCACGAAACCGCCGCGGCGCTCAGGCCTTGGCGAACTTGCGGGCGTCGAGCTGGCGGTGGAACCAGTATTCGTAGCCCTCGAGATCCGGCGACATCGCCGAACTCAGGGTCGGCTGCCAGAGCGGGATGCGCGGCACGTCGTCGAAGGCGATCTCCAGCAGCCGCTTGATCTTCGGCGCGTAGGCGGGATCGTCGGTCTCCATGTGCAGCGCCTCGTCCACCAGCGTCTTCACCTCGGGATTGTCGTAGTTCGAGGAGTTGAAGAGGTGGCCCTTCAGGTAGGCCCAGAAGAAGTAGTAGTCGGGGTAGTTCAGCCAGCCGCCGAAATTTTCCAGGTGCAGCGGCAGCTTCTTCTCGACCAGCGCCGCCGTGCGCCAGTTGGCGCCGGGGATCTTCTCGATGCTGGTGCGGATGCCGACCTTGGCCAGGCCCTCCTGGATCAGCAGCGCCGTCGGTTCCATCCAGCTTGCCAGCGACTGGTTGATCGAGAAGCTGACCTCGAAGCCGTCCTTGTATTGCGTCTCCGCCAGCAGCGCCTTCGCCTTGTCGTAGTCGGTGTCGTAGGGGAAGGGCTGCGGCCAGGAGATGTCGGCCGGGCTCTTCGAGGCTCCGCCCCACATCTTCACGCCGTTGCCGTAGGCGGCGGCCGAGAACACCTCCTCATAGGGGATGGCGTAGGCGATCGCCTGGCGCACCTTCTTTTCCCTGAAGGGCTCGAAGGCGAGATTGACGCCGACGCAGTAGAGGCAGTTCTCGATCGGCGTCGCCGTCACCTTGACCTTGGGCTTGCCGGCCAGTTCCTTCGTGTCCTTGTCGGGCACGCCGAAGGAAAGATCGACGTCGCCGCGCTCGATCAGCGCCCGGCGGGTCGAGATCGAGGGGACCTCGCGCACCACCACGCGCTTCACGCCGGGCAGGGGACCGCTGGTCCATTTCTCGTTGCGTTCGTAGACGAGCTGCTGGCCCGGATCCCAGCGCGCGACCTTGTAGGCGCCGCTGCCCGCTGGATTGCGGTGCAGGTATTCCGTGGCCCAGGGATCGTCCGCGGTGGCGTTCTGTTTGGCGACGGTGGAATTGAAGATGATCGGCACCGGCACCGCGAGATCGGGCAGGGTCAGCTTGGACTTGCGGATCAGGTCGATGCGGAAGGTCTTCTCATCGACCACGACGAACTGCTCGGGCTTCAGCAGCGAGCCCGCCTTCATCTGCACCGCCGGGAAGCCGCCCAGCGAGACCGCCCGGTCGAGCGACCATTTCACGTCCGCCGCGGTCACCGGCAGGCCGTCCCAGAACACGGCGTCCTTGCGCAGCTTGAACAGGATCGACAGGCCGTCGTCCGCGACCTCCCAGCTTTCCGCCAGGTCCGGCTTGAGCACGGAATAATCGTAGGACAGCGAGCCGTCGGGCATCGTCTTGGTGCCGAAGGAGACCAGGCGGTCGTAGCAGTTCACCGCGATCTGGTAGCTCGGCCGGTTGGTGCCCTTGCGGTGGATGTCGAGCGAGTTGATGGTCTGCCCGATCACCACCACCGCGGTGTCGGCGGGCGCGGCCTCGGCCGGCAGCACCTTCAGGAAGGGCAGCATCGGCGCGCCGAGGGTGGCGGCGCCCATGGCCTTGAGAACGGATCGGCGGTTGGTGTCGTGCCCCGGCATGGCAATCCTCTCTTGCTTCGCGGACCCGCGGTCCGGTTCGGAGAGCGCCACTCTAGGGGGCGTGAGCGGTGACGACTGTTGCTATGTTTTCCAATGTCTGATGCATTAAATGCACCGGTGGTCCGGTCCGCTCGCGCGCGTCATGCGGTTTTCACCGCGACCTCCGCGCCCGAACGCGCCGCCGAGAGATAGGCGCTGTAGACCGTCGAGATCGTGTCCGCCGCCAGTTCGCTGTCGCTTTCGCAGGTCCGGTCCTCGGCGATGGCGGCATAGAAGGCGTTGATCTCCTGCGGGAAGCCGGTGATGAAATCCTCGTCCGGCGCGGTCGGGGCCCAGCCCTGCTTGGTGCCGATCTTCTCCACCACGTAGATGTCCTCGAACTGGCTTTCCTCGGGATTGTAGGTCTGCATCGCGGTGTTCGGGTTGATGTTGCAGATGCCGCGATGGTTGTTGGCCATCACCTCCAGCCAGTTGTGGATGCCGCCCATGACGATCTCGGAAGCGAAGATGTCGGCGATGGTGCCGTCCTCGAAGGTGACGTGGATCAGCGAGAAATCCTCGACGTCGTGATAGTCGGTGCGCAGGAAACCCCGGTCCTCGTAGGCCGGCAGCCGGGTGATCGCGTGCGTCCGGGCGGTGACGGCGGCCGGCCGGATCGGCCAGCCGTTGCGGCTGCGGCCCTCCACGCGCTTGAGATAGAGCGCGGCGGAGAGCGGGTGCACGGCCTTGCCGATCAGCGCGCCGCCGCCATTGTGCCGCCAGTAGCCGTAGGTCTCGGCATGCGAGCCCGAATGCGCCTCCTCGCCATGCATCCACAGGATCTGCGCGCCGGTCTTCTCGATGATCTCGCGTTCCTTCTGCACCGCGGGCGCGTAGACCCAGTTCTCCGCGTAGTAGATGTGGGCCGTGCTGGCCGCCTCCGCCTCGCGCATCCGGTCGACCGAGGCCAGCGCGGCCTCCCGTGCGTCCTCCATCGTCACGCTGTCGATGTGGAAATCGTCGCTGCCGTCGCCGAAATAGCCGGTGAAGGGTTTCTCGACGATGACGTGCACGCCCCGCTTCAGGGCGCGGATCGCGATGTCCTCGTGCGTCGCCGGCGGGGCGCAGACATGGATCACGTCGACCGCGCCGATGAGCGCATCGACGCTGTCATAGGTGGCGATGTCCCGCGGCCTGGCGAAGGCCGCCGCGCTCGCTGCCGTGCGCGCGGTGACGCCGACGATCTCGACGTCCGCGGCGAAGGTGCGTTCCATGCCCTCGAAATGAAAGCGCCCGGCGAAGCCGGTGCCGACGATCCCACCGCGTATCGTTTTCTTTCCCTTCGCCATCCCCGTCCCCCGGTCGTTCGCGCGGGGCCGTGCCGCGCGCGTGGTGAATCGCCGAAGCGCGAGCTTACGACAGGATCGCCCGGTTGCCCGGGAAGCGGGGAGGGGCGCTCAGGTCCGGTTGGGAATGAGGTGCTTGCGGGCTTCCGCGTCCCAGTTCCCGGTCGGCTTGCCGAATTCCCGGCCGACCTCGTAGCCCCGCCGCAGGCCGGGCCGCGTCTTCAGGTGGTCGTACCAGCGGCGCACGTTGGGGAACTGGTCCAGGTCGATTTCCTGGCGCTTGTAGGTGATCACCCAGGGCCAGCAGGCCATGTCGGCGATGGAATAGTCGCCGCAGATATGTTCCCGGCCCTCGAGCTGCCGGTCGAGCACGCCGTAGAGCCGCAGGGATTCCGCCGTATAGCGTTCCTGCGCGTAGGGGACCGGCTCGGGCGCGTAGAACCGGAAATGGCCGTTCTGGCCGAACATCGGGCCGAGCCCGCCCATCTGCCACATCAGCCACTGCATGACCTCGGTGCGCCCGCGCAGGTCGGTCGGCAGGAAGCGGCCGGTCTTCTCCGCGAGGTAGACCAGGATGGCGCCGGATTCGAAGACGGAAATCGGCGCCCCGCCGTCGGCGGGATCGTGGTCGACGATCGCCGGCATTCGGTTGTTCGGACTGATCTTCAGGAAGTCGTCCGCGAACTGCTCACCCCGGCCGATATTCACCGGGACGACGCGGTAGTCGAGTTCCATCTCCTCGAGCGCGATGGAGATTTTCCAGCCGTTCGGCGTCGGCCAGTAGTGGGCGTCGATCATGGCGTGGCCCTTTCGTGTTTCCCGGGAAGGCGGGCCGCGGGCTCAGCCCTCGCGCAGCGCCACGACCTTCTGCCAGGCGGGACGCGCCTGCACGCGCTCGAGATAGGCCGCCAGGTTGGCGAGGTCGGCGACGACATCGCCGGCGATCCGCGCGGAGACCATGCAGCCGTGTCCGGTGACGGTGTCGGCGGCCGAGAAATCGCCCGCCAGGTAGTCGCGGCCCTCGAGATGGGCGTCGACCGAGCGCAACAGGTTCGCGAGCAGCTTCTGCGCCCGCTTCGCATGCGCTTCCGAGCGCCGTTCCGGCGGCAGCAGCACGGTCTCGACCACGTAGTTGCCGACCGGGCCCATCAGCATGCCCTCGGCGAAATTCAGCCATTGCAGGTAGACCGGGAAGTCCGGCGATTCCGGCGCCGGCGCCAGGCTGCCGTTGCCGTGGCGGGCGACGAGATATTGCGCGATCGCCGTGCTTTCGGAGATCCGCACGCCGCCGTCTTCCAGCACCGGCACGCGGCCGTTCGGATTGACCGCCAGGTAATCCGGCGCGCGCATCGCCTTGTCGCCGAGCCGGAAGCGTTCGACCTCGAAGTCGAGGCCCAGTTCGTAGAGCAGCCAGGCCGTCCGTTCGGCGCGGGTGTTCGGGGCGTAGTAGAGCTTCATGGCGGTATCCCTCCCTTGTCCGAACGAAATGCGACCCGCCCTGTCCAGGTGCGATCGACGCGGGCGGGGTCTCTCGATCCGGATAGGATTTCTGTAGCACGAAGTCGCGGTGAACGGAGCGGGTTTTGCCAACGCCCGGGGTTGCAGACCGCGGGGCCGGACGGCGGCCGGATCCATGGTTGCAGCGCGCCTGTCCGGCGTTGTATGTTCCCGTTATGTTCTGATCGGGGAAGGACGACCATGTCTCTGAATTACGTGATGATCGGTTCGAACGACGTTGCAAGGTCGCGGCGCTACTACGATGCGGTGCTGCCGCTGATCGGCGGCAGCGTCGACCTGGATTTCATGCCTTCGGGCTTCTGCTACGCGCTGCGCGGGGGCAGTCGGGTCTGGGTCGCCCAGCCGTTTGACAAGAAAGCGGCAACGCCGGGCAACGGCAACATGGTCGGCCTGCTGTGCGCCAGCGAGGAAGAGGTGCGGGCGGCGCATGCGGCGGCGCTGGCCACGGGCGGCAGCAACGAGGGCGATCCCGGTCCCCGGCCGCAATACGGTCCCGACTTCTTCGGCGCCTATGCGCGCGATCCCGACGGCAACAAGATGAGCTTCGTCCATCTTGGCGAAACCGCCTGATCTTTTCCTCGCGGAGGCCGCGCGAAGGAACGGCGTCCAGGAATTCCCGGGGGGCTTCGGCACACGCCGGCGCGCACGGCAGGTGCGCAAGTCCGGCGGGCGGCGAAGCAGTGATTTTCCCGCGTGCGTTGCTGTCACACAAGTGTCACCATCGGGTCGCAATCGGGAGGATAGAAGCGGAGGACCGGGCGGCCCGGGAGGCGCCGCTATGCACCGGGACCGACATGCCATGCGAGGGAAAAGCCATGTCCGATCAAAGGTCTGAAGAGCTTACTTTCGACGAGTTCGACGAACGGGAGTTTCCGCGAGACGACGAGCCAGCGTTCAACGCGGTGGTCGCGCGGGCGATGAGCCGCCGCGGTTTCCTGGGCAATACCATCGCCTTCGGCGCGGCGGCCTTCGTGGCCGGCCTCGGCGGAACGCTGGCTTCGCGGCCGGCGCGGGCGGCGCCGAGCTGGCTCGCCTTCGATCCGGTCCCGACAAGCACGGCCGATACCGTCACCGTGCCAGAGGGTTTCTCCTGGCAGGTGGTGCTGCGCTGGGGCGATCCGCTGTGGTCGAAAGGCCGGGCCTTCGACCAGGCCAGCCGCGGCGACGCGGCCAGCCAAGCCCTGTCGTTCGGCGACAATACCGACGGCATGGACCTGTTCGAGGCCGACGGCCGGTCGGTGCTGGCGGTGAACAACGAATACACCAATCGCAAGATCGCCTACGGCAACCGGGAAAGCGGCAAGCCGGAAAACGCGGACGACGTCAACAAGGGCAAGGCGGCGCACGGGGTTTCGGTCTTCGAGGTCGCGGAGAAGGACGGCGCCTGGCAGGCGGTCGTGGATTCGCCCTTCAACCGGCGGATCACCGCCGACACGCCGATGGAAATCACCGGCCCGGCCCGCGGCCACGACTTGATGAAGACCGCGGCGGATCCCGCCGGCGTCACGTCGCTGGGCACCTGGAACAATTGCGGCAACGGCCGCACGCCGTGGGGCACCTACCTGGCCTGCGAGGAGAACTTCAACGGCTACTTCTCCTCCTCCGACCCCGACTACAAGCCGTCCGCCGCGATGTCGCGTTACGGCCTCGGGCTGAAGGACTGGGGTTACGCCTGGGCCACGGCCGACGAGCGCTTCGACATCTCGAAGCATCCCAACGAGGGCAACAGGGCAGGCTACGTGGTCGAGATCGATCCGCTGGACCCGTCCTCGACCCCGAAGAAACGCACCGCGCTGGGCCGCTTCAAGCACGAGAACGCGGAGCTGGTGATCAATGCCGACAATTCCGTCGTGGTCTACATGGGCGACGACGAGCGCGGCGAGTTCATGTACCGCTTCATCGCCGATCGCAAGTACGATCCGGCCGGCGACAATCGCGATCTGCTGGAAAACGGCCGGCTCTATGCCGCGGTCTTCAGGGATGACGGCAGCGGCACCTGGGCGGAGCTGACACCCGCCAGCAGCGGCCTCGCCTCGCAGGCGGAGGTCTGCATCCATGCCCGCATCGCCGCCTCGGCGGTGGGCGCCACCACCATGGACCGGCCGGAATGGGTCGCGGCCCATCCCGAGCGTGCCGAGGTCTACTGTTCGCTGACCAACAACAAGAACCGCGGCAAGAAGCCGAACCGGGGCGGCGACGCCACGCCGGTCGGCGGGCCCAATCCGCGCGAAGGCAATCTCTTCGGTCAGATCGTCCGCCTGCGTCCCGCCGGCGGCGATCACACGGCGGATGCCTTCGCCTGGGACCTCTACGTGATGGCCGGCAACCCGGCCGTGCATTCCGACGCCAATGCCGGCTCGAAGAACGTCACGGTCGACAACATGTTCAACTCGCCCGACGGCCTGAAGTTCGATGCCCGGGGCGGGCTGTGGATCCAGACCGACGGCAACTATTCGAATGCCAAGGATTTCGCCGGCCAGGGCAACAACCAGATGCTGCTGGGCGATCCGGCAAGCGGCGAGATCCGGCGCTTCCTGGTCGGTCCGAAGGAATGCGAGGTGACCGGCCTGACCTGGAGCCCGGACAGGAAGACGATGTTCGTCGGCATCCAGCATCCCGGCGAACGGGGCGACAGCCATTTCCCCGACGGCGGCGACAGCGTGCCGCGCTCGGCGATCGTCGCCATCCGGCGGGACGACGGCGGCCCGATGGGCTGACGCGGTCCGTCACGCCATCCTGCCTGCGCGAAACGGCGCCGCCGGTCGAAGGACCGGCGGCGTTCGTCGTTTTGCTCGTTTCGTCGTCCAAATCGTGTAGAGAAAGCGTGAACCTCCGGTTGCTATCGTTGGACCGGCTATCGGGGCATGATGGGTCGATGCGAGGTGCGGAGCGGGAGACATGATCGCCAGCGGCATGGACAGAGCGTTCAACATCGATCGCTTCCTGCGCACGGTTCGCTTCGAATACGATCCCGGGCTCGACTGCCGGCATCCGGTCGTGCAGCAGACGCTCGAGACGTGGGAGGCCTTGCGCGGAACGCGCGAGATGCCGGCGCGGGCGGATATCGACCCGGTGCGCCTGCCGCGGGCGATGCTGCCCAACATGTTCCTGTTCGACATCCTGCGGGAGCCGGAACTGCGGTATCGCTGGCGGCTGATCGGCACGCGGCTGGTCGAGGTGCTGGGCCGGGACGCCACCGGCACCTATTGGGACGAACTCTACACGCCGGAAATCCTCGTCGCGATGCGCCGCCATCCCGACTGGGTGATGGAACATCGCCGGCCGCTGCGTTCGCTGGGGCAGGCGCCGAACCCGGACCGCAGCTACCTGCGGTCGGAGAACCTCTATCTGCCCCTGTCCTCGAATGGGGACGACATCGACATGTTGCTGGGCGTCAGTGTCTATTCCTGAACAGTTCGTCTGCGCCTTGCGTTGCGATCCGGCAAAAGGCGGGACACATGTCTGACATCTGGCGTCTGGATAGCGACCAGTATCACCTCGAGCCGGCCGAATGGCTGCTGGATCCCCAGTTGCAGTTCACCACGCCAGTATTTTCCGAGGTGCTTGCGTTGTGGCAGGACATGCGCGGCGCTCGCGAGATGCCCATGCGAGGCGATTTTTCGCCCACGATGTTGCCGCCCCGTCTCCTGTCCCAGATCTCGATGGTGGATATCGACCGATCGGGGCCTGAGCCACGGTTCCGCTGGCGATTGCTGGGAACCGGGATCACGCGTCGGGTCGGCAGGGACTCTACTGGTTGCTACTGGGATGAACTCTACGAGGCCGAAACCCTGGACTGGTTCGCGGCTTCGACCCACTGGATCATGGAACACCGTCGACCGATGCGCGAAGTCTCCTCGATGCCTGTCCCGGGCAGAGGTTTTCTCATCGGTGAAAGTCTCGAGATGCCGTTTTCCGAGGACGGCGAGAACGTGAGCATGACGCTCGCCGTGACGATCTTCCTGTAAGCGAAGACCGCGCCGGGCGCTTCAGGCGTCCCCGAAACGGACGAAGATCGGGTAGTGGTCCGAGCCGACGGCCGTGCGGTCGATCCAGGTCTCGGCCACTGGCAGGTCCATGGCCTCGTTGGCCCAGACATAGTCGATCCGGTCGGGCGTGCTTTCGCTTTTCCAGAAGGTCGGCGCGGGCGCGTCGCCCTGTTTCCAGGTGTCCCGGAAGAACCGGCCCATCAGCGCATGGCCGGGGTCGTCCGGCATCAGGTTGAAGTCGCCGCAGACGAGCGCCGCGTCGGGCAGGGCGGCGCGCTCGGCCTCGCCCAGCAGGCCCCCGGCCGGCTTGCCGTCGAAGGCGGTGCCGATCTCCGGCGCCAGCAGCACCTGCTCGCACAGATGCTCGATCTGCAGCCGGCGCACGTCGGCATCATTGTGGGTCAGGTGCACGCTGTAGACCCGCAGCGCGACGCCGTCCGCATGCACCAGCGCCTCGACCGCGCAGCGGCCGACATCGTCCTGATCGTCGCGGCGCGGCTTCGGCAGGTTGAGCGTGCGCGTGGAAACGATGGGCCAGCGCGACAGCACCGCGTTGCCGAAGCGGGCGCGGCGGTTCTCGATGCGGCCCTGGGCATCGACCGTGCTGGCATCCACGTCCAGTGCGGCGCCGTAGACATGGTGGCGGTTCAGCCGGGCGGCGATCTCGGCGACCTGGTCGGCATGCGCCAGCACGGGCACCCCCTGGGTGCATTCCTGCAGGCAGATCAGGTCGGCCTCGGCCACGGCATCCGCGATGCGCGCGAGGTCGTAGCGGCCGTCCTGGCCCATGCCGTACTGGATGTTGTAGCTGGCCAGCGTGAAGGCGGACATGGCAAGGCTCCGTTGGCGCGACGCGGCGGTTACGCCCCTTTGGCGGCGGGCGGGGCGTTGCGGCTGCGGGCGGTCAGCATCGGCCACAGCGCCGCGCCGCCGTCGCGCGCGGCCATCCGGCCCAGTTCCGCGGCCCAGTGGCCGTCGACCCCGAACTCGGCGCGCCAGGCCCACAGCCGCCGGGTCAGGTGGTGCAGCATGTGTTCATGGGTAAAGCCGATGGCGCCGTGCACCTGGTGGGCGATCTTCGGCGCCTCGTTGGCGGCCATGCCGCAGCGGGTCTTGGCGACGGCGATCTCGAACAGGGGATCGCCCTCGCCGTCGGCCGCGCGGAACGCCGTCTGCGCCGCCGTGCCGCTGGCGGTGGTCTCGCCGGCGAGCACCGCGAGGAGCTGCTGCACTGCCTGGAACTTCGCCAGCGGCCGGCCGAACTGCACCCGCTCCTGGGTGTACTGCACCGACAGGGCCAGCACGCGCTCGACCGCGCCCGCGATCTGCGCCGAGCGGATCATGGCGCCGAACTGCTGCAGCGCGCCGTCCGCCAGGTTGCACGGCGCGTTCGCCACCGTGACGCCGTTCGCGGCGAGGTCGTCGCGCGGCTCGTTGGCGGTATTGCGTCCCTCGGCTTCCAGCGCCAGCGCTGTCCGCTCGGCCAGCACCACGCTGGGGCCGCGGTCGCCGGCAACCAGCGTGACCAGATGCTGCGCCCGCGCTCCCCAGGGCGTGCGCGCGAAGCGGGCCGTCAGCCGGTCGCCCTCCAGACGGGCGCTCTCGCCGCCGTCCGCGATCGTCAGCAGGCCGTCGGGCGCCTCCAGGCCGGCGCGGGCGAGCAGGGCCCGGGCGAGGATGCCCTCGGCCAGCGGGATCGGCGCGGCGTAGTGCCCGGCAAGCCGGATCACCTCGTAGGCGTCTTCCCAGCAGCCGCCGACACCGCCGGCCTCCTCGGGTACCAGCACATGGGTAAGCATGGCCTCCCCGCAGGCCTCCCACAGGGCCTCGGGCCAGTCGCCGCCGTCGGCGGCCAGCAGTGCTTCCCGGCTGCACTGGTCGGCCAGCAGGCGCTCGACCTGTTCGGCAAGGATGGTCCGCAGTTCGCTGCTCTCGTTCATCGCAGGCCGAGCCCCCGGGCAATGATCCCACGCAGGATTTCGCGCGCCCCGCCGCGCAGGGAGAAGGAGGGGGCGGCCATGGTGATGTAGGCCAGGACCTGCTGGAAGTCGCTGCCCTGGCCCAGCGTCGGCTCGACGTTGCAGATCGCCTGGGCGATCTCCGGAACGCTCTGCTCGAAGGTGGTGCCGAGATCCTTGACCACCGAGGCGGCGAGGCCGGTGTCGTTGGCGGACTCGAGCTGGCTCGCCACCGAGATCGACATCTGCCTGAGCGTTGCGAGCTGGGCGATCAGCCGTCCCACGGCGGCGGCCGCCGCCGGATCGGGGTCGCGGCCGACCTCGTCGATGAGCTGCTGGATCAGCATGTAGGAGGAGAGGTAGCGCTCGGGTCCCGAGCGTTCGAAACCCAGCTCCGAGGTGACCTGCTTCCAGCCCTCGCCCTCGGCGCCGACCAGGCAGGTCTCCGGCACGAAGGCGTCCTCGAACACCACCTCGTTGAAATGATGCTCGCCGATCAGGTTGACGATCGGGCGGATGGTGACGCCCTCGATCTCCTTCAGGTGGACGATGAACTGCGAGAGCCCGTCATGCTTGCGTTCGGCGTTCGGGTCGGTCTTGAACAGGGCGATCATGTAGTCGCAGCGGTGCGCGCCGGACGTCCAGACCTTGGTGCCGTTGACCACGTATCCGCCGTCGCTGCGGATCGCCTTCGTGCGCACCGAGGCGAGATCCGAGCCCGAATCCGGTTCGCTCATGCCGATGCAGAACAGCGCGTCGCCGGCGGTGATCTCCGGCAGGTATTTCTCGCGCTGCTCTTGCGTGCCGTAGCGCAGCAGCAGCGGTCCGCTCTGCCGGTCGGCCGTCCAGTGGGCGCTGACCGGGGCGCCGGCGGTCAGCAGTTCCTCCAGCAGCACGTAGCGCTCGAGATAGGAGCGCTCGCCGCCGCCGTAGCGTTTCGGCCAGGTCATGCCGACCCAGCCCTGCTGCGCCAGCTTCTTCGAGAAGTCGGGATCGAAGCCGGCCCAGGAGCGGGCCCGCATCACCGGGGGATGATCGGCCAGTTCGCGCGCCAGGAAGTCGCGGACCTCGGCGCGCAGGGCCTCGGCTTCCGCCGGCAGTTCGGTGGGGGGCAGTCGAAAGGATTGCATGGCCGCTCGCTTCCCGAAACTCGTCAGATCGTCTCCAGGGTGGCAACTTAGCCATGTTTCCCGGGGGCCGGAACCGGCCATCGCCGTCGCTTGCCGGCGAATGTCCGCGCTTCCGGGACTGCGGGAGATTGCCTGTCATGATCGACCATGTTTCCATCACCGTGTCCTCGCTGGCGGCCGCCCGCGGCTTCTATCGCGCGGTCTTCGCGGCCCTCGGCCATCCCCTGGTGCGCGACGAGAACGATCGGCTGGGGTTCGGTGTCCGCAACCGCGACGGCGACGATGCGCACAGCTATCTCTCGGTGTTCGAGAGCGGGCGGCCGATCGCGGCCGATCGCCGGCACTGGTGCTTCCGCGCGTCCGACCGGGGCGCGGTGCGGGCCTTCCATGCCGCGGGGCTGGCGGCCGGCGGCCGCGACGACGGCGCGCCGGGACCGCGTCCGCACTATCATGAACATTACTACGCGGCTTTTCTGCTGGATCCGGACGGCAACCGGATCGAGGCCGTGTGCCACCGCAAGCCCGACCCGTCCGAACAGGGAGACGAGACATGAACACAAGCAAGCAAGGCGCGCTCGCCGCCCGTCTGCGCGCCGGCGACTTCATCGCCGCTCCGGGGGTCTATGACCTGATCTCGGCCCGGGTGGCCGACCGCCTGGGCTTCCCGGCGCTGTACATGACCGGTTACGGCGTCGCCGCCTCGCATCTCGGCATGCCGGATGCGGGCTACATGACCTTCACCGACATGCTGGGACGGGTGCGGCAGATCTGCGAGCGCACGGCAACGCCGCTGATCGCCGACGCCGATACCGGGTTCGGCGGCGCGCTCAACGTGCAGCAGGCGGTGCGCGGCTACGAGCAGGCCGGCTGCCAGGCGATCCAGATCGAGGATCAGGAGTTTCCCAAGAAATGCGGGCACACGCTGGGCCGGCGGGTGATCGCGCTCGAGGACATGGTGACCAAGATCCGCGTCGCCGCGGACAGCCGGCGCTCGGAGGATTTCCTGATCATCGCCCGCACCGATGCCCGCACCTCGCTGGGCCTGGAGGAGGCGCTGCGGCGCGGGGAGGCGTTCGCGGCGGCGGGCGCGGACATCCTGTTCATCGAGTCGCCGGAAAGCGAGGCGGAGATGGCCGAGATCGGCGCCCGCTTCGAGCGGCCGGTGATCGCCAACCTGGTCGAGGGCGGGCGCACGCCGATGGTCTCCCGCGATCGCCTGATCGAACTCGGCTACCAGGCGGCGATCTACCCCGCCACCGGTTTCCTGACCACGGCGCGGGCGCTCGACGGCGCCTACCGGGCGCTGGAGGCCGACCAGCCGGCGCCGCACCTGCTGCCGTTCGAGGAAATGAACGACCTGATGGGCTTCCCCGAGGTCTGGGCCTTCGACGAGAAATACGGCTCGTGAATCGCCGCGGGCTTTCGGGTTAGACTTCGCGCCCGTGACAGCAGGGAGGATCTCATGGCGCTGACAGTCAGCAGCGACAGTTTCAAGGACGGCGACTATCTCGACCAGGCGCATGTCCTGTCGGAGAATTACGGTTTCGGTTGCGCCGGCGGCAACAAGTCGCCGCACCTGCGCTGGGACGGCGTGCCCGAGGGCACGAAGTCGATCGCCGTGACCTGTTTCGACCCCGATGCGCCGACCGGCAGCGGTTTCTGGCACTGGGTCGTGGTCAACCTGCCGGCCGATTGCCGGGAATTGGCGCTGGACGCCGGCAATGAAGGCGCCGGCCTTCTGCCCGACGGCGCGCTGCAGACCCGCACCGATTTCGGCGCGCCGGGCTATGGCGGGCCGTGCCCGCCGCAGGGCGATCACCCGCACCGCTACATCTTCACCGTGTTCGCCGTCGGCGTCGACGCGCTGCCGGTCGCGGCCGACACCTCGGCCGCCGTGATCGGCTTCCAGCTGCATTTCAACACCCTGGAAAAGGCCCAGATCATGGGCCTCTACAAGCACTGAGCCGATGAGCGGGGAAGGATATCGCGGCTATCACGACGTCGGCGGGCTCGATTTCGGCGACGTCGCGCCGGGCGAGCAGCACGACTACGCGTTCTGGGAGAAGCGGGTCGACGCCCTGCTGGTGTTGCTGAGCCATCCCGACAAGGCGCTGTTGCGGGTCGACGAGCTGCGTCGCGGCATCGAGGACCTGGGCCCGGAGGCCTACGATTCGATGACCTATTACGACCGCTGGATCAGCTCGATCGCCAACATTCTGGTCGAAAAGGGCGTCGTCGGCCGGGACGAGCTGGAGGCGCGGATCGCCGCGTTGAAGGCGACGGCGGCGGGGGAGGCATGAGCACGCCGCTGTTCGCGCCCGGCGACCGGGTGCGCGTGCGCACCGGGCATCCGCGCGGCCATTGCCGCACGCCGCTCTACTGTCGCGGCAAGCGCGGCGAGATCGAGCGCCTGTGCGGCAGCTTCCGCAATCCCGAGGTGCTGGCCTACGGCCGCGAGGGCCTGCCCAAGCAGCCGCTCTACCGGGTGCGCTTTCGCCAGAACGAGCTCTGGCCGGGCTACGAAGGCGGCGAGAGCGATGTCATGGAAATCGAGATCTACGAACACTGGCTGCTGCCGGACGGAGAGGCCGCATGAGCATCGACACGCACGCGCACGGACATGACCATGCCCACGAGCACGCGCCGCCGCCGGACAGCGACGGCGCGTGGAAGGACACCCAGTATCTGGAGGCCGCGCTGCGCGAGCTGCTGATCGAGAAGGGCGTCATCGATGCCGCCGCCCTGCACGCCCAGGTCGAGCGCATGGACAGCCGCTCGCCCGAGGGCGGGGCCCGCGTGGTCGCCCGCGCCTGGAGCGATCCGGCCTATCGCGAGCGCCTGCTGGCCGACGGCACCTCGGCGGTGCGGGAGATCGGCCTCGAGATCGAGCCGGTGCGCCTGATCGTGGTGGAGAACACCGAGAGCGTGCACAACATGGTGGTCTGCACGCTGTGCTCCTGCTACCCGCGCAACCTGCTGGGCCTGCCGCCCGACTGGTACAAGTCAAAGTCCTACCGCAGTCGCGCCGTGGTCGCCCCGCGGCGGGTGCTGGCCGAGTTCGGCACCGAATTGCCCGAGGGCGTGCAGCTGCGGGTCCACGATTCCACCGCCGACATGCGCTACCTCGTGCTGCCGCGCCGGCCCGAGGGTACCGAGGACTGGGACGAGGAACGCCTGGTCGGCCTGGTCAACCGCGACAGCATGATCGGCGTCCGCCCGGCGAGCGCGCCCGACTGAGCCTTCCCGAGGCGCCGTCCGCGACCCGGGGACCGGGCGGCGATCAGACCAGCCGGGAGCCGTGCCCCTCCCAGTAACGGTCGCGCAGTTTCCGCTTGTAGAGCTTGCCGTTGGCCTCGCGCGGCAGTTCCGCCTCGAAGTCGACCGAGCGCGGGCATTTCACGGCGGACAGGTGCTCGCGGCAGAAGGCGATCAGCTCGGCCTCAAGATCGGGACCGGGCGCGGCGCCGGGCGCGGCCTGCACCACGGCCTTCACCTCTTCGCCGAACTCCTCGTTGGGCACGCCAATCACGGCGCAGTCCAGCACCTTCGGGTGGGTGACCAGCAGGTTCTCGCATTCCTGGGGATAGATGTTGACGCCGCCGGAGATGATCATGTTGGCCTTGCGGTCGGTCAGGAACAGGTAGCCTTCCTCGTCGACATAGCCGACGTCGCCCAGCGTGCTCCAGCCCCTGTCGTTGCGGCTCTCGGCGGTGCGCTCGGGGTCGTTGTGATAGACGAAGTCGCGCCCGTCGGCGAAGTAGATCGTGCCTTCCTGCCCGGCGGGCTGCAGTTCGCCGTCGGTGCCGACGATGCGCAGCGTGCCGATCACCGCCTTGCCCACAGAGCCCGGTCGTTCCAGCCATTCGGCCGAGCCGATCATGGTCATGCCGTTGCCCTCGGTGCCCGCGTAATATTCGGCCAGCACCGGTCCCCACCAGGCGATCATGTCCTTCTTGACCTGCACGGGGCAGGGCGCGGCGGCGTGGATCGCCACCTTCATCGAGGAGACGTCGTAGCCGGCGCGCACCGCCTCGGGCAGTTTCAGCATGCGCACGAAC
>JBGTSP010000072.1:0-16452 GCA_041940205.1 Alphaproteobacteria bacterium
GCGGCGCGAGGCCGAGAAGCTGCGCGCGCTCCTCGGCGAGGCGCTCGCCCCGCACCGCCACGTCTACGTCGCCACGCACATCCCGCCGTTCCGCGAGGCGACCACCCACCGCGGCCACGTCTGCGGCGCGGAGTTCTATGCGATGGGCCAACGGACGAACAAGGGGAAGTACCCGCTCCACCTCCACATGGGCGGCGATGCGCCTGAGCTGCTCGTTCTTGCCGTAGCGCAGCACGGCCTGCCGGGTGCCCGCCAGCACCAGGCGCTCCGGCCAGTCTTCCGCCAGCTCGCCCGAGAACCAGCGGCTGATCGCGGCGTCGTAGGCGCCGGTGCGGGCATAGGCCTTGGCCGCGAGACGCCGGCGCAGGTCGGCGCCGGTGGCGCCATCGTTGGCCTGCAGTTCGTCGAGGACCGCGCCATAGTCGGCGGGATCGACAACGACGGTGACGAACGCATGGTTCTTGGCCGCCGAGCGGATCATCGCGGGCCCGCCGATATCGATGTTCTCGATCGCCGTGGCGAAATCCGCGCCGCCGGCGACGGTTGCCTCGAAGGGATAGAGATTGACGCAGACGAGGTCGATGGCGCCGATGTCGTGGGTGTCCATCGCCGCACGATGGGCCTCGTTGTCGCGCAGCGCCAGCAGGCCGCCATGCACCCGGGGATGCAGCGTCTTCACCCGGCCGTCCATCATTTCCGGAAAGCCGGTGTAGTCGGCGACTTCGCGCACCGGCACGCCGGCGGCGGCAAGCGTCCGGGCGGAACCGCCGGTCGAGAGGATTTCCACACCCCGTTCGGCGAGAGCGCGGCCGAGCGCCTCCAGCCCGGTCTTGTCGGAAACGGAGATCAGGGCGCGCTTGATGGTGACGGGCTCGGACATGGACGGTTCAGCTCCTGGCGGATCGGGCGGGGCGGGAACAGGGGAATATCACTGCGCGGCGGTCTGCGGCACGGCGGCGGATTCCCGCACCCCGGCGGGCCTGTACTCGGGCACCAGCGCCCGCAGCTCGGCCAGCATGGCCTCGGTCTCACGCGCGCGGGCATGAGCGAACAGGCTGTCGAGCTGTTTTTCCAGCGCCTCGAGGTCGACGGTTCGCGCGGCGGCCTGGCGGATGCCGGGCAGGGCCGTCGGCTCGATCGGCTCGGAATCGTGGAACAGTTCCTCGTACAGCTTCTCGCCGGGACGCAGACCGGTATGAACGATCTCGATGTCGCGGCCGGGCACGTGCCCGGCAAGGCGGATCATCTGCTCGGCAAGGTCGAGGATGCGCACCGGCGCGCCCATGTCGAGCACGTAGACCTTGCCGGCCTCGCCCTTCTGCGGCGAGGCCGCGGCCTGCAGCACCAGGGACACCGCCTCGCGGACGGTCATGAAGAAGCGCGTCATGTCGGGATGGGTGACCGTCACCGGGCCGCCGCGGGCAATCTGGTCCTGGAAACGCAGCACCACCGACCCGGTCGAGCCCAGCACGTTGCCGAAGCGCACGGTGACGAAGCGGGTCGAGGCGCCAGACAGGCTGAGCCCCTGGCAATACATCTCGGCAAGGCGCTTGCTGGCGCCCATCACGTTGGTCGGGTTTACCGCCTTGTCCGTCGAGATCAGCACCATCGCGGAGACCGCGAAGCTGCGGCAGGCATCCGCGACGTTCCGCGCGCCCATGGCGTTGCTAAGCACGCCCTCGTTGGGATTGCCCTCGACCAGCGGGACATGTTTCAGCGCCGCGGCGTGGAACACCAGATCCGGGCGTTCGCGCGCGAACACGGTATCGACGCGCGCCCGGTCGCGCACGTCGCCGATCACCGCGCTGACGGAGAGCTCGGGATGGCGGTCCGACAGGGCGGTATCGATGGTGTAGAGCGCGAACTCGCTGTTCTCGACGAGACTGACATGGGCCGGCTCGAGGGCGGCGATCTGGCGCGCCAGCTCGCCGCCGATGGTGCCGCCCGCGCCGGTGATCAGCACCCGCCGGCCCCGCACCAGCCGGGCCATCGCCTCGTGATCCAGCACCCGTTGCGGCCGGCCCAGCAGGTCCTCGACATCGACCGGGCGCACCTGCACCCGGCCGGCATGGAAATCCGTGACCTGCGGCGCCCGCGACAGCGGCAGCCCGGCCCGCTCGCAGGCCTCGAACAGGGCCCTGACGGCCTCCCCGTCGAGCCGGCCGCTGGTGATGATCACCCGTTGCGGCGCCCGGCCACGGGCTGTCAGGCGCGCCAGGACGGCCTCCAGGTCGTCCAGTCCCCCCAGCACCCGGACGCCGCGAATGTCCCGGCCCTGGCGCGAGGGCTTGTCGTCCAGCAGGCCGACCGGCCGGTAGCTCGCCAGCCGCGAACGCGCCATCTCGCGAATGAAGGTTTCCGCCTGGTCGCCGGCGCCGACCAGCAGCACCGGCACGCGGCGATCGTCCTCGCGCTCCAGCACGGCCGAGAGGTTGCCGTCCTTGATCAGCCGGTAGAGCAGGCGCGGGCCGGCCAGCAGGCCGACCAGCAGGGGCCAGGTGATCAGGATGGCGGAGCGCGGCAGGCCTTCCAGCCGGTTGAGCACGAACAGGATCGGCAGGAACACCAGCAGGGCCAGGCTGACGGCGCGCACGATGGCGCCCAGATCGGCCACCGAGGCGTAGTGCCAGATGCCGCGGTAGAGGCCCATGGCCCAGAACACCACGCCGCAGACCAGCGCGAAGGTCACGGTGCCGTGCGCCAGGTAGAAGACCTCCTGCGGCGCACCGTAGGTGTAGTAGCGGATCGCCACCGCCAGCTCGAACGACAGCGCCGCCATGAGGATGTCGTGGGTGGCGACGAGGGCGATGCGTCGGTTGGGCAGCTTCATCTCAGCGTCGGGTCCGCTTGCCGGCGAGACGGGCGAAATGCCACATCAGGCCGGCCGTGGCCAGCAGGGCGACAAGCACCGCCGGCAGCGCGAGGGCCGGAAAGGCCACGGTGACGAGCGCGCAGGCGATCAGCAGCAGGTTGAGGCCGCCCACCGCCCGGCTGACCGGGGCATGGTCGCCGAGCGCCGCGGCCGCGTGCTGGTAGAAATGGCTGCGGTGGGCCTGCCAGACCCGTTCGCGCCGCCACAGGCGCCGCAGCAGAGTCAGCGTGGCGTCCGCCAGGAAATAGAGCGGCAGCAGCAGGGCCGCCAGCCAGGCCCCGGAAGCCGCCAGCCAGAACAGCAGCAGCCCCAGCAGGTAACCGATCGGCACGCTGCCGACATCGCCCAGGAAGATCCGGGCCGGCGCCCAGTTCCAGGCGAGAAATCCCAGCGCGCCGCCGGCCAGCGACAGGGCCAGCATCAGGGCGGGTCCGTGCAGCACCGGGACGAGCAGCAGGACGGCGGCGATGCCCAGGGCGACGCACAGGGTCTCGATCGTGGCGATCCCGTCGATGCCGTCCATGAAATTGAACAGGTTGATGAACCACAGCCACAGCAGCCCGGCAGCGATCCGGTCGGCCCATGCCGGCAGCAGCCCCTGGAACAGCAGCGCCTGGTCGAACACCGTCGCCACGCCGACGGCGACCGCGACCACCTGCAGGGCCAGCCGCAGGCGCACGGAAAGACCGTACAGGTCGTCGAGAAAGGAAATGCCGGCGAGCGCCACGAAACCCGGCAGGCCCCACAGCGGCAGGAGGTCCACCGCCGCGCCCGCGAGCCAGACCAGGACGACCGCCGCGACGATCACCAGGCCGCCGCCGCGCGGCGTCGGCGCCGCATGCGACGAGCGCGCATTCGGCCGGTCGATCACGTCGCGGCGCAACAGCGCGGCGCGCAGATGGCCGGTGGCGAATCGCCCGGCAATGAAGGCCAGCAGCGCGCCGGCCAGTCCCGCGACCAGGTGGGGCTGTTCGGAGAATCCCGGCATCCGCTGCTTATACTCCCTCGGCTTGCACACCCTAAGCCCAAGTGGTACCCGCCGGCCCGACAGCGTGCTTGGACAAGGGCGATCCGATGAAGGTTCTGATTCTCGGCGGCGACGGCTATCTCGGCTGGCCCACCGCCATGCATTTCGCCGCCGCGGGCGACGAGGTGTGGGTGGCGGACAACTTCGCCAAGCGCAAGTGGGAGCTGGAAGACGGCATCGAGCCGTTGCTGGCGATTCCCACCCTGCACCGCCGGGTGACGTTGTGGAATTCGCTGCATCCCGAGCAGCCGATCCGCATGAAGGTCGGCGACCTCACCAACCACCGGTTCGTCTACAACCTGCTGCGCGAGGTCCAGCCCGAGGCCATCGTGCATTATGCCGAACAGCCCTCGGCGCCCTATTCGATGCAGAGCCGCGAGAACGCGGTCTACACGCAGCAGAACAACGTGGTCGGGAACCTCAACCTGCTGTTCGCGATGCAGCGGCACTGCCCCGACGCCCACCTGGTGAAACTGGGCACGATGGGCGAATACGGCACGCCGAACATCGACATCGAGGAAGGCTGGCTGACGGTCCAGCACAATGGCCGCGAGGACACGGTGCTGTTTCCGAAACGGCCGCCGAGCTTCTATCACCTCTCGAAGGTGCACGATTCGCACAATATCGAGTTCGCCTGCCGGATCTGGGGCCTGCGCGCGACCGACCTCAACCAGGGCGTGGTCTACGGCATCGACACCGAGCAGACGGTGGAGCACGAGGACCTGCGCACGGCGTTCCACTACGACCATGTCTTCGGCACGGTGCTCAATCGTTTCGTCGTGCAGGCCTGCATCGGCCGGCCGCTCACGGTGTACGGCCAGGGCGGCCAGACCCGCGGTTTCCTCAACATCCGCGACACCCTGGCCTGTGTCGACCTGGCCTGCCGGGAACCGGCGGACCGCGGCGAGTTCCGGGTGTTCAACCAGTTCACCGAGCAGTTCTCGGTGCAGGACCTGGCCCAGCGGGTCGCGGCGGCCGGCACGCGCGCCGGCCTCGAGGTCACGATCACCCATCTCGACAATCCCCGGGTCGAGCTGGAACAGCACTATTACAACGCCCGGCACTCCAAGCTGCTGGATCTCGGCCTGACCCCGCACCTGCTGGACGATGCCGCGCTCGACGGCATGATCGCCACGGTGCGCGAGCAGGTCGGCCGGGTGAATACGGCGATCATCGATCCGAACATCCGCTGGGCCGGCGGCAGCCCGGCGACAAGCTGACCCGACCGGCATGGCGGAGACCCGGATCGCCGTCCTCGGCCTGGGCTATGTCGGCCTGCCGCTGGCCATCGCGCTGGCCCGCAAGTTCGACACGGTGGGTTTCGACATCAGCGCCGCGCGGGTGGAGGAACTGCAGGCGGGTCACGATCGCACGCGCGAGGTCAGCGACGGCGACCTGGCCGGGAGCAGCCTGCGCCTGAGCGCCGATCCGGCCTCGCTGGCCGACGCCACCGTCTACATCGTCACCGTGCCGACCCCGGTGAACAACGAGAACCTGCCCGATCTGGGCGCGGTGCTGGGGGCCAGCGCAATGCTGGGCGCCCACCTCAAGCCGGGCGACATCGTGGTCTACGAAAGCACGGTCTATCCCGGGGTTACCGAGGAATTGTGCGGTCCGGCGCTGGAGGAAGCCTCCGGCCTGCGCTGCGGCACGGACTTCTTCCTCGGCTATTCGCCCGAGCGCATCAATCCCGGCGACAAGCAGCATACGCTGGAGCGGATCGTCAAGGTGGTCGCGGGCCAGACGCCGGAGGTCGGCGACCGGCTGGTCGCGATCTACGGCGCCATCATCACCGCCGGCATCCATCGCGCGCCCGACATCCGCACCGCGGAAGCGGCCAAGGCGATCGAGAACGCGCAGCGGGACATCAACATCGCCTTCGTCAACGAAGTGGCGATGATTTCCCAGAAAATCGGCATTTCGGCCCATGACGTGCTGGCCGCCGCCGGCACCAAGTGGAACTTTCTCGGCTTCACGCCGGGCCTGGTGGGCGGCCACTGCATCGGCGTCGATCCCTACTACCTTGCGCACAAGGCGCAGGTATCCGGGCACAATCCCGAGGTCATCCTGGCGGGGCGGCGGATCAACGACGGCATGGGCCGTTTCATCGCCGGCGCCGTGCACGAGCGGCTGGAAACCCCGGGGCGGATCCTGGTGCTCGGCCTGACCTTCAAGGAAAACGTCCCGGATCTGCGCAATTCCAAGGTGATCGACGTGATCCGGGGGCTCGAGGCCCTGGGCCACGCGGTCACGGTGCACGACGCCCACGCCGCCCCCGAGGAGGCGCGGGCGATCTACGACATCGCGCTGGCCGGTTCCCTGGACGCGCTCGAGGGTTTCGACGCCCTCGTCGGCGCCGTGCCGCATGGCGCCTACCGCGACCTGGCGACGGACGATTTCGCCCGGCTGGTCCGCCCGGGCGGCCTGGTGGCGGACATCAAGGGCATGTGGCGGACCGTTGACCTGCCCGACGATCGGCGGCGCTGGACCCTCTAGCCGGCCTCCCGCAAGCCGGCTTCGTCACGATCGGGTTCGAATTCGTTTGACCCCCCGCCGAGGCGGGGCGAACATCGCCAAAGCCGCGAAATTCAACGACATGCCGTAGCAGAGGGGGTAGCCATGGCCGTATCCGATCACGTCAATCTCGAGCAGTTCATGGAGGGCGTGGTCCGCCGCAATCCCGGCGAGACCGAGTTCCACCAGGCCGTCTACGAGGTGGCCGTCGACATCTTCGACTTCATCGAGGACAAGGAGGTCTACCACGAGGCGCAGATCCTCCGCCGCATCGCCGAGCCGGACCGGGTGATCTCCTTCCGCGTCTGCTGGGAGGACGACAACGGCAATGTCCGCGTGCAGCGCGGCTATCGCGTGCAGAACAACAACGCGATCGGCCCCTACAAGGGCGGCATCCGCTTCCACAAGAGCGTGAACCAGTCGATCCTGAAGTTCCTCGCCTTCGAGCAGACCTTCAAGAACAGCCTGACCAGCCTGCCGATGGGCGGCGGCAAGGGCGGCTCCGACTTCAATCCGAAGGGCAAGTCGGACAACGAGGTGATGCGCTTCTGCCAGTCCTTCATGACCGAGCTGTACCGGCATGTCGGCGCGGACGTCGACGTTCCCGCCGGGGATATCGGCGTGGGCGGTCGCGAGATCGGATACATGTTCGGCCAGTACAAGCGCATCACCAACAAGTATGTCGGCGTGCTGACCGGCAAGGGCCTGGAATATGGCGGCAGCCTGGTGCGCACCGAGGCGACGGGCTACGGCGCGGTCTACTTCATGGAAGACATGCTGAAGCATGCCAAGGACAGCATGGACGGCAAGATCGTGCTGGTTTCCGGCTCCGGCAACGTCGCCACCCATGCCGCCGAGAAGGCGACGCAGCTGGGCGCCAAGGTCGTCACCCTGTCGGATTCCGGCGGCTTCATCCACGATCCCGACGGCTTCACGCAGGAAAAGATCAACTTCGTGAAGGAACTGAAGGGCGTGCGCCGCGAGCGCATCTCGGCCTATTGCGACGAGTACAAGGGCGCGTCCTACCACGAAGGCGAACGGCCCTGGGGCGTGCCCTGCGATATCGCCTTCCCCTGTGCGACGCAGAACGAGATCAGCGAGGAAGAGGCCAAGCTCCTGGTCAAGAACGGCGTCAAGGCGGTGGCCGAGGGCGCCAACATGCCGACGGTGAACGAAGGCGTCGAGGTCTTCCGCGACGCCAAGGTGCTGTTCGGGCCCGCCAAGGCGGCGAATGCCGGCGGCGTTGCCGTCTCCGGCCTGGAAATGAGCCAGAACAGCGCCCGCATCGCCTGGAAGGAAGAAGAGCTGCAGGCGCTGCTGCGGGACATCATGCAGAACATCCACGGCAGCTGCCTGGAATTCGCGGTCCGGCCCGACGGCTATGTCGACTACGCCAAGGGCGCGAACATCGCCGGCTTCAAGAAGGTCGCCGACGCCATGCTCGCCTTCGGCGTGGTCTGAACCGCTTCCCCCGCCCGCGGGGGGAGGGAAGGCAAAGAGAAAGGGCCGGCCGTCTGACGACGGTCGGCCCTTTCGGTTTTTCAAGGATACCGGTCGTCCGGGCCGGCCGCTGCAACGGCGGCGGCCCGGCGAGACCTACTCCTTCGGTGCGCGGAACGGCTTGTGGCAACCGCCGCAGGTCTTGCCGACGGCGCCGAGCGCCGGACCGATCTTGGCCGGATCCATGCTGTCGGCCGCCGCGACCAGTCCCGGTGCGGCCGCCTTGAAGTCGTCCGCCGCCTTCACGAAACCGTCCCAGTCGGTCCAGATGTCGGCCTTGGCACGGCCGCCTTCGGAGCCCTTCGGGAACAGCGCCACCACGGTGTGGCTCAGGGTTTCGATCTGCCGCGCGGCATGGGCCAGTTCGGGGGTCGGCTTGGCCTCGCCCTTGGCCACGGCGCCGAGCGCCTTCATGTTCTTGGCGATCATCACCATCACCTGCACGCGCGGCGTTTTCTCGTGATCCGCGGTGTGCGCCGCCGGCGCCCCCAGGGTCACGGCAAGGGCGATCGCCCCGCCGATGAGTGTCGCGCGCCCGAAATTCGCTTTCATGTTCATGTCCTTCTGTCCCCGCTTCCAGTGGTGTGCTGAAAGGTTTCAGCTTCCCTCGTTGTACACAATCCACGACATTGCGATCAGATTGTTCTGCAATGGAGAACAGAGGTCATGGATCGGCTCAGTGCCCTGGAAACCTTCGTCTGCGTCGTCGAGCAGGCCGGCTTCACGGCCGCCGCGAAGCAGCTGAATCTGCCGAAATCTGCGGTTAGTCGGCGAATCAGCGAGCTCGAGGCCCATCTCGGACTGCGACTGCTGCATCGCACGACGCGCAAGCTCAGCCTCACCGGCGCCGGTCGGGAGTGTTTCGAATGGGCATCACATTTGGTTGAGGAGGTCGCCGCGGGCGAGGAGCGGCTGGCATCGGGCAACGAACAGCCCCGGGGACGGCTGCGGGTACAGGCGCCGATGAGCTTCGGCCACCTGCACCTGGCGCCCGCCCTGGGCGCGTTCATCGCCCGCTATCCGGACATCGACATCGAGCTCGACCTGCGCGACCAGGTCGTCGACCTGATCGACGACGGCAGCGATCTTGCCATCCGCATCACCAGCGGCGCCGACCCGACGCTGGAGAGCACCTATCTGGGGCCGGCCCGGATCGTCGTCTGCGCCAGCCCGGGATATCTGGAACGCCATGGCCGACCGGGCTCACCGGCCGACCTCGCCGCCCACAACTGCCTGCACTACAGCCAGATTCCGGCGCAGGCCCAGTGGCGCTTCCGCGACGGCGGCGGCAGCGGCCTGCGACTGTCCGGATCGCTCTCCAGCAACAACGGTGACGCCCTTCGCCAGGCCGCCCTGAGCGGGGTCGGGATCACCACCCTGCCGACCTTCATCGTCGGCGACGACCTGCGTGGCGGCACCCTGGTCGCGCTGCTCGAGCCCTACGGTCCGCCGGTGCTGGACATCCAGGCCGTGCATCCGCCCAATCCCTACCTGCCTGCCCGGACGGCCGCCTTCATCGCTTTCTGCCGCGAACGCTTCGGACAGGAGCCCTACTGGGACCGCGCCTGAGCCCGAGAGCGCGGTTTCGGGCGACCGTACCGTATGGCCCCCGGTCATTCCCGCCTGTGCCCCGGTGAATCACTGGGAAAAAGAGATCCATGGAAACAATCGATTACGATCCCTCGGCGCCATCGTCCGGGCATACGCGAGGGCGTATGCCCGGTCGCACCCGGTTCGACCGGGTCGCAACGGCACAAGTCCTCCCGGATGTGGCCTACCGACCGGCCCGCGGACCTCGTCCGGCCCTCCCGGACGACCGTTCCGGGTCCCGGCATCGGCGGCCGGGCCGACCTGGCCAGACCTCGAGGGCCGCCCCGGCAACCTTGCCGGGCGCCCCTCGACCCTGTCGCAAATTTCCGATTCAACGGAAATTTTTGTTTAACTTACCGAAAATACAAGGGAAAATTTCTGATCCGGATATCCAGCGCGACGATCTCGCCCGACTGACACCCCGGCCGGCGACGGCGGGAGCGAAAACGCGGGCCCTACACGGCCGCGATTTCGTGCGAGAGCGAAAGTAGGGCGCCTTTCAGGGTGATTCAGAGCGGGAATGCGACCGGGCGGGGGCCCGTCAGGCCTCGCAACCGCAGGGCCTTCCCCGGGAACGGACGTGCAGCAGCGGCCCGACCGGTGGTTTTTCCCTGTTTCTGACCAAAACCTGTTATATCGTGCATCGATTTCTTCGATCAGCAGACATCCGGAAAGGAGCCCTCGACGCATCGGCGGGCGGTCGGACTGGTGGATTCTGGGCCCTCCCGGGGGTTCGCCCTCCCGGATTTCCGGCCCTTCCTGCGCGGTAGGCCCGCAAGATCCGACAGCACGCAACCGACAACGCCCTGAAAGGGACCTACCAGGGGAACGGAGACGGCCGGACAGTCCGTCCCGGTGCCCTGGCGGCGTCCGGGAGCGGCGGATACCGGAAACGATGCGGAAGCGGTGGTCTTGCGCAAAAGAAAACGGCCCGGCGAAAGCCGGACCGTTTTTTGGAAACTGGAGCGGGCGATGAGATTCGAACTCACGACCCCTGAGCTACGCCCGCATGGACGGACCGGCTTGCCGGTCCAGACGCGCGCATCTACACGATAGCGGAACCCTCTGGCAAGACCGGGGAAGAAGAAAAATCGCGTGCCGCCGGGACGCGGCAGATTCCGTTTCGGTTGCGTGCCGATTTGTTCTAGGAGGGCGGCAGCCCAGCCCGCCGGAGCCGCCATGCCCGCCACCCCCAAGGACCTGTTCGACAGACTGGCTGCGCTCGAGATCGCGGTGACGACGCACGAGCATCCGCCGCTGCACACGGTCGAGGAAAGCAAGGCGCTGCGCGGCAGCCTTCCCGGCGGCCATTGCAAGAATCTCTATCTGCGCGACCGCAGGAAGCGGAACTGGCTGCTCGTGACGCTGGAGGACCTCGCTGTCGACCTGAAGGCGCTGCCCGAACGGATCGGGTCCGACCGGCTGTCCTTCGGCAGCCCGGACCGGCTGATGGAGTTTCTCGGCGTGCGGCCGGGCTCGGTGACGCCGTTTGCGCTGATCAACGACGGCACGCAGCGGGTCGAGGTGGTGCTGCAGGCCGCGCTGTTCGACCACGCGCTGCTGAATTTCCACCCCCTGGTCAACACCATGACCTGCGCGATCGGGCCCGATGACCTGGTGCGCTTCATCGAAGCCTGCGGTCACTCGCCGCGTATCGTGGAACTCTGAGCCCGTCCGGCCTACATTGGCCGCAGATGGGGAACAAGGAACGCTCCGATCATGAACAGCCTGCTTTCCGACGCCGGTGCGAGCCCACCGGATCTGGTCAAGGACACCGATACCCAGGGCTTCGCGGCCGACGTCATCGATGCCAGCGCCGAGGTGCCGGTCATCGTCGACTTCTGGGCGCCCTGGTGCGGCCCCTGCAAGACCCTTGGACCGATCATCGAGAAGGCCGTCCGCGATGCCCGCGGCGCGGTCAAGCTGGTGAAGATCAACATCGACGAGAACCAGGCGCTGGCCGGCCAGATGCGGATCCAGTCGATCCCGGCGGTCTATGCCTTCAAGGACGGTCGACCGGTGGACGGCTTCGTCGGAGCCCTGCCGGAAAGCCAGATCAAGGAATTCATCAAGCGGCTGACCGGCGACCAGGGCCCGAGCCCGGTGGAACAGGCGCTGGAGCAGGCCGAGGAACTGCTGGCCGCCGGCCAGGCCGAGGATGCCGGCCGGCTGTTCGCGCAGATCCTGCAGGCCGAACCCGAAAATGCCGCCGCGATGGGCGGCATGGCCCAGGTCTTCCTCAAGCTGGAGGACACGGAACGGGCGCGCGAGGTGCTGCAGCAGGTCCCCGATGCGGCCCGCGACCATCCCGCCGTCTCCAGCGCCCAGGCCGCGCTCGACCTGCTCGATTCGGCCGGCGACCTGGAAGACGCGGCGCCCCTGCAGGCCCGGATCGAGGCGGACCCGAACGACCACGCGGCGCGGATCGAGCTGTCGACCCTGCTGGTCGCGGCGGGCCGCCGGGAAGAGGCCGTCGACCAGCTGCTCGAGAGCATCCAGCGCGATCGGGCGTGGAACGACGAGGCGGCGCGCAAGCAGCTGCTGCAACTGTTCGAGGCATTCGGCGCCGCCGATCCGCTGACCGCGGCTTCGCGCCGGAGGCTCAGCTCGATCCTGTTTTCCTGAGCCGGCGGCGGGCGCGCGGATGACCGACAGTCACGATCGGGCCCCGGGCCTCGAACCGCCCGCGAGATTGCCGATCTTTCCCCTGCCGGGCGCCCTGCTGCTGCCGCGGGCACGGCTGCCGCTGAACATCTTCGAGCCGCGCTATCTGGCGATGGTGCGCGCGGCGATGGCGGAGGCCTGGTCGATCGGCATGATCCAGCCGCGCGAGGATTCCGGCGACGGCGCCCGTCTGTTCGACGTCGGCTGCGTCGGCCGGATCACGTCGCTGCAGGAGACCGACGACGGCCGCTACCTGATCGTGCTGACCGGCACCAGCCGGTTTCGCATTGCCCGCGAGCTCGAGGTCGATACGCCGTACCGGCAGGTCGAGGCCGATTATGGCGACTATGCCGGGGACCTCGCAGGGGACAGCTCGGGCGATGACCTCGATATCGCCGATCTGATCGCCCGCTTGCGATCCTACCTCGAGCAGCGCAGCATCACCCTGGACGAGAAGGCCCTTTCGGCCCTGCCCGACTCCCGCCTGGTCGATTATGTGGGCATGGTTTGTCCCCTGGAAACCGCGGAAAAGCAAGCCCTACTGGAAGCCGCGACGGTGCGCGAGCGCTACCGCACGCTTTCGGCCCTACTGCAGACCGGCGGCGATCCCGCGACCCGCGAACCGGGTCGGGTGATCCCGTTTCCCGGTCCTACCAAGCATTGAGACCCGGGAACCCGCGACCATGACGCCTCCAGAATCCGATCCGCCCGAGGAGAACGACGAGACGGCCGATGCCGGCGGGATCGATCCCCGCCTGCTGGAGATCCTGGTCTGTCCGCTGACCAAGGGCCCGCTGGAATATGCGCCCGGGAGTGGCGAACTGGTCAGTGTGCAGGCCGGCCTCGCCTTTCCGATCCGCGACGGCATCCCGATCATGCTGGTGGACGAGGCCCGCCGCCTGGACGACGCATGAACGCGCCCTGGCCCGAGGAATTGCGGGTCCGGGAGGACGGCCGGCAGTTGCGCATCAGTTTCTCCGACGCCACGACCTTCGATCTGCCCGCCGAGCTGCTGCGGGTCGAGAGCCCGAGCGCCGAAGTGCAGGGCCATGGCGGCGGCAAGATCACCGTCGCCGGCAAGCGGACAGTCGCCATTCGCGACATGGAGGCGGTGGGCAACTATGCCGTGCGCATCCTGTTCGATGACGGGCACGATACCGGGCTCTTCACCTGGGCCTATCTGCACGAACTGGGCAGTCGCCGGAACGAGATCTGGGCCCGCTATCTGCGGGCTCTGGAACAGGCCGGCCTGAGCCGGGACTCCTGAACCGGCGGGCTCCGCCGGCTACAGCGCCTCGCCACGGACGAGGCGCGGCAGGTCGCCACTCATCGCCGCGGCCCGTCGCTCGAAGAATCGCTTGAGCGGCGGCAGGCCGTTGACCAGGCCGAGTCCGCCACCACGGATCCGGCGCAACAGCGGATTGCGGTTGGAAAACAGCCGGGTCAGGCCGTCGGTCATCACCAGCATGCTGAGGGCGTCGAAGCGCCGCCAGCGCTGGAACCGCGCCAGCAGGGCCGGATCGCCGATATCGCGGCCGAGACGGGCGGCATCCACCAGCAGCTCGGCAAGGCAGGCCACGTCGCGCAGACCGAGATTGAGACCCTGGCCGGCAATCGGGTGCATCGCATGGGCGGCGTCGCCGATCAGGGCAAGCCGGTCATCGACATAGCGTTCGGCGTTCTGCAGGCCGAGCGGAAAACGCCAGCGCCGCGCCTCCGGCGCGAGCCAGCCCAGGCTGTCGCCGGCCCGCCGGTTCAGCGCCGCCGCGAACGCCTCGGGTTCGTAGGCCAGCGCCGCATCCACCGTCGCGGTGCGGTCCGACCAGACGATCGCCGAGCGCTTTCCCCGCATCGGCAGGATGGCAAAGGGCCCGCCCGGCAGGAAATGCTCGCAGGCCACGTTCTCGTGTGCCAGCGGATGCGTCGCGGTGCAGACGATGGCGTCCTGCGGATAGCGCCAGGACAGGCAGCGGATGCCGGCGCCCGCGCGCAGGGCGGAGTTTCGGCCGTCGGCGGCGACCAGCAGCGGCGCCGCCAGCACCGCGCCGGACGCCAGCCGGACCTCGCGACCGGCCGTATGCGCCGACGTCGACACCACCGTTTCCGGGGCCATCAGGCGGATTCGCGGCGACCGCGCGACCGCCGCCTGCAGGGCGATGCGGATATGCCGGTTCTCGACCATGAAGCCGAACGGGCGATCGCCGACATCGCGATGGTCGAAATGCAGGAAAAACGGCGCCCCGTCGTCGCTGACCCGGATTTCGGCGATGGGGGCCGCGCTCTCGGCCATGTCCGGCCAGACCCCCAGGGTCCGGTACATCGCCTGGGCGCCCCAGGTCAGTGACGTGACCCGGCCGTCATAGGCGGGCAACCGCAGGTCGCCCGGCCTGTTGGCGTCGACGACGATCACCTCGAAGCCGCCCTCGGCCAGCGCCACCGCCATCGACAGGCCGATCATGCCGCCTCCGGCGACGATCACGTCCGCCCGCTGTGTCCGATCGTCCGCCATGCCCGCACTATGGCGGGCGCGGCGCGATTGTCCATGCGACCCTTGCACGCTACCGTCCGGCCATGACCGCAAACTGGCACGACCTGACGGCCTGCGCGCTTGGCGACACCATCGCCGCCGGCACCGTCGACCCGCGCGCGCTGACCGAGCATTTCCTCGAACGCATCGCTGCCGGGCATCCCGACGATCACGTCTACATCACGGTGACCGCGGCGCGGGCGCGCGCGGAAGCGGACGCCGCCGGCGCACGAGCCCGGGCGGGCCGGCGTCGCCACCGCCTGGACGGCGTGCCGATCGCCTGGAAGGACCTGACCGATACCGCGGGCATCGCCACCACCTTCGCATCGGCAATATTGCGCGAGCGGGTTCCCGATCGCGACGCGCTGGCCCTGCGCCGGGCCGGCCTTGCCGGGCTCGTCTGTCTCGGCAAGACCAACCTGAGCGAGTTCGCCTATTCCGGTCTCGGCATCAATCCGACCTTCGGCACACCGGCGAACGCCGCCGACGAGGCGGTCGCGCGGGTGCCCGGGGGATCCTCCTCGGGCACCGGCGTCGCCGTCGCCGCCGGCCTGGCGGCGGCCGGAATCGGCAGCGATACCGGCGGATCGGTCAGGATCCCCGCCGCCCTCAACGGCCTGGTGGGCCACAAGACCAGCCATGGCGCGATCCCGCTGGACGGCATTCTGCCGCTCAGCCCGAGCTTCGACACGCTGGGCCCGCTCACCCGCTCGGTCGCCGATGCGGCAGCGATCAGCGCCGTGCTGATGGATCGCACGGACTGGGACCTTGCGGGCAGTTCGCTTGCGGGACGGCGCCTGCTGGCGCCGCGGACCATCGTCTTCGATGCGTTGGACGACACGGTCGCGGCGGCCATGGATTTCGCCCTGCACCGGCTGCGCGCGGCCGGCGCGGTGATCGTCGAGGAGCCGGTACCCGAATTCCAGGCCGCCTTCGACCTCGTCGCCCGTTGCGGCAACATGATCTCGGCGGAAGGCTGGGCGCTCTGGCGCGAGACGCTCGCGGACAGGGGCGGGGCGATGTATCCGCGGATCAAGGAGCGCTTCGACCAGGCGCTCGCGCTGAGCGCGATCGACGAGGAAGAGATCCGGCACGGCCTCAGGGCCCTGAGCCGTCGGTTTCACCACCGCCTGGCCGGTTTCGACGCCGTCATCATGCCGACCTGCCCGCGCATCGCCCCGCCGATTGCGCCCCTCGAGGCCGATGAAGCGGCCTACAACGAGGCCAATCTCGCCCTGACCCGCAATACCAGGCTCGGAAACCTGCTGGAGACCTGCGGCGTGACCCTGCCGGTCCGCCTGGAGGGCGCGCTGCCGTCCGGCCTGCTCGTTGCGATGGCGGCGGGGCGCGACGGCGCCGTTCTCCGCCTTGCTGCCGCGGCCGAAGCTGCTTTTGCTGAATAAATAGGCAATCAAGCGCCAAACTGGCTTTGTTGCACAAATAATCGGCAAATTTGGACGGACGGCGATCCGGCCCGGCCCGACGCCGTTCCCGTTTAACAAACAATACCAAGGCCTTAACACCAGCCAGGCGAGTCCGGCACGGCGCTTGAATTGTGCAGCGCAACCGGGCGCTGTCCGCGCTCGCGTGTTTTCAAGAAGAGGGGTGCGCACGATGAAACTCGTGATGGCCATCATCAAACCCTTCAAGCTCGATTCGGTGCGCGAAGCGCTGACCGGGCTGGGGGTCGAAGGCCTGACGGTCACCGAGGTCAAGGGCTTCGGACGCCAGAAGGGCCACACGGAAATCTACCGCGGG
>JBGTSP010000073.1:0-16357 GCA_041940205.1 Alphaproteobacteria bacterium
GCGGCGATGCGCTACACCGAGGCGCGCCTGACCCGCATCGCCGAGGCCCTGCTGGAAGGCATCGATCTCGACACCGTCGATTTCCGCGACACCTACGACGGCGAGGACGCCGAGCCGGAGGTGCTGCCGGCGGCCTTTCCGAACCTGCTGGCGAACGGCGCCCAGGGCATCGCCGTGGGCATGGCGACCAGCATTCCGCCGCACAATGCCGACGAGCTCTGCCAGGCCCTGCTGCACATCGCCAACCTGAAGAAGAAGGGCGGGGAGGGGAATGTCGGTGTCGACACCCTGGTGGGCTACATCCCCGGGCCAGACTTTCCGACCGGCGGCGTGCTGGTCGAGGCGCCCGAGAGCATCCGCGAGGCCTACGCCACCGGCCGCGGCAGCTTTCGCCTGCGGGCGCGCTGGGAGATCGAGAAGGGCAAGCGCGGCACCTACGTGATCGTGGTCACCGAGATCCCCTACCAGGTGCCCAAGGCGCGGGTGGTAGAGAAGATCGCCGACCTGCTGGCGGCGCGGAAACTGCCGCTGCTGGCGGACGTGCGGGACGAATCCGCCGAGGATGTCCGCCTCGTGCTGGAGCCGCGCTCGGGCAATGTCGAGGCCGCGGTGCTGATGGAGCACCTGTTCCGGCTGACCGACCTGGAGATCCGCTTCGGCCTCAACCTCAACGTGCTGGGCGCCGACCGCGCGCCCCGGGTGATGAACCTGCGCGAGGCGCTGCAGGCCTTTCTCGATCACCGTCACGAGGTGCTGGTGCGCCGCTCGACCTTCCGGCTCGAGCAGATCGCAAAGCGGCTGGAGATCCTGGAAGGCTACCTCGTCTGCTACCTCAACCTGGACGAGGTGATCCGCATCATCCGCGAGGAGGACCATCCCAAGGCGGTCCTGATCGAGACCTTCTCGCTGACCGACAACCAGGCCGAGGCGATCCTCAACATGCGCCTGCGCGCCCTGCGTCGGCTGGAGGAGATGGAGATCCGCAAGGAGCACGAGGCGCTGCTCGCCGAGCGCGAGGACCTGGAGGACCTGCTGGGCGACGAGAAGCGCCGCTGGGGCGTGATCGCCGACGAGATCAAGGCGATCCGCAAGGCCTTCGGCGATGCCCGGCGCACCGAGATCGCCGAGCCGCCGACCGAGGACGTCGCGCCGCCCGAGAGCCTGGTCGAGAAGGAGCCGATCACCATCGTCTGTTCCGACCGCGGCTGGCTCAGGGCGCTGCGGGGCCATGTCGCCGACGGCCACGACGTGAAGTACCGCGACGGCGACAAGGGCCGTTTCTGGCTGCATGCCCAGACCACCGACAAGCTGATCGTCTTCGCCACCAACGGCCGCTTCTACACGCTGCCCTGCGACCGGCTGCCGGGCGGGCGCGGCCATGGCGAACCGGTGCGCCTGCTGTGCGACCTGCCGAACGATGCCGACATCGTCACCATGCTGATCCACGAGCCCGAGGCCGGCCGCCGCTTCTTGGTGGCGGCCAGCGACGGGCGCGGCTTCGTCGTGCCCGAGGCCGACGTGGTGGCCCAGACGAAGGCGGGCAAGCAGGTGCTGAACGTCAAGGGCGACGTGGAGGCCGCGGCCTTCGCGATCGTCGCCGGCGACCATGCCGCGGTGATCGGCGAGAACCACAAGATCGTCTGCTTCCCGGTCGCCGAGATCGGCGAGATGAGTCGCGGCCGCGGCGTCACCCTGCAGCGCTACAAGGACGGCGGCCTCTCGGACGTCACCACCTTCGACCTCGCCGACGGCCTGCCCTGGCGCTCGGGCCGGGGCGAGCATCGCATCGAGGACGTCGCCGACTGGCTCGGCAAGCGCGGCAACGCCGGCCGCCTGGCCCCGCGCGGCTTCAACCGGAACCACCGGTTTTCGGCCTAGTCCGGCGCGTTTCGAGGCGCCGGCATGGCTACCTGCCGGGCTGCCGGCCGCACTGTCCTCAGGTGATCGGCAACATCACGTGCTCGCGGTAGGCCGGCCGGTCGGCGAGGCGGTCGTACCAGGCGCGGATGTTGGGCACGTCGGGCCGCTCGATCTCCATGTTGAGCCAGCGGTAGGCCATCGCGCCCATCGGGATGTCGCCCACGTCGGGCGCGGCGCCGCCGACGAAGTCGCGGCCGGCCATGGCGCCGTCGAACAGCGTCCACAGCCTGTTTGCGGCTTCCAGGTTGCTTTCCACCGCCGCCATGTTGCGCTCGGCCTCCGGCGTGCGCACGAGCTGCCAGAACACCACGGTCATCGGCGCCTGCAGCATCGAGAGGTTCCAGTCCATCCACTTTTCCGACTGCGCCCGCATCGCCGGATCCTCGGGATACCAGGTTCCCGAAGCGTGCCGGGCGGCGAGATAGCGGACGATCGAATGGCTCTCCCACAGTACCGTGCCGCCATCGTCGATCACCGGCACGCGACCGTTGGGGTTCATCGCGAGGTACCAGTCCTCGGTGTTCAGGCCGTACTGCAGGCCGGCGTCGATGCGTTCGTGCGCGAGCCCGAGTTCGCCCACCAGCCACATCACCTTCTGCACGTTCACCGAGTTGTTCCGGCCCCAGATCTTCAACATTGATACCCTCCGTCGCCGATGCGGCGTGATATGATCGCCGGACCATAGTGCATTTTTCAGCTGTCGGGACGGGGGTCCGGGCGGTCGGGGCACGGCAGGGGATCGGCCGCCGCGGGGCGGCCGCATGGCGTCAGGGAATAGGGCGTCCGGGAACAGGGGGACGGAGCGCATGGCGTATCCGGCAATCCGCAACGCCGCGGATATCGAGGCCTACGAGCAGGTGCCGCTGGCCGAACGGCTGCGGCACGGCAACATCGTCGACTGGCTGGTCGAGACGGCCGACGCGCAGCCCGACGCGCCGGCGCTGCGCTGGGCGCCGCCGGGCGATCCCACGGGCGAACTCTCCACGCTGACCTACGGCGACTTCCTGGCCCGGGTGCGGCAGACGGCGAACCTGCTTTCGAGCCTCGGCATGGGACCGGGCGATACCGTCTCCTTCATGCTGCCGATGCTGCCCGAGGCCTACCTGCTGCTGTTCGCCGGTCCCGCCGCGGGCATCGTCAACGCCATCAACCCGCTGCTCGAGGTATCGCAGATCGCCGAGATCCTGGACGCCGCGGGCACCCGGGTGCTGGTGGTGGACGGGCCCGAGAGCGGCAGCGGGTTCTGGGAGAAGGCGCTGGCGGCGCGCGAACACGTGCCCTCGCTGGAGACCATCCTGGTGGTCGGCGGCGCGGCCGATCCGGAGAACGACATCCTCTCGTTCCGCGAGGCGATCGCGGAGCAGCCGGCCGACCGCTTCACCGCCGGCCGGCGGATCGATACCGACGATGTCGCCGCCTACTACCATACCGGCGGTACCACCGGGACGCCGAAGCTGGCGCGGCACACCCACCGCATGCAGACCGCCGCGATCTGTTCCACGGGCGCGATGATCGGCTACCGGCCCGACGACGTGATGCTGGTCGGCCTGCCGCTGTTCCATATCGGCGGCTCGATCATCGGCGGCGTGGTGCCGCTGTCGCTGGGCTCCTGCGTCGTCGTCGGCTCGCCCGCCGGCTTCCGCGACCCCGGCTTCGTGCGCGACTTCTGGCACGTGCTGCACAATTGCAAGGCGACGATCACCGGCGGCGTGCCCACCGTGCTGGGGGCGCTGCTCAACATCCCGCCGGGCAATGCCGACATTTCCTCGCTGCGGCTCTGCGTCACCGGCGGCTCGACCTGCCCGGAGGAGATCGGCAAGGCCTTCGCGAAGATGATCGGCGGGCCGGTGCTGGAAGGTTACGGCATGACCGAGGTGACGACCTATTCCACCCTGCCGCCGCGCGACGGGCGGCTGATGATCGGCGCCGTCGGCCTGCGCGTGCCCTACATGGAACTGATCACCGCCGAGCTGGACGAGGCCGGCGAGGTGGTGCGCGAATGCGGTCCCGACGAGATCGGCGCGGTGCTGATGCGCGGGCCGATGGTGATGACGGGCTACGTGCAGGCGCGCCACAACGAGGGCGCCTTCACCGCCGACGGCTGGCTCAATTCCGGCGATCTCGGCCGCATCGACGCCGAGGGCGTGCTGACCCTCGTGGGCCGGATCAAGGACCTGATCATCCGCGGCGGCCACAACATCGATCCCGGCATGATCGAGGAGGTGCTGCACCAGCATCCCGCCGTCGAGATCGCCGCGGCGGTCGGCAAGCCGGATTCCTACGCCGGCGAGCTGCCGGTCGCCTATGTCCAGCTCCGCCCCGGCCAGCAGGCCGATGCCGGGGAACTGCAGGCCTTCGCCCGCGAGCGCATTCCCGAGCGCGCGGCCAACCCGGTGAACATCTTCCTGACCGAGGCGATGCCGCTGACCGGGGTCGGCAAGGTGTTCAAGCCGGAACTGCGCTGGGACAGCGCGCGGCGGGTCTTCGCCGAGGTGCTGGCGCCGCTGGCCGAGACCCACGGCGTCAAGATCGCGGTCGCGGTGGGCAAGGACGAGGTGCACGGCACCCTGGCGCGGATCGCCGTTTCCGGGCCGGCGGACGCCGAGGCGGCCGCGCGGGACGCCGTCACGGCGGCGCTGGGCCCGTTCCCGCTGCGCCACCGCATCGACTGGACGAGCGCCTGACCCATGACGATGAAGCGTCGTTCCGTGCGTATCGGGGAGCATGTCACCTCGGTCCGGATCGAGGACGACTTCTGGGGCTATCTGCGCCAGTGGGCGAAGCGCGACGGGGTCTCGCTCTCGACCCTGCTGGAACTGCTCTCCGAGCAGATCGGCAAGGACGAGAACTTCACCTCGCACCTGCGGGTCTCCGCCTTCCGCGACGCCGCCGCCCGGGCCGAGGAGGCGGAAGTGGCCAGCGGCATCGGCGCCCTGCCGGCGCTGCTTGCCGTGCTGCCGCTGCCGGCGGCCCTGACCCGGGCCAGCGGCGACATCGTCACCGCCAATCCGCGCTGGCTGGACCTCACCGTCGAAGCCTCCGACGTGCTCTCACTCGTCGCGCCGGCGGCCCGCACCGGCTACCGCCGGCTCTGGCGGGCGGCGGCCAAACAGGCGCCGCGGCCGGTCAGCGGCACGCTGGCGATCGCCGTCGAGGAAACCCTGCTGGCGGCCGAACTGACGGTCGCCGAGCTCGACCGGGACGGTCGGCTGGTGCTGCTGCGCGTGGTCGACTGAAATCTTCGTGACCTCGGCCCGGCGTTTGCATAACGTGCCGCAGGGGCAAGAATCACGTTCAATCCTGTGACTCTCGTGGGGGATCCGAATGTCAGATGACACCATTCGCGGCGATGACGCGCCTGCCGCCGCCGCGGCGCCCCGGCAGGGACCGCTGTTCTACAACCGGCCGGTGCCGCTCGATCGCAATCGCCACGCGAAGTACGGGGTCAAGCCGACCGAGGGTTACGCATTCGCCGCCGGCACCAATTCGGTCGCCATCAACGCCATCGAGTTTCCCCAGGTGGCCAAGTTCTATCCCATCGTCTTCTCGGCCAACGACCCGGCCATGCCGGTCGCCGTGCTCGGCCTCGAGAACCAGCGCAACGCGATGGTCAACGGCGAGGGCGAATGGCGCAACGGCGCCTACATCCCGGCCTATATCCGGCGCTTTCCCTTCATCTTCTTCGAGGACCGCGGCAACGACCGGCTGACGCTGTGCATCGACGAGGGCTCGCCCTATGTCGTCGAGGGCGACGGCGAGCCGCTGTTCGACAAGGGCGGCGAGCCGACGGACTACACCAACCGGGCCCTGCAGTTCTGCACCGCCTACCAGCGCCAGCACGCCGCCACCCGGGCGATGGGCGAGGCGCTGTCGGCGCGCGGCATGCTGGTCGAGCGGGTCGCGGCGCTGAAGCAGGGCGAGGAGGCCGGCCAGCGGGTCGGCGGCTTCCGCATCATCGATCCGGAAAAGATGAACGCGCTGGACGACGAGACCTTCCTCGACTGGCGACGCAAGGGCTGGCTGCCGCTGATCTACGCGCACATGATGTCGGCCTCGAACTGGCCCTCGCTCGCGATCGAACCGTGAAGTTCGGCCTGCGCTACTGCAACACCGGGCGCTATTGCGATCCGGCGCAGGCGGTCGCGCTGGCGCAGGCGGGCGAGGAGGCGGGTTTCGAATCCGCCTGGACGGTGGAGCACACCGTCGTGCCGGCGGGCTATGCGTCGGCCTATCCCTATGCCGAGGACGGCAAGATGGCCGGCGGCGTCGAGGACTTCCCGCTGCCCGATCCGCTGATCTGGATGGCCTATGTCGCGGCCGCGACGACCCGGCTGAAGCTGGGCACCGGCATTCTGATCCTGCCGCAGCACAACCCGGTGATCGCCGCCAAGCAGATCGCCACGCTCGATCATCTCTCGGGCGGCCGCATCCTGCTGGGCATCGGCGTCGGCTGGCTGAAAGAGGAATTCGACGCGCTGGGCGCCAGTTTCGCCGAGCGCGGTCCGCGCACGGACGAATATATCAGGGCGATGCGGGTGCTCTGGTCCGAGGAACGTCCGCAGTTCGAGGGCGAGTTCGTCCGCTTCGCGCCGCTCTACTGCCGCCCGCAGCCGGTGCGCGGCAGCGTGCCGATCATCGTCGGCGGGCATTCCCGGGCGGCCGCGCGCCGGGCCGGTCGGCTGGGCGACGGCTTCTTCCCGGCCCGCGAGGCCCCGGCCGAACTGATCGCGCTGGCCCGCGAAACCGCGGCCGAGGCCGGTCGCGATCCGCAGGCGCTGGAGATCTCGGTCAGCCTGCCCGACGATCTCGAGACCCTCGAGGAGTACCGCAAGCTCGGCGTCGATCGCGTGCTGGTGCCGGTTTCCGCGATGGCCGGCCTGAAGCGGGCGATCGCCTCGCCCGAGGACGCGCTGGCCTGGCGGGAGATCATCGCGCGCTACGGCGAGGCCTGAGCCCGATCCGTCCTCAGCGCGGCGGGGTCCAGACCACGCGGTTGAGCAGCCAGTGCTGCAGCACGCTGCGCGGCGGCAGGGCGCCGTCGGGACCGTCCCACTGTCCGGTGAAGATGTAGACGATGTTCGCGGCCCTTTCGTCGGCGCAGATCACGGTGCCGGCGAAATCCTCCAGGCCCGGATCGCATTCGCCGATGCCGTAGCGTCGCCGGATCTCCTCGAAGCTGCGCCCGGGACCGGGGCCCAGCGCGTTGCGCACCGACGGGCTCTCGACGATCACGCTGAAGATGCCGCCCTTGCCGTCGGGCCACAGGGTGAGCAGGTGGGTCTGGCCCGCGTGCACGGTGATGACGTCGGCGGGCTCACCCTCGGTGCTGTCGCGGCCGTGCCGGATCTCGCAGTGGGGCAGGCGGATCTTCAGGGCCTTCGTGTCGAACGGCATGGCGGCGCTGATCGGTCCGACCGCGCGGGCCGTGACCTGAAAGGCGCAGGCCGCCGCCACCGGTCCTGCCTCGAGCAGGGCCAGGCCCGTCGCGAGGGCGGCGGAGAGCAGGCGAAGCATCGCGACAGGCATGATCCGCCCGCGCTCGTGCCGGCGTCAATCCTCGAAGCTCGCGACCGCCTGCATCGCCACCGTGCCTTCCGGGGTCAGCGCCCAGACCTCGATGCCCGACCCGTCGGCCGCGGGCCGGCCCGCGAGCCGGAAGGGCGCGGTGTCGAACAGCGGCGCGCGGGCGCGCATCCGGTAGTCCCGCATCCGCCGGCCGGGATTGTGATCGCGCGCGAAGTCGATCAGCAGGGTCGAGACCAGCGGGCCGTGCACCACCAGGCCCGGATAGCCTTCCACGCCGGTGGCGTAGGGTCGGTCGTAGTGGATGCGGTGGGGATTGAAGGTCAGGGCGGAGAACCGGAACAGGGTGGCGATATCGATCGAGACCGTCTTCGCGAAGGCGATATCCTCCGGCGGCGCCTCGTGCCGCGGCGCGCGGTTGCCGGCGCCCGCCGGGGTCTCCTCGCGGAACACCGTCTGCTTTTCCTCTTCCAGGCAGAGCCCGTCCGGGCCGCTGATCCGGCTCAGCGTGGTGACGAAGGCGAGTCGTCCGGTGCTGCCGGTCTTCAGCGTGATGTCGGCAAGCTCCGTCTCCATGGTCAGTTCATCGCCGACCCGGATCGGCCGGTGGAAGCGCAGGTTCTCGCCGGCATACATGCGCCGGGGGAAGGGCATTTCCGGCAACAGCGGGCTGGCCGTCGGCAGGCCGTCCTCGCCCAGGTCGGCGCGCGGCGACAGGGCGAGGAAATAGAGGCCGTGCCAGCCCGGCGGCACCGCGCTGCCGGCGACGGGTTCGGGCTCGTCGCGCTCGAGGGTGACGGCGAGCGCCCGCACGGGCACCGCCGTCGCCACGTCGGACTGCCTGATCCGCCGGCCGAGGGCCGCGCGCAGGTCTTCCGGCAGGTCGGTCATGGCCCGCTCAGACCGGGGACTCGGGCGGGAAGACCGGCTTGCGCTTCTCCAGGTGCGAGTTCAGGCCTTCTTCGACTTCCGGTCCGGTGAAACCCAGCATCTCCAGCGCCGTCGAGGCGTCGTAGGACGGCCCCATCATCCGGTACCAGTTGTTCAGCGCATATTTCGTCCAGCGGATCGCGCTCGGCGCGCCGGCGGCCAGCCGCTGGGCGATTTCCAGCGCCTTGTCCTGCAACTCGTCGTCCTCGACCGCGAGCGCCACGAGGCCGAGTTCCTCGGCCAGCTCGCCGTTCACCGGCTCGCACAGCATCAGCAGGTATTTCGCCTTGGCCATGCCGCACAGCAGCGGCCAGTTGATCACCGCATGGTCGCCCGCGGCGACGCCGAGGCGGGTGTGGCCGTCGACGATCTTCGCCGACTTCGCGGCGATGGGAATGTCGGAGAGCAGGGCCGCGACCAGGCCCGCGCCGACCGCGACGCCGTTGATCGCCGAGACGATCGGCTTGTTGCAGTTGATGATGTTGTAGACGAGGTCGCGGGCCTCCTTCCAGGCGCGGACCCGGGCCTGGTAGTCGTCGATGTTCTTGCGGATCATGCCGAAATCGCCGCCGGAGGAGAACGCCTTGCCCTTGCCGGTCAGGATCACGGCGGAAAGATCCTCGTCGAGATCGATGTCGCGCCAGATGTAGGTCATCTGCCGATGGCCCTCGGCGTCCAGCGAATTGTAGGTCTCGGGCTTGTTCAGGGTGATCCGCAGGATCCGCTCGGCCGGCCGGTCGAAGTCGAACTGATCGTAGATTTCCTCGTAGTTGACGCCCATAACATGTCCTTCCTGCAAGCGTTTCGGCCGGGGAACCCGGTTCCGGATTGGTCTCTTGGGCGAGTATAGCGGCGATTTTTCGAACGATGATTAGAAATTTGTGGCGCGCGCCGCCGAACGGCGAACCGGCCGCCGCGCCGCGTTTCGCGCTCTATTTCGCCATGGTGTTCGCCTCGGTCGGCATCCAGATGCCGTTCTGGAGCGTCTGGCTGAAGGCCCAGGGGCTGAGCGCGCCGGCGATCGGCGACCTGATGGCCCTCGTCCTGTGGGTGAAGATCGCCGCCGGCCCGCTGATCGGCCACGCCGCCGACCGTTCGGGCCGGCCGGTGACGGTGATGCTCGTGCTCGCCGCCGTCACCGCGGCGGGTTTCGCCGGTTTCGTCCTGTTCGACGGTCTGTTCGCCCTCGTGCTGCTCTCCGTCGTGACGCTCACCGCCTTCCAGGCGCTGATCCCGATCGGCCAGAGCGAGGCCATGGCGGCGGAAGCGCGCGGCGAACTGGACTACGGGCGCAGCCGGCTGTGGGGCTCGGTCGCCTTCATCGCCGCCTCCAGCCTCGGCGGTCTCATCGTCGCCCGGTACGGCATCGCCCTGGTCCCGGCGCTGCTTGTCGTCCTGTCGCTCGCGGGCCTCGCCGCCGTCGCCGGTCTGCCCGGCCGCCGCGTGCGCGGCCCGTCCCGGCCGCCGCGCGGCGCCTGGCGGCGGCTGCTCGGCGATCGCACCTTCGCCCTGTTCCTGGCCATGCTCGCCGGCCTGCAGGCGAGCCACGCGGTGCTGCTCGCCTTCGCCTCGATCCACTGGCGCGCGCTCGGCCACAGTGCCGGCGAGATCGGCGCGCTGTGGTCGACCGGCGTGGTGGCGGAGATCGCGGTCTTTGCTGCCGGCGGCTGGCTCGTTGCGCGGCTTGGCGGCGTTGGCCTGCTGGCGCTGGGGGCGGCGGGGGCCGTGGCGCGCTGGGCCGGGCTCGCCTTCGCGGAGAGCTTGCCGGTGCTGTTCGCGCTGCAGGCCCTGCACGGGCTTACTTTCGGCGCGGCGCACCTGGGGGCGATGCGGGTGCTGGTCCGGGTGGCGCCGGCCGGCACCGCGGCGACGGCCCAGAGCCTGACCGCGGCGGTTGCCGGCGGCGCGGCCTCGGCGATCGGCATGGCGCTTGCCGGGCGGCTCTACGAGGCCTGGAGCGGGACCGCCTTCCTGTGGATGCTGCTGCCCGCCGGACTGGCGCTCTGCCTGTGCTGGCCGCTGGCGCGGCGGGTGCCGCGAGGCGGTGGCCCCGCGGCCGGTTCCTGAGCGTCGTTCAGGGCGTCAGCACGACCCGGCCGACGATCTTGCCGTCGCGCAGGTCGTTCAGCGTCTGGTTGGCCTCCGCCATCGGCCGGGTTGCCACCGGCAGTGGCGCCACCTTGCCGGCGACCACCAGTTCCATCAGCTCGCGCATCTCCTGCGGGCTGCCGACATAGGAGCCGCAGATGGTGAGCCGCTTGAGCGGCAGCAGCGGCACGCTCAGCGGCATGGCGCCACCGAAAAGGCCGACCACGGCGACGATGCCGCCGGCGCCCAGCACGCCGGTGGCGAAGCCCAGCGACTTGTCCGAGCCGACGAAATCGACCGCGCCCTGCGGGCCGCCGCCGGTCGCCTTCATCAGTTCCTTGCGGGCGCCCGGATCGGCGGGATCGACCGCCAGGTCGGCGCCGGCCGCCATCGCGGCGTCCCGCTTGGCCTGATCGATGTCGGCGACGATGATCTGCGTGTCCGGGAAGATCGCCCTGGCGATGGTCAGGCCCTGGAAGCCGACGCCGCCGGCGCCGACCAGCAGCAGGCTGGCGCCGCGGGCGCGGGGCTCGACCTTCTTCAGCGCGGAATAGGCGGTCAGGCCGGAGCAGGCGTAGGTGCAGGCCAGCTCGCTCGGCAGATCGCCCATCGGAAACAGGAACTTCGCGTCCGGCACCAAGACATGGTCGGCATAGCCGCCGTCGAGATTGACGCCGAGCGCGCGCGGGCGGGCGCAGAAATGATCGTCGCCGCCGTTGCAGTGGGCGCAGTCGCCGCAGCCGATCCAGGGATAAACGATGACGGGATCGCCGACGGCCACGCCCGAAGCCTCGGGGCCGAGGGCCGCGACGGTGCCGGTGATCTCGTGGCCCATGGTCAACGGCAGCTTGTGGGCGCGGGACAGGTCGACCTTGTTGCCGCCGCCCAGGTCGAAATGCCCGTCCCAGATGTGCAGGTCGGAATGGCAGACGCCGCAGCCGGTGATCCGCACGACGGCCTCGCGGCCCTGCGGCTCGGGCGTGGGATCGTCCATCTCGACCAGCGGTTCGCCGTAGCCCGGCACCCGGTAGCTCTTCATCTCGCCCATCTCTCGTGTCCCCCGTCTGATGCGTTGGCCGCTTATAGCATCGGCGGCGAGCGCGTACAGTCGGGCCGGAAACGAGCAACAAGGACGAGGCGAGCGTGACCTACGAGACCCTGCTGATCGACCGGCCGGAGGCCGGCATAGCCCGCGTGACGATCAACCGGCCGGACGCGCTGAACGCGCTCAACGATACGGTCTTCGATGAGTTCGCGGACTATCTGGCGACCGTCGAGAGCGATGACGGGGTGCGGGTGATCGTGCTGACCGGCGCCGGCGACAAGGCCTTCGTCGCCGGCGCCGACATCAAGCAGATGGTGACGATGACGCCGGCGCAGGCCAAGGCGCGCTCCTGGCGCGGCATGCAGCTCTACGACCGCATGCGCCGGCAGCCGCAGCCGCTGATCGCCATGATCAACGGCTACGCGCTGGGCGGCGGCATGCTGATCGCCATGGCCTGCGACGTGCGCATCGCTTCGCGGACGGCCGAGTTCGGCTATCCCGAGATCCGCCTCGGCATCTTCCCGGGCACCGGCGGCACGGTGCTGATCGACCGCCTGATCGGTCCGGGCACCGCGCGGGCGATCTGCCTGCTGGGCGAGCGCTTCCCGGCCGAACGGGCGCTGGCGCTGGGCCTCGCCAACGAGGTCGTCGCGCCGGAGGCGCTGTACGAGGAGACGATGATCCGGGCGCGGCGGCTGGCGGGCTACAGCCCCGTGGCGCTGCGCGAACTGAAGGCCGTGCTCAACGCCTCGGTGGAGCGGGATTTCGCTTCCGCGCGCGAGGTCGAGCTGGAGGCCTACGAGCGGGTCTTCGCCTCGGAGGATCGCGGCGAGGGCGTGCGCGCCTTCGTCGAGAAGCGTCCGCCGGTATTCACGGGGCGCTGACGCGGCCCGCCTTGCCGTTCTGCGACTTCAGCCGGCGGTAGATCGTCGAGGGCGAGACTTCCAGCAGGGCCGCGGCGCGCGGAATGTTGCCGTTGCAGGCGGCGATCGCCGCGTCGATCGCCTCGTTCACGACCTCGCGCAGCGGCCGTACCGTCTCCGGCTCGCTCTCGCCGCCGCCGTCCGCGGCGACGGCGGGCCGCGCCGCCGGCACGCCGTGGCGGGCATCGAGACCGTGGGCGCCGCCGTTGCGGGGCGGGACCGTGACGGGGACGACCGTGGCCGGCAGGCCGTCGAGCGCGCCCGAGCGGTGCGCCGCCCGCCGGAAGGCATCGGACAGCATCGACAGGGAGAGCGTGTCGCCGTCGTTCAGAACCACGGCGTTGCGGATCACGTTCTGAAGTTCGCGGACATTGCCCGGCCAGGGATAGGAATCGAAGGCCGCCTGGACGTCGGGCGCCAGCCGCCGGAATTCGCGGCCTTCCTCGCGCGAGACTTCCAGAAGCACGTGCTGGGCCAGGTCCACGACATCGCTGCCGCGCAGGCGCAGCGGCGGCATCTCGATCGGCAGCACGTGCAGGCGGTAGTACAGGTCCTCGCGGAACAGGCCCTGCCGCACCCGGGCCAGCGGGTCCTGGTTGGTGGCGCAGACGATGCGGACATCGACCGTGCGCAGGCTGTTGGAGCCCACCGGCACGAAGGCCCCGGACTGCAGGAAGCGCAGCAGCTTGGCCTGCAGGTCGACATCCATCTCGGCGATCTCGTCGAGGAACAGGGTGCCGCCGTCGGCGCGGCCGGCCGCGCCCGCGCGGTTGCTGGTGGCGCCGGGGAAGGCGCCGCGGACATGGCCGAACAGCTCGCTCTCGATCAGTTCGCGCGGGATCGCGGCGCAGTTGATCTCGACGAAGGGCCGGTGCCGGCGCGGTCCCAGGCGGTGCACCGACTGCGCCACCAGTTCCTTGCCGGTGCCGCTTTCGCCGGTGACGAAGACGCTGGCGGCGCTGCTGGCGGCCCGCTCGATCGCCCGGTAGACCCGCTGCATGGCCTCGCAGCGCCCGACGAAGACGCCGAATTTCAGCTCCTCGCTCTCGCGCTTGTAGAAGGCCACCATGTTTTCCAGCCGGTAGCGCTCCACCGCGTTCGTCAGGGTGACGCGCAGGCGTTCCCCGCCGAACGGCTTGACCAGGAAATCGGTGGCGCCGGCCCGCATCGCCTCGACCGCGTTTTTGACCGAGCCGTTGGCGGCGAGGACGATCACGGGAAGTTTGGTGGGCCGTTTCTGCAAACGCCTGAGAATATCCATCCCGGCCATGTCCGGCGTGTCGAAGTCGAGCAGCACCGCGTGCGGCGAGACATCGTCGAGCTGGCCCAGCGCGTCCTCGGCCGTGGCAGAATGTTCGATGGCGAAACTGTCGTCATCCAGATAGCCGCGATAGGCGCGGACTTCCGCGCCGTCGCAGCCGATCATCAAGATCCGCGACAGGCTCATGGCTGTCGGGCCTGATTGCGGGGAGGGAACGGGCCGTGTCGAGCGAACTCACCGCCCTGATGGGGGAGATACGGGCCTGCCGGATCTGCGAGGCCGAACTGCCACTGGGACCGCGGCCGGTGCTGCGCGGGACGGCGGAGGCCCGGCTGCTGATCGCCGGACAGGCGCCGGGCACGCGGGTACACGAAAGCGGCGTGCCCTGGGACGATGCCAGCGGCGAACGCCTGCGCGACTGGCTCGCGCTCACCCCCGGGCAGTTCTACGACGAAACACGCATCGCCATCGTGCCGATGGGTTTCTGCTATCCGGGCCGCAACCCGAAGGGCGGAGATCTTCCGCCGCGCCGGGAATGCGCGGAAAACTGGCATGCGCGTCTGCTTCCCCTGTTCTCCAAGGTCCGGTTGATTCTACTGGTCGGCCAGTATGCGCAAAACTACTATCTTGGGGCCCGCCGGCAACGGACCATGACCGAGACAGTACGCGATTTTGAAGAGTATGGGCCAATTTATTTTCCACTTCCGCATCCCTCCTGGCGTACGGTGGGCTGGCAGAAGCGCAATCCCTGGTTTGACGAAACGGTTCTGCCGGCGCTGCGAGAGCGGATCGCCGACCTGTTCTGACGCCCCGGCGACGCCGTGACGGCCCTGTTGCGGGCCGTTCTTGCGGCCGTTCTGGCGGCGGTACTGGTTTCGGCCTGCACGCCGCGGGTGCAGCAACTGGGCCCGCCCGCCGCCGCGCCCGCGATCGAGAAAGACGTCTTCGTGACCGCGGACGGCGTGCGTCTGCCGCTTCGGCGCTGGGCGCCCCCGGGACCGCCGCGGGCCGTCCTGGTGGTGCTGCACGGCTTCAACGACTATTCCGCCTTCATCGCCGAGGCCGCCGAATTCTGGGCGGATGCGGGCATTCTCACCTATGCCTTCGACCAGCGCGGCTTCGGCGGCGCGCCCGAGCCCGGGATCTGGGGTGGCGAAGCGGCGCTGGTCTCGGACGCCCGCGCGCTGTTCGCCCTGGTCGCGGCGCGCCATCCCGGTCTGCCGGTGCATCTGCTGGGCAACAGCATGGGCGGGGCCGTGGCCCTGCTGGCGGTGGGCGACGAGGGCGGAATCCGCCCCGACAGCCTGATCCTGAGCGCGCCTGCGGTCTGGGGCGGGCGCTCGATGAACCCGGTCTTCCGCGTCTCGCTCTGGCTCGCCGCCCATATCATGCCGTGGAACACCGATACCGGCAGCGGCCTGAACCGCCAGCCCAGCGACAATATCGCGATGCTGCGCGCGCTCGGCCGCGATCCGCTGGTGATCAAGCGCACCCGGGTGGACGCGGTCTACGGGCTGACCAACCTGATGGGCGCGGCCTACGGCGTGTCGATGCCCGCATCCCCGCCGGTGCTGGCGCTGTTCGGCAAGCGCGACGAGATCCTGCCCGAGGCACCGGTGCTCGAACGGCTCTGCCGCCTGCCGCCGGATACGCGCTTCGTGCACTATGCGGCGGGCTATCACATGTTGCTGCGCGACCTGCAGGCCGAACGGGTCTGGGGCGACATCGCGGCCTGGATCGCCGACCGCCGGGCGCCGCTGCCTTCGGGCGAGGAGGCCGAACGGCCTTCCTGCGCGGAGGGCGCGGGCTGAACGGCGGAATTCACGATGACCATCAACGGGAGGGACGGTCATGAATCTCGACTTCACGGAGGAACAGCGGCAGATCCGCGACAGCGTGCTGCGCCTGCTGGAGCGCTTCGACGACCAGTACTGGCTGGAGCGCGACAGGGACGGGGAATTCCCCGAGGAATTCTGCCGGGCGCTGGTGGACGCCGGCTGGATGGGAATCGCCATGCCCGAGGACTATGGCGGCAGCGGCCTGGGCATCACCGAGGCGGCGATCCTGGCCCAGTGCATCACCGAATCCGGTGCCGGCAATGCCGGCTTCGCGGCCATCGCCATCGGCATCTTCGGGCTCAATCCCGTGGTGGTGTTCGCCAGCGACGAGCAGAAGCGGCGCTGGCTGCCGCCGGCCATTCGCCGCGACGACGTCGCCTGCTTCGCCGTCACCGAACCGAATACCGGGCTCGACACCACGAGACTGAAGACCCGCGCGGTGCGCCGGGGCGATCGCTACGTGATGAACGGCGAGAAGATCTGGACCTCGACGGCGCAGCGCGCCAACAAGATGCTGATCATCGCCCGCACGGCGCCGGAGGAGGAGACGGAGAAGCCGATCGACGGCCTGTCGCTGTTCTATACCGACATCGACCGCAAGCATGTCGAGATCCGGCCGATCGAGAAGATGGGCCGCAAGTGCGTGGATTCGAACCAGCTCTTCATCGACGATCTCGAGGTGCCGGCTGACCACCTGATCGGCGAGGAGGGCAAGGGCTTCCGCTACCTGCTGCACGGCCTGAACGCCGAGCGGATCCTGATTTCCGCCTCGATGGTCGGGCTCGGCCGCTGCGCCCTGCGCCACGCTGTCGACTACGCGAAGGAGCGG
>JBGTSP010000074.1:0-16207 GCA_041940205.1 Alphaproteobacteria bacterium
CGCCTCGACGCTGGGCACGATCGACCTCCAGGGGCCCGACGCGGCGGAATTCCTCAACCGGATCTACACCAACGGCTGGTCGAAGCTGGAGATCGGTCGCTGCCGCTACGGCGTGATGCTGCACGAGGACGGCATGGTCTTCGACGACGGCGTGACCGCGCGGCTGGGCGCCAACCATTTCCACATGACCACGACGTCGGGCGGTGCGGCGGGCGTGCTCGGCTGGCTGGAGAACTGGCTGCAGACCGAGTGGCCGGAGCTCAGGGTCTGGTGCAATTCGATGACCGAGCACTGGGCCGTGGTCAACATCGCCGGACCGCACGCCCGCGACCTGATGACGGATCTCTGCCAGGACGTCGATCTCGCGCCGGAGGCCTTTCCCTTCATGGCGGTGCGCGAGGGCACGGTCGCCGGACTGCCGGCGCGGATCTTCCGGATCTCCTTCACCGGCGAGCTGAGCTACGAGATCAATGTGCCGGCGCGCTACGGGCTCGAACTCTGGCGCGCGGTGATGACCGCCGGCGCGGCCTACGGCATCACGCCCTACGGCACCGAGGCGATGCACGTCCTGCGCTGCGAGGTCGGCTTCATCATGGTCGGCCAGGAGACCGACGGCACGGTGACGCCGGTCGATCTGGGCATGGAATGGCTGGTCTCGACCCGAAAGGACTTCATCGGCAAGCGCTCGCTCGCCCGCGCCGACACCGCGCGCGCCGACCGCAAGCAACTCGTCGGCCTGCTGGCGCAGGATCCGCAGACCGTTCTGGCCGAGGGGGCGCAGATCGTCACCGCGCCGCAGGCCGCACCGCAACGTTCGGAAGGCCATGTCACGTCCAGCTACATGAGCCCCAATGTCGGCCGCTCAATCGCCATGGCCCTGCTGGAACGCGGCGGAAGCCGGCACGGCGAGACGGTCAACGTGGTCTGGGACGGCCGGGTCGTGCCGGCCGAGGTGACCCAGCCGAAATTCTTCGATCTCGAGGGAGCGCGGTCGCGTGGCTGAAATCTGGCGGCAGCAGCACCCGCTTGCCCACCTGCACCTGCGGGCGCGGGCCCGCGATGGCGGTGCGCCGGATACGGACGGGGAAGCCGGCGTCCGGCTGCATGTCCGGGGCTTCGACGGTCAGGTCTGCGTGCGCGGCGAGGAAACCGATCCCGGGTTCCGCGCGGCCTTCGAGGCCGGCTTCGGATTCGCGCCACCGCCGGCGCTGCGCGGTGCGGGCGGAGGGGACGTGAGTGCCCTGTGGCTCGGCCCCAGCGAATGGCTGCTCGTCACCCCCGGCGACGGGGCCGCGCTCGCCGAGCGGGCGCGCCAGGCCCTGGCCGGTTGCCACAGCGCGGTGACAGACGTCAGCGACAGCCGTTGCGTCATCCGCGCTTCGGGCCTCCAGGTGCGCGAACTGCTGGCCAAGGCCAGTTCGCTGGACCTGCATCCAAGGGTGTTCGAAACCGGCATGTGCGCCCAGAGCCTGCTGGCGCGCACCCACATGCTGCTGCACCAGGTGGCGGACGATCCGGTCTACGACATCTACGTGCACCGCAGTTTCGCCGACTATGCCTGGCGCTGGCTGGAGGATGCCGCGCGCGAATACGGGCTGGCGATAGGCGGACCGGGATGAGCCGGCGGATCGCGATCACCGGTGCGGCGAGCGGCATCGGCGCCGCGACGGCGCGGCGCCTGGCGGCGCCGGATACCGCCCTGCTGCTGCACACCCGAGGCCGCGATGAGGCCCTGCAGGCCGTCGCCGGAGCGGCCCGCGAGAACGGCGCGTCGGTGGAGACGATGCTGGGCGATCTGGGCGAGCCCGGTCTGCCGGAAGCGCTCGTGGCCAAGGCGGCAGAGCGGCTCGGCGGTCTCGATGTGCTGGTCTGCAATGCCGGTTTCGCCGACGCGACGCCGTTCTCGGCGCTGGACGCGGCGGCGATGGAACGGTCCTTCCGGGCGATCCCGCTGGCCTTCGCGGCGGCGGCCCGCGCGGCCCTGCCGCTGCTGGCGGAGAGTGGAACGGGACGGATCGTCGCCGTCTCGTCCTTCGTCGCCCACCGCTTCCAGCTCGACGGCGCCGAACTGCCGGCCTCCGCGGCCGCCAAGGCCGGCCTGGAGGCGCTGGTGCGGACGCTCGCGGCCTCGGCGGGCGAGGCGGGCGTCACGGTGAACGCCGTGGTGCCGGGCTATGTCGAGAAGGAGGCCCGGGCCGAGCGGGCGCTGGACGAAGCCGCCTTCGCCCGCGCGGTCGCGCGCATCCCGCTGCGTCGTCTCGGCCGGCCCGCGGACGTCGCTGCGGCCATCGCCTTCCTGGCCTCGGACGAGGCGGCCTACATCACCGGCCAGGCGATCCACGTGAACGGCGGCCTGACGCTCTGAGCCACCCGCTCTCGCGCCCGGCGCGGGCGTCCCTATACTGCGCCGGTCGATTGGCGGCTTCGGAGGGACAGGCATGCCGGTGAAAGAGGAGATCCGCGCCTTCGCGGACGAGATGCGGGCCTGGCGGCGCGACATCCATGCCCACCCCGAGACGGCCTTCGAGGAGGTCCGTACCGCCGACCTGGTGGCGGCCAAGCTGGACGAGTTCGGCATTGCCGTGCATCGCGGCCTCGCCGGCACCGGCGTGGTCGGCACGCTCAGCGCCGGCCGCTCGAACCGCGCGATCGGCCTGCGCGCCGATCTCGACGCCCTCGACATCCACGAGGAGAACGATTTCGCGCATGTCTCGACCCACCCGGGAAAGATGCATGCCTGCGGCCATGACGGGCACACCGCGATGCTGCTGGGGGCGGCGCGCTACCTGGCCGAGACCCGCCGCTTCGACGGCACGGTGCGCTTCATCTTCCAGCCGGCGGAGGAAAACCTGGCCGGCGGCAAGGTGATGATCGACGACGGCCTGTTCGAGCAGTTTCCCGTCGAGGCGGTCTACGGCATGCACAACCAGCCGGGACTGCCGGTCGGCAAGTTCGGCGCGCGGGTCGGACCGGCCATGGCGTCGGCCGACATGTTCGAGATCACCCTGCGCGGCAAGGGCTCGCATGCCGCCCATCCCCATCAGGGGGTGGATCCGATTGTCACCGGGGCGGAGCTGGTGCTGGCGCTGCAGCGCATCGTCTCGCGCACCACCAGTCCGATGGAGGCCGCCGTGGTCTCGGTCACCCAGTTCCACGCCGGCAGCACGATGAACGTGATTCCCGAAAGCCTCTCCATCAAGGGAACCTGCCGGGCGCTGGCGCCGGCGGTGCAGGACCGGATCGAGGAGCGCCTGCGCGAGGTGGTCGCGGGCGTCGCCGCGGCGCACGGGCTCGTCGCCGAGATCGTCTACGACCGGCGCTACCCGGTGCTGATCAACACCGAGGAGGAGACCGCGCGGGCGCTCCGGGCGGCGATCGCGGTGGTCGGCGAGGACAATGTCGACACCGCCTTTCCGGCGACCATGGGCTCGGAGGATTTCGCCTGGATGCTGCGCGAACGGCCGGGCTGCTACATCCGGGTCGGCAACGGCGAGGGCGAGGAGGGCGGCTGCGTCGTGCACAACCCGCTCTACGATTTCAACGACGAGGCCGCGCTCTATGGCGCCAGCTACTGGGCCACCCTGGTCGAGCAGGAACTGCCGGCGCGCGGCCGGGACTGAACCCCGGTCCGGGGTACGGCGCGTTCAGTCGGGCCGGGCGAGGATGGTGACGCAGGCCGCGGCCTCCTCGAAACCCATCACCCCGCCGCCGTTCTCGGCCAGGCCGACGCGGGCATCGGCGACCTGCCGGGCGCCGGCCTCGCCACGCAACTGGGTCGCCAGTTCGTGGATCATCGACAGGCCGGTCGCGCCCACGGGATGGCCCTTGGAGACCAGGCCGCCGGAAGTGTTCACCGGAATGCGGCCGTCGCGCATGGTACCCCCTTCGCCGACCAGGCGGCCGCCTTCGCCCTCCGCGCAGAAGCCCAGCATCTCCACCTGGTAGATCTCGCAGAACGAGGTGGCATCGTGCACCTCGGCGCAGTCCACGTCGTCGGGGCCGAGTCCGGCCTGGGCATAGGCCTTCTGCGCCGCGATGCGGGTCAGGCCGGGCTCGTCGAGACGGCGATACTTGCCGCCAGAGAGCGCGCTGGCGCGCACCTCAACCGCGCGTTCGCGCACCGCGGCCGGCTGGGCGGCGAGATAGTCCTCGGAACACAGCAGGGCGGCGGCGGCGCCGTCGCCGATCGGCGCGCACATCGACCGGGTCAGCGGATGCGAGACCTCGCGGTCGTTGAGCACGTCCTCGACGCTCAACTCGAAACGGTACTGGGCATTGGGGTTGAGGGCGCCGTTGTTGTGGTTCTTCGCGGCGCCGACGGCGATGTCGCGCTGCGTCGTCCCGTGGGTCTTCATGTGCCAGCAGGCCTGCATGGCATAGGTGTCCATGAACAGGGTGCGATCGGGCCCGGTCTCGAACGGCTTGCCGGCCTCTTCCCCGGCCGCCGCATAGTGGCTGCGCCATTCCTCGGGGTCGAACTGGTCGATGCCCGCGGCGAACAGCGCCATCATGGTCTCCGGGTCCTCCGGCATGAAGGTCTTCTCCACGCCGACGGCCAGCGACAGGTCGGTCTGGCCGGACAGGATGTCCTTCCAGGCACCGTGAAAGGCCATCGAGGCGGTGGCGCAGGCACCCTCGACGTTGACGATGGGCACCCGCTCGGGGAACCGGCCCTCGCGCACCAGCGGGGTGAAGCAGACCTGGCCGCGGATGCAGCCCTGGCCCCACTTGTCCATGCCGCAGTTGCCGAACCAGGCGAACTCGATGTCCGCGCCGGTTTCCAGGCCCGCGTCCGCGAGCACGCCCTCGTAGGTCTCGCGCGTGAGGTCCTTGAAGCTGCGCCCGGGCAGGCGGGCGAAGGCGGTGGTGTGCACGCCCAGCACGAAAACCCTCTGCATCGCGCCGGCCTCAGGCTTCCAGCAGGGCGACGGCCTGGTCTTCCTCGACCATGTCGCCCTCGGCCACCAGGATCTCCTTCACGACGCCGTCGCGCGGCGCGGAAACGGGAATCTCCATCTTCATCGATTCCAGGATGATCACGGGATCGTCTTCCGAGACCTTGTCTCCCGGCGCGGCGGCGATCTGCCAGACCTTGCCCGTCACTTCCGTCACCACCTTGATCTCCGCCATGTCGTCCTCCCGATAAGCGTTGGCGCGTGCAGATGTAGCAGAGGCAGCGGCGCGCTGTCCGCCGCTTTCGCGGGGGGTGGGCCAGGTGCGGCTCAGGCCGGCTTGGCGATCACGAACGTGAAGCGGCCGTCCTCCTCGCGCCAGTCTTCCAGCGTGAAGCCGGCGGTTTCGCAGAAGGCGTGGAAATCGTTGACCGACGCCGGATCGGTGGCGGTCACGGTGAGCCGGGCGCTCGCCGGCAGCGCCTTCAGCGCCTTGCGGGCGCGCAGCACCGGCAACGGACAGTTCAGCCCGCTGGTATCGAGTTCCGCGTCCTGCATGGTCTCCTCCGCCCGTCTCCCGCCGGCCTCGTCCTTGTAGCGCTCGTGTCCGCGGCGGGATAGACGCCCGCGTCGCTGTGCGATGGACGCCCGCGCCGCCGCGCGACAGACGCCCGCGTCGTTGCGCCCCGACGGGGGCAAACTACCTGATTTTTCTGTGATTCTATTGACCCCGCTTCCCGCCTGCGCCCATATTGCGTGAAGCTGAACGAGCGGACTTTCGGGTATGTCCGCTCAGCGTGATCCGGGCCGCCATGCAGATTTATCTGCCGATCGCTGAAATCTCCCTCAACGCCTTCGTGCTGTTGGCCATGGGAGGCGGGGTCGGTTTTCTTTCGGGCCTGTTCGGCGTCGGCGGCGGCTTCCTGATGACACCGCTGCTGATCTTCGCCGGCGTGCCCTCGCCGGTGGCCGTGGCGACCGAGGCCAACCAGATCGTCGCCTCCTCGGTGTCCGGCGCGCTGGCCCACTGGCGGCGCGGCAATGTCGATTTCAAGATGGGCGCGGTGCTGCTGATCGGCGGCTTCATCGGTTCGACCTTCGGCGTCGCCCTGTTCTCCTTCCTGCAGGGGCTGGGCCAGATCGACCTGGTGATCAGGCTCTCCTACGTGGTCTTTCTCGGCATCATCGGTTTCCTGATGCTGATCGAGAGCCTGCGCGAGATGCGCCGCAAGCAGATCTCCGGCGCGCGACGCGGCAAGCTGCACCAGCACAACTGGCTGCACGGCCTGCCCTTCAAGATGCGGTTCCGAAAATCGAAGCTCTACGTCAGCGCCCTGCTGCCGCTGGGCGTGGGCATCTTCGTGGGCATCCTGGCGGCGATCATGGGCGTCGGCGGCGGTTTCATCATGGTGCCGGCGATGATCTACCTGATCGGCATGCCGACCGCGGTGGTGGTCGGCACCTCCCTGTTCCAGATCATCTTCGTCACCGCCAACGTCACCTTCCTGCAGGCCTGGCAGAACCAGACCGTGGACGTGCTGCTGGCCATCCTGCTGCTGGCCGGCGGCGTGATCGGCGCCCAGTTCGGCACGGCGGCGGGCGCCAAGCTGCACGGCGAGCAGTTGCGCTCGATGCTGGCGGTGATCGTTCTGGGGGTCTGCGCCAAGCTGGGCTACGACCTCGTGAGCACCCCGGACGACCTGTTCGCCGTCGACATCGAGGCGAGCAACTGATGCGCCCGCCGCTCGCTCCCGCGCTCGCCCTGGCCCTTGTCGCGGGCCTGGCCGGCGAGGCGCGCGCGCAGGCGCTGGTCGCCGACCTTTCCGAGCACCTGGTCAAGGTGACAACCGGGTTCGTCGGCACCGACCTGCTGCTGTTCGGCGCGATCGAGGAGCAGGGCGACGTGGTCGTCGTGGTCAAGGGGCCGCCACAGGCGGTGAAGGTGCGGCGCAAGGCGCGCGTCGCCGGGATCTGGGTCAACCGGGACGAGGTGCTGTTCGAGAACGTGCCGGCCTACTACGCCGTCGCCAGCAGCGAACCGCTGCCCTGGATCGCCTCGGAACCGCTGCGGGCCCGCCACCAGATCGGCACCGATCGGCTGGCGATGCGGGCGCTGGCGGATCTGCCGGTGCTGGAGGAGCGCGAATATCGCGATGCCCTCGTGCGGGCCAAGGAACGGGCGGGGGTCTTCGCCGCCGAGAACGCCAGGGTCCAGTTTCTCGGCAACCGGCTGTTCCGGACCCGCATCTCCTTCCCCTCGAACGTGCCGACCGGCACCTACACGGTGACCGTGTTCCTGGTGCGCGACGACCGGGTGATCTCGGCCCAGACGACCCCGCTGCTGGTTTCCAAGACCGGCATCGGCGCGGATGTCTTCACTTTCGCGCACCGCTATTCCGCGCTGTACGGCATTGCCTCGGTGCTGATCGCGCTGTTCGCGGGCTGGCTCGCGGGAGCGATCTTCCGGCGCACCTGACGGTCTTTGCTGAGAAAAAATGAGTGTTGTGAAGTCGGTCACTTGTGTTGGCAGGAAATCTGCACAGCTTGATAGTCGGACCCGCCAATTGTGTCGAAATGAAATCGGCCGGTTAGGGTTTTGTTAAGTTATACCGCGCTAAGGCTGACTTCGGCTTCGGACGCATGTCCTCGAATATCCCCGAACGTCACAGAGGCCAGCCGCTTTCGCGTCGATGCGCTTGAAGGAGTTGGCTGTGCTCGAACGTCTGGCATGGTGGAGAAGAAGGGGCCCGGGAGCGGCCCTGCGCTGCCGCAAGGGGGCGACCGCCGTGGAATGGGCGATCATCATGGCGCCCTTCCTGACGCTCTGCTTCGGCATCATCGAAACTTCCCTGATGTTCTTCGTCGCCTCCACCCTGGAAGGCCAGGTCGGCAAGGCCTCGCGGCAGATCCGCACCGGCGTCGTGCAGCAGTCCGGCAATCCGGAGAAGGAGTTCCGCAAGCTGCTGTGCGAGGACACCTTCATCAAGTGCCCCGAAGTGCTGATCGACGTGCGCAACTACCGCAACTTCGCCTCGGTCGCCTATCCGCGCTTCTATAACGACGACGGCGACGAGACGTCCGCGGCCTTCCAGCCGGGCAATGCCGGCGACATCGTCGTGGTCCGGATCGCCTACCGCTGGAACATGCTGACCCCGTTCATGGGGCGTCTGCTGGGCGACGCGGGCAGCAACGGCAAGATGCTCAACGCCGCCGCCGTGTTCCGTTCCGAGCCCTATTCGGGCGCGGTCTGAGGCCGCGCCGTGCGTCCGCTCATCGCATTGCTGCACTGTTTCCGCCGCTGCCGGCGCGGCGTGGTGGCCAGCGAGTTCGCGCTGATCCTGCCCGTCGGCATCGCCCTGCTGGCGGGCACGGTGGAAGTCGGCAATGCCCTGCTGGTCGACCGCAAGATTTCCAGGGCGGCGCATATCGCCGCCGACCTGATCGCGCAGGAAAAGACCATGAGCAACGCCAAGACCCGCGACATCATCGCGGCGGTCCAGGCGATCATGGATCCGTTTCCCTCGCGCAACATCAAGATCAAGCTGACCTCGGTCTACAACAACAACGGCAAGATCGTCGTCGACTGGGGCCAGGCCCACAACACGCAGAAGAATTCGGGAACCTTCAAGCTGCCGACCGAGATGGTCAACCGCGGCGAAACGGTGATCGTCGCCGAGATCAGCTACGACTACCGGCCGCTGTTCGACGACCTGATCTTCCCGGCCTTCTCGATCGAGGACATCGCCTTCCTGAAACCGCGGCGTACCGTGCGCATTCCCTACAACTGACCGGACGCCCCGGCCTGCAAGGCCGGTCACGGACGGCGGAACGACCACCCATCCCCGCGCAACGATCCCTCGGCCGGCAGGCCGAGGGGCGAGGAGGCGGGCATGGCCAGGCCGCGGAGAACAGGTACGGGCGAAAGGCGGTCATTACACGTTTGTGACCCGGGTGAGGCACGTCACTTGCTGAATGAAAAGGGAAACCGATATCCCGATGAGGATTCGCGGACGATTGGGTCGACAAGCGACACAATTTGTCTCAATATGGAACAAGTCATGATCGAGCTGAGCGAAACCAAGACGATGTGGACCCGTGCGGGCCGTCTGCTGACGGCGTTCCGGAGGAGCCGGGACGGCGTTGCGGCCGTGTTCTTCGCGCTGACCCTGGTGCCCATCGTCGGTGCCGCGGGAGCGGCGGTCGACGTCTCGCGCGCCTATCTCGTCAAGCAGCGCCTGAACATGGCGCTGGACGCGGCGGGCCTCGCCGTCGGCGCGGCGCAGACCACGGACCGCAAGGTGCTCGAAAAGACCATGAAGTCCTATTTCGACGCCAACTACCCGGCGAGCGAAGTCGGCATCCCGGCCAAGCCGATCATGAAGATCAGCGGCAAGACCATCACCATCATGGCCAAGGCTTCGGTCGACACGACCCTGATGCGCGCGGTCGGCCTGTCGCAGATCGAGGTCGCCGCCGAGACCCAGATCGTCAAGGAGACCAAGGGCATCGAAGTCGCCCTGGTGCTGGACAATACCGGTTCCATGTCGGGCTCGAAGCTGCGCTCCCTGCAGTCCGCCTCGAAGGAGTTCGTCAACATCCTCTTCGGCGAGCAGACCAAGGGCGACAAGCTGTCGGTCGCGGTGGTGCCGTTTACCGGCGCGGTCAACATCGGACCCCGGATGGCGAAGTACACCCTGCCGCAGACCGAGACCACCTGGGTTGAGGAGGAGCGGGAAGAGGAAGTCTGCACCAAGAAATACAAGAAGAAGAAAAAGAAGTACGTCACCAAGTGCAAGACCGAGAAGACCAAGGAGTGGGTCGAGAAGACCGTCGAGCTCAGCTACAAGCCCGATGTCTGGCGCGGCTGCGTCGAGGCGCGGGCCGATGGCCTGGACGAGACCGACGAGTACAAGGATCAGGACAAGTACCGCTGGACCCGCTACTACTGGAAGGCACACAACTCGGCCAACAACTGGCCGACAACGTCGGGCAACCGCGGCCAGTATCGCGGTCCCAACAAGCAGTGCCCGGTGGAACTGCTGCCGCTGGAAGCCAGCAAGTCGAAGATCCTCGCCAAGATCGACCAGATGGAAGCCAACGGCGTGACGCACATCAATGTCGGCGCTGTCTGGGGCTGGCGGGTGCTGTCGCCGGGCGAGCCGTTCACGCAGGGCGTGCCCTATCACAACAAGGACTTCAAGAAGATCATGGTGCTGATGACGGATGGCGAGAACTTCATCTCCTCGTCCTCAGGCAACTACTCGGCCTATGGCTACCTCAGCGACGGACGTCTCAAGACGACGAATTCGACGGCAGCGCGCAACCAGCTCGACAACCGCCTGGACAAGGTCTGCAAGAACGCGAAGAAGGATGGCATCATCATCTACACCATCACCTTCCAGCTCTATTCCAACTCGATCCGCAGCCTGATGCGGCGTTGCGCCACCGATCACACCAAGTATTTCGATTCACCCTCGAACGACCAGCTCCGCAAGACCTTCGAGGCGATCGGCGCCGAGCTGTCGAACCTGCGCATCGGCAGCTGAGCCGGCCCGCCGCCCCGGTGGCGGGTGGTTGAGACGACACCAACGAAAAGGGCCGGTTCCGCGGAACCGGCCCTTTTTCGTTCGCAAGCGATGCGCTTGCCGGTCAGTGTCCCGGCGCGCTGCGCCGCACGTCGCGGGCTTCCAGCGCTGACAGGGCCTGCTCCATCAGTTCCCCCGCCTTGCGGTCGCCGGCCGGAAACTGGGTGACGTGCATCTGGATTTCCGGGCGGATATGGATGTCCTCGAACTGCACCGCCAGGTTGTCGGTGCGCAGGCGGATCTTGTCGGCCACCGCCTGGCTGGTTTCCGCATCGGTATTCTGCAGCATCAGCAGGAACTGGTCGTCGTTGATGCGCGAGACCAGGTCGCTTTCCCGCAGGTTGTCGTCAAAGACGCTCGCCAGTTCGGCCATCATGCTCTGGGCCGGCGAGAAGCCGACAGACTGCATCACCAGGTGATAGTTCGAGACCAGCACCGACATCAGCACGCCGGGATTCTCCGTGCGGCGGGATTCGGCCAGCACCACCTTGAAGAATTTCTCCATGCTCGCCCGGTTGACGCAGCCCGTGGCGATGTCGAGGCCGGCGCCCTCGCGCAGCTCGTCCTCGAGGTTGAGCAGGCGCTTGCCGTTCTTCATCCGCAGGCGCAGTTCGACGGTGTTCAGCGGCTTGGTCAGGTAGTCGTCGGCGCCCGCTTCCAGGCCGGCCAGGATGCTGTCCTTGTCCGAACGCGCGGTATAGAAAATGATGTAGGTGTAGCGCGCCCGGCGCATCCGCCGTATCGCGGCGCACAGGTCCGGCCCGCTCATGCCCGGCAGATCCCAGTCGAGAAACACCATGCGGAAGGGTTCGCGCTGGATCCGCCGGTAGGCGGATTCGCCATCTGTTTCTACCTGGACGCGATGGCCCCAGCGTTCGAGCTTGGTTCGCATAAGTCGCGCGAACAACTGGTCGCCATCTGCAATCAGAATTTTCATCGCGTGACTGCCGACTATAGGGTCTTGCCGGTTAGGCTAGCGCGAATTGCCCGGAATCCCAACAGAAATGGCGCGGCGGAGGCGAGACTTCCGCGGCTATTGTCCGGCATCGGGGATGGCGCCGGCACCGCCGCCGGCGAGGTTGTTGACCAGCGCGTTGGTCAGCGCCTGGGTCGCTGCCGAACTGGCGTCCGCACCGCCCTCGGCGCCGCCGGCCAGCGAGGTCGCGGCGCCGGTCAGCGGATTGACCTCGGCGATCGCCGTCGCCAGGTTCTCCGGCGCGACCGCGCCTTCGGCGATCTGGTTGGCGACCCCCGCGCAGCGCGGATTGCAGCTCATCGTCTGTTCCTCGACGCCGCGGTGCACGGAGACGTGCCGCTGGTCGGCCGGCGTGACCACCAACGACGTCTCCAGCAGCGGATCGCCGTTCTCGTCGAGCATGTAGACGTTGGTTTCCCCGGGCATGATGCCCATCAGGAAGATCACGTTGTTGTCCTCGACGATGACGTCGGCAATCTCGGGGTCGCCGACCACCACCACTGTCGGGGTGGCGTCGAGCCGCAGAATCCGGGCCTTGCCCAATTCCACGTTCATCACCCCGCTCTGGGCGAAAACCGGGGCGGCAGGCAGCAAACCGGCAAGCACGAACAGCACCGGCAGAACGGTCCGTATGACCGCCGGGAATCGCAGGTTTCGCATGTTGTTCCGCCGATCCTCGTTCGAACTCGCGTCGGTCGGACGCACCGCGAAATCTAGCATGGACCTTCCATTATCCAAACAGCTTTACCCACCATTTCTTGTATCTTATGCAATCCTTGACGAATTGCTAATAAAGCCGGACCCCGACGAACCTTGCCGTCTGTTGCGAACGCGAATAAACAACAGACTGTGTTCGGTCGATTACTCGCTGACTATTGAAAGAAGCCTCTGATATAATGATTCGCATGAGCGGGCGCCGGAGGAGGTTGCGAGTGTGGGCCGGGGCCTTGGGTCTTGGCGCGCTGCTCGCAGGCTGCGGAACGCTGTTTTCCGAAGCCCCGCCCGAGGACAACCTGGGCGAGCGCCTCGGCGCGAGCCTGCACGATGCCGCGATTTCTTCCGAACAGCAGCGCGATTTCGGCGCCGCCGCGACCTATTACCGGACCCTGTTGCGACGCGAACCGGGGGATCCCAAGGCCTCGGTGGGCCTGTCGCGCAGCCTGCGCAACCTGCAGCGCCCGAAGGAGGCCGAGCCGATCCTGCGCCGCGCCCTTCGCCGGCACGAGGACGATCCGATCGTGCTCGAGGAACTGGGCAAGGTGCAGCTTGCCGTCGGCGATCCGGCGGCCGCGCTCGACAGCCTGAACCGGGCCGATCGCCTTGCGCCCGATTCCTGGAGCGTGAAGTCGGCGCTCGCGGTGACGCATGACCGTCTCGGCCTGTTCGAGGATTCCGCCCGCTACTACGAGCAGGCCCTGAGCCTGTCGCCGGACAATCCGTCCGTGCTCAACAATCTGGCGCTGTCGCGGGCCCTGCGGGGCGATCTCGCCGGCGGCATCGACTATCTGGAGCAGGCCTCGAACATGCCGGAAGCGGGCGCGCGCATCGCCCAGAACCTCGCGCTGCTCTATACCCTGGACGGCAAGCTGCCGCGCGCGGAGCGGCTGTTGCGCGACACCCAGGGCCCGAAGGTCGCCGACGACAATATCGTCTACCTGCGCGAACTGGCCGCCAATCTGAAATCTCCCGAGGCCGTTGCCGCCCGCGCCGGAACGGCGACCAGCGGCGAGGGCGAGCCGGTACGCGACAGCCTGGCCTCCCGGGTGATCGCCCGGGCTCTGGCCGCCCTGCCGCGGGCCGAACCGGCGCCTGCCGCCGCGGAGAAGACGTCGCCCGCCGAACCGGAAGACAGGCCGGCCGCCAGCACCGAAACCGACGTGCCTGCCAAGGCCGGGGAAGCCGGGGCCGCCGGGGAGAAGGCCGCCGCCGCCACGCCGCGGGAGGCGCGGCCCGCGACCGCCGCGCCGGTCGCCAGGGAGGCGGCCGTATCGTCCCGACCGGTCGCGGAGGACAGGGAAACGGCACAGACGGCGCCCGTGCAGCCGGTTTCGCCGCCCGCGTCCCCGCCACCCGCCTCTTCGCCGCCCGCTCCTTCGGCGGCGGGGCTCTACAAGGTCCAGCTCGGCAGCTTCCGCTCCGAGAGCGCGGCCTCGCGCTTCGTCAGCAGCATGGCCGAGAAGCACGAGCGGGCGCTGACCGACACCATCCTGGAGATCCGGCGCGTCGAACTGGACGACAAGGGCGTGCTGTTCCGGGTTGTGACCAACGACCTGCCCGATCAGGGTTCGGCCGATACGCTGTGCCGCCGGTTGCGCCAGTCCGGCGCCGACTGCGTGCGCATCCCGTCATCCTCGGTGAAATAGGACGACCGGGCGGCCCGCTTCCGCCCCTTCCGGAAAGTGCGGTGATACCGGCTCAGACGGTGTCGAGCGTCTTCAGCACGGCCGGCCCGATCAGCACGATGAACAGCACCGGCAGGAAGAAGGCGATCATCGGCACGGTCAGCTGCGCCGGCAGGGCGCCGGCCTTCTTTTCCGCCTTCGACAGCCGGGAATCGCGGTTTTCATCGGCGATCACCCGAAGCGCCGCGCTGACCGGCGTGCCGTACTTCTCCGACTGGATCAGCGCGGTGACGAGCGATTTGACCGCCGGCAAGCCGGTGCGCTTGGCGAGATTGTCGAGCGCCTGGCGGCGATCGGGCAGGAAGGCGAGCTCGGCGTTGGTCAGCGCCATCTCCTCGGCCAGTTCCGGACCGCCGTCCTGGATCTCGTCGGCCACCCGGCCGAAGGACGCCTCCATCGACAGGCCGGCCTCGACGCAGATCACCAGCAGGTCGAGGGCGTCGGGAAAGGTCCGGGTGATCGCCTGCTGGCGCTTCTGGATCTTGTTCTTCAGGAACATCGACGGCAGGTAGAAACCGATGAACGCCGAAACGCCGCAGATCCCCAGCCGCACGCCGACCGAGAGATCGGTCTTGGCAAGTACGAAGAAGTACAGCGCCGTCATCACCAGGATCACCAGCGGCGTGACGAAGCGGAAGAAGGCATAGGCCACCAGCGGCGCCTGGCCGCGCCAGCCGGCCTGGGCGAGCTGGTCCTTGATCGCCTGGCTGTTGGCCGGGTTGATCAGCTTCAGGCGGTCGACCAGCAGGCGCATGTAGGTCTTGCCCTGCTGCTGGCGCAGCTTGGAGGCGGCCGGCTGGTTGCGCTTCTTCTGCTGCGCGCTCAACTCCTCGCGGCGCTTGGCCACCGACTTGAGGCGGCTGGCGAACTGGTCCTGCGCCAGCATCGGCGCGCCGAAGGCGAGCACCGTCAGGAAGGCGCCGATCGTGGCGAAGGCGACGATCAGGTTCGTCGGGTTGAGCAGGTCGTCCATCATATCTCGAAATTCACCATCTGCTTCATGACGATGATGCCGATCCCCATCCACACCAGGCCGCCCAGCAGCATGATGTGGCCGATGTCCTTCTCGAACAGCAGGCCGATATAGTCGGGACTGACGAAAAACAGCAGCAGGCCCATCAGGAAGGGCAGGGAGCCGATGATCATCGAGGAGGCGCGGGCCTCCGAGGACATCGCCTTGACCTTGTCCTCCATCTTTTTGCGCGCCCTGAGGATGCCCGAAAGGTTGGACAGCGTGTCGGCCAGGTTGCCGCCGGTCTGCTGCTGGATCAGCAGCACGATGGAGAAGAACTTGAGCTCGCTGGTCGGCATCAGTTCGCCGGCGCGTTCCAGCGCGCCCTCCATCCCGAGACCGATGCGCTGACCCTCGACGATCTCCTGGAACACGCCGGCCACCGGCTCGGGCGACTCCCGGGAGATGATCGCCAGGCATTCGCCGATCGGCAGGCCGGACTTGATGCCGCGCACGATGATGTCGACGGCGTCGGCGAACTGCTCGGTGAATTTCTTGACCCGGCGCTTGGAGAGCCAGCTCACCCAGTAGCGCGGCAGGCCGAACCCCACGGTGATCCCCACCGGCAGGGCGCCGATCGGATGGTAGCCCAGCGCCAGGTAGAGGCCCATGGCGATCGCGGCGACCACGCCGCAGATGATGAAGAAGCGCTGCACCGAGAGGTTGAGACCGGCCGCGCGCAGCATGTCGCGGAACCGGATCGACAACGGCTTCTTCTCCGCCGAGCGCTTCTCCAGCTCCTTCAGCTTGGCCTGGATCTCGCGCCGGCGGCCGCTGCCGTCGCGACCCGAGGTCATGCGTCCGGTCATCGCCTCGCCGCCGGTAACCGCCGAGATCCGCCGCTTGACCCGGGCCCGCCGCGACACCGAGGGGCCGACAGCGGCATAGCCGATCAGGCTCAGCGAGAGCAGCAGGACGAAGGCCAGGATGGCGATGACGGTCTCGAAGGCCATGGGCTACATGTCCAGCGCTTCGATCAGGTCGGCTTCGCGACCGAAATATTTCGCCTTGTCGTAGAAGCCGGGGCGCAGGCCGGTGGGCCGGTGCTGGCCGACGATCCGGCCGTTCTCGTCCTCGCCCTGGATCTCGAAGACCAGCAGGTCCTGCAGCGTCACCACCTCGCCTTCCATGCCCAGCACTTCGGTGATGTGGGTGATCTTGCGGCTGCCGTCGCGCAGGCGCGAGGCCTGGATGATCACGTGCACCGCGCCGGCGATCTGCTCGCGCACGGTCTTGGACGGCAGGTTGAAGCCGCCCATGGCGATCATGTTCTCGATACGGCTGACGGCCTCGCGCGGGTTGTTGGCGTGGATCGTGCCCATCGAGCCGTCATGGCCGGT
>JBGTSP010000075.1:0-15740 GCA_041940205.1 Alphaproteobacteria bacterium
CTGCGCAAGGACAATACCGGCTTCGACCTGAAGCACCTGTTCATCGGCGCCGAAGGGACCCTGGGCATCATCACCGCGGCGGTGCTGCGGCTGTTCCCCAGCCCGTCGGAACGCCAGACCGCCCTGGTGGCGGTCCCCGACCCGGCGGCGGCCGTAAGGCTTCTCTCCCGCACCCGCGATGCCGTGGGCGAGCAGGTCACGGGCTTCGAGATCATGAACCGGCTGTCCGTGGCGATGGCGCTGGCGAACGTGCCGGGCGTGGTCGATCCGCTGGAGGAGCCGCACCCCTGGTACGTGCTGATGGACATCACCGGCCAGGGCGCGCCGGGCTCGCTGCGCGAGGCCGTGGAGGGGTTCCTTGCCGAGGCGCTGGAGGCCGGCGACGCGCTGGATGCCGCCCTGGCCGCCAACGAGAGCCAGCAGGCGGCGCTGTGGAAGATCCGCGAGAGCATCCCCGAGGCACAGAACCACGAGGGCGTCTCGGTCAAGCACGACGTCTCGGTACCGGTATCGCGCATTCCCGATTTCCTCGGCCGGGCGGATGCCGCGCTCGCCGCGGCCTATCCCGGCATCCGCCTGGTGGCCTTCGGCCATATCGGCGACGGCAACATCCACTACAACCCGGCCGAACCCGAGGGCAGCGCCCCCGGCGCGTTCAACGCCGAGAAACCGGCGGTCAACCGCATCGTGCACGACCTGATCGCCGAGTTGAACGGCTCGATCAGCGCCGAACACGGTATCGGCCGCCTGCGCCTTGAAGAGAACCTGCACTACAAGTCGCCGATCGAGATCGAGCTGATGGTCACCCTGAAACGGGCGCTGGATCCGGCCAACCTGCTCAATCCCGGCAAGGTCGTGCCGCGCTGAGGCCCGGGCTGCCATGTGCCGCTGGCTGAGCTATCGCGGGACGCCGGTCTGGCTGGAGGACTTCATCGCCCGGCCGGACAATTCCCTGATCGAGCAGAGTCTCAGGGCCCGGCTGGGCCACACCACGACCAACGGGGACGGGTTCGGACTGGGCTGGTATGCCGGCCGGCCCAATCCCGGCCAGTATCGCGAGACCATGCCGGCCTGGAACGATCCCAACCTGGCGAGCCTGATCCACCAGCTGCGCGCCGGGCTGTTCTTCGCCCATGTCCGCGCCTCCACCGGCACCGCCTCGACTCGGCAGAACTGCCATCCCTTCGTGCACGGGCGCTGGATGTTCATGCACAACGGCCAGATCGGCGGCTACCGCCAGGTCCGCCGGCGCCTGGAGGCGCTGATTCCCGACAGCCACTATCCCTACCGGCTGGGCACCACCGACAGCGAACTGTTCTTCCTGCTGCTGTTCCGCGAGGACGTGGAAAGCGATCCGGCCGGCGCGCTGGTCCGCACCGTCGCGCTGGTCGAGGCGGAAATGCAGGCCGCGGGCCTCGCGGAGGCCTTCCGCATGACCGCCGCGCTGAGCGACGGCGAACGGCTGATCTGCGTGCGCCATGCCGGCGATCCCGATCCGCCCTCGCTGTTCTACGACGAGGACGACAAGGGCCTGACCGTGGTCTCCGAACCGCTGGACGACAAGCAGGACTGGCGGGAAGTGCCCGGCGAGCACCTGCTGATCGCCGAGGCCGGCCGGCCGGCCCGGCTCGAGGCCTTCCGCTGAACCCGGTTCGGCCCTGGCGCCGGTGCGCGGTCTTCGCCATCGCGCTCGTCTCGGCGGCCTATCTGGCGCTCGGGATCTGGAACACGCTGCTGCCCGCCCCGGACGGTCCCGCGACCTGGAACCGGGCGGGCAACCCGGTCGCCAACGACCTGCTGGTGCCCTATGGCGCCGGCCTGCTGGCGCTGGCCGGCCGCGCGGCAGACGCCTATGCGCCCGAAGCGCTGGCGCGGGTGCAGGGCGACGTGGCCGGCGGGCCGGTGGCCGGCCTGCCCTTTCCCTATCCGCCAATCGCGCTGTTTCCCGCCGCCGCCCTCGCCCTGATCGACTGGCCCGTCGCCATCGTTGCCTGGAGCATTCTCGGTATCGCGGCCCTCTTTGCCGCCGGCCGGCTGCTCGCCCCCTCACCCGTCGCCCTCGCCGCGGCGCTGCTGCTGCCGGCCGCCGCGCACGCGCTGATGGCCGGCCAGAACGGGGCGCTGATCGCCGCGCTGATCGGCGGCGGCCTGCTGCTGCTCGACCGCCGCCCGCTCCTGGCCGGCCTGCTGATCGGGCTTGCCGCGTTCAAGCCGCAACTCGGCCTGCTGTTGCCCGTCGCCCTGCTCGCCGGCGGTCACCGCCAGGCCTTCGCTGCGGCCGCGGCAACCGTCGCGGTCACGGCGCTGGCCGCGCTGGCGGTCTTCGGGCCGGCAAGCTGGAGCGGCTTCCTCGCCGCGCTCGCCGATGCCGGCGGCCATGCCGCAAGCGGCGCCGCGCCGCCGGAGAAGATGGTTTCCGTGCTGTCGGCCGCCCGCCTGGCCGGGCTCGGGGCCGGAGCGGCCTGGGGCCTGCAGGGCCTGGCCGCCCTCGCCGCCCTGTTCGCCACCGTGCGGCTCTGGCGCGGCCCGCGCGCGCTTGCCGACAAGGCCGCGCTCACCCTGCTGCTGGCGCCGCTCGCCACGCCCTATGCCTTCTACACGGACATGGCGATCCTGCTGTTTCCCGTGCTGCGTCTCTGGCAGATGCGCGACGAGAGCGCCGTGGCGCTGCCCCTGGCGGCGGCCCTGTGGCTGGGTTCGGGACTGCTGTTCGCGCTCGGCCTGCTGGCCGGCTGGCAGCTCTGGCCACCGGCGCTGCTGGCGGCCCTGCTGGCCTGGCCGGGCCTGTTCCCGCCAGCACCCGGCGCCGGGACCGCGGTTGCAGACAAACGCGCCTGACGCGTTGACGGTTTCGGGCGTCTCCCGTATCAGATGAGAAGTTTTCTAACGCTCGTTCGAAAAATTGGAAATCGCATGACCCGCGACAGCGCGCCCGTTCTCGATCATCCCTGGCCCGACACGCCCGAACACGGGGCGGTGACCGAAGTCGTGCCCGGCGTGCTGTGGCTGCGCATGCCGCTGGAGCTGACCGGCCTCAACCACATCAACCTGTGGCTGCTGGAGGACGGCGAGGGCTGGACGGTGGTCGATACCGGCATGGACGCGCCGGCGCTGCGGGCGATCTGGGAACGGACCTTCGAGACCGCGCTGGCGGGACGGCCGGTCCGGCGGGTGATCTGCACCCACTACCATCCCGATCACATGGGACTGGCGGGCTGGCTGTGCGAACGTTTCGATGCGCCGCTGTGGGCGACCAAGCAGGAATGGCTGACCGGCAGGATGTACCAGCTCGAGGGCGCGAACGGCGGCGAACCGCCGGCGCATCACCTGGCGCATTTCCGGCGGGTGGGCTTCAACGCCGAGGCGATCGAGGCGATCCGGGCCCGCGGCTTCGGCCACTATGCCCGGAGCGTCAGCCCGATCCCCGGCCAGTACCGCCGCCTTCGGGATGGCGAGACGTTCGCGATCGGCGGCCACGACTGGCAGGTGATCGTCGGCACCGGGCATGCCCCCGAGCATGCCTGCCTGTGGAGCCCGGACCTGGGCCTGATGATTTCCGGCGACCAGGTGCTGCCGCGCATCACCCCGCATATCGGCGTCTATCCGAACGAGCCCGAGGCCAACCCGCTGCGCGACTATATCGACAGCCTGGACAATTACCGTCCGCTGCCGGCGGACACGCTGGTGCTGCCGGCACACGGCCTGCCGTTCCGCGGACTGCACGCCCGTCTCGACTACCTGGCACACCACCATGACGTCCGCCTGCTGCAGCTTGTCGAGCTGCTGGCCGAGCCGAAGCGGGTGATGAGCACCTTCCGGGTGCTGTTCGGCCGCCAGCTCAATCCGTTCGAGGTCTTTCTTGCCTGCGGCGAGGCGCTGGCGCATCTGAACCTGCTGGTCGCCGATGGCCGGATTCGCCGCCGTCTCGACGACGAGGGCGTGTGGCTGTTCGAGCGCTGCGCCGTCCGGGCCGACGCGGCCTGATCCGGCAACCCGTCGGGGGATCGCCCCGACGCCTGTCTCAGCCGCGCCCGCCGCGCAGCAGCCGGCGCACCATCGCCCGTTCGGCCTCCCCCAGCAGCAGGACGTAGCCGACGGCGCCGACCAGCAGGCTGCCGCCCGCGAACAGGGCGGTGCGGAGCGCGAGATCGGGCGCGAGCAGCAGGGAAGCGAACCAGGCCAGCGCGCCGAGATAGAGCAGCAGGTAGAAACCGAGCAGCCGGGCGGAACCTTCCGAGATGCGGTGGGCCATGACGATCACCACCGTGAGCGCCACGAGGTTGCGCAGCCCCCAGGCCGCCGCGGCACCCTCCACCCCCCAGCCGTCGACGAGGAACCAGACCACGAAGGGATAGACCGGCGCCTCGAGAAGGGAATACTTGGCGTTGAGGTCGGGCCGGCCCAGTCCCTGCAGCAGGGCGAAGGCGACATAGCCGATGCCGTTGGAGAACACGGCGAAGGCGAGAAACTGCAGGACCCGCGCGCTGCGGGCCGAGAACTCGGCGTCGATCCACAGCGTCATGATCTCCGGCGCGAAGGCGCAAGCGAAGGCGAGCGGCAGGATGGTGGCCAGGAAGATCAGCCGGTTGGCCCGGTCGTAGAGCCGCCGGGTGCGCGCCAGGTCGACCTGGGCGCTGGTGGCGAAGGCGGGAAACAGCACGCCGACCATGGCGCCGGGCAGGATCAGCACCCGGGTCAGGATCTCGTACGGCGTGGCGTAGTAGGCGACCGCGGCGGCGCCCGACAGCGCGCCGATGACGAAGCGGTCGACATAGGCGACGAAGGGCGCGATCAGGTTGGTGGCGGTGATCCAGCCGCCGAGCGTCAGCAGTTCCCGCCGCGCCCCGCCGTCCAGCCCCGCCCGGGCGAACAGGCCGGGCACGCAGCCGCCGGCCAGCACCAGGTAGGCCGCGAGCCCGGCGATCCGCACCGCCAGCAGGACCGCCACGGCGGCGGCCAGGTTCTGGGTGAAGGGCAGCACCAGGACCGGGCCGGCGAACATCAGCGCCGCCATCGGCACCCGGACGGCGACGATCCGCCGGAACGCCTGGTGCGCCTCCAGCACGCCGCGGGAGGCGGCGATCATCACCGTGAAGGGCACGGAGGCCGCGATCAGCCAGAACGACTGGCGGGCCTCGGCCTGCAGGGCCGGGCTCATTTCCAGCCAGCTCTCGGCCAGCCAGGGCGCCAGGACCGCCAGCAGGCCACCGCCCGCCAGGCCGATCGGCAGCACCAGGACGAAGGCGGTGCGGATGACCGCCGGCAGTTCGGCCGCCTCCGCGCGGCCGAGCCGGTCGGCCACCGCCTTGGTGAGCGCCCGGCCGATGCCGAGATCGAAGACCCCGAAATAGGCGTTCAGCGCCCAGGCCAGCGAAAGGATGCCGAAGCGCTCAGCGCCGAAACCCTTCACCGCGATCGGCACCGAGACCAGGGCCACCAGCAGCGGCGCGAGCTGGCCCGCGATGTTGAACACCACGTTGCGCTTCAGCAGGCCGCCCGAAGCCAGCCGGTCCGCGTCCCGCCCGGCGCCGGGCGCGGTCCCGCCGCGGGCCGGTCCGGGTTCATCCCCGGTCATGCCATGGCTCGCTTTCCACCGACTTTTTCCAAGCAAAACAACGCTGTAGAGTAATACGATTCAAGAGGAAAGTGATCCGGCCGTGCTCTCTCGACTGATCGACGTCCTGACCTACCCGGGTTCGCTGAGGGCGCGCCTCGTCGCCGGGCTGATCCGCGACAGCGCCTCCCTGCCGCTGGATTTCCTGATCCGCCGCAGCGCCATGCGCCGGCCGAACTACGGCTACTGCCTGCTGCACGCCGCGCGGCTTGCCCGCCGGCTGCAGATTCCCCGGATCAGTGCGCTGGAATTCGGCGTCGCCGGCGGCAACGGCCTGGTCGAGATGGAACGGATCGCCGCCCGGGTCGAGCGCGAGACCGGGGTCTCGATCGCCTGTTTCGGCTTCGACATGGGCGAGGGCCTGCCGCCGATCGCCAACGAGTACGACCTGCCCTACTGGTGGCAGCAGGGCTTCTACAAGATGGACCAGGAGGCGCTGAAGGCGCGCCTGTCCGGGGCCACGCTGGTGCTGGGCAACGTCTCGGAAACCGTCGGGGACTTCTGCGCCGAGCACGACCCGCCGCCGATCGGCGCGATCTCCTTCGACCTCGACTACTATTCCTCGACGATGGACGCCTTCCGGCTGTTCGACGCCGATCCCCGCCATTTCCTGCCCCGGATCTACTGCTACATGGACGACGTGCTGGGCGACGAGTGGGAGATGTACGGCGAGGAGATGGGCGTCCTGAAGGCGATCCGCGACTTCAACGCGGCCCATCCCCGCAAGAAGCTGATGCTGAACACCAACCTCGTCAGCCGAACGACGCAGCCGATGCAACGCTGGCATCACCAGATCTACTACCTGCACGACTTCGACCATCCCCGCTACCGCGACTATGTCGGCGGCGACGACCAGGTCGGCTCGCTGGAGGATCTCCGGCTGAAGGAGTGAGCCATGCCCCGGCTGGCGCATGTGATCGACGATTACGGTTTCTTCGATGCCGCCGAACTGAAGGCGCTGGGAACGGAACTGGCGTCCGGCTACCGGAACGCGGAACCGTTTCCGCACACGGTGATCGACGATTTCATGAACCCGGCGATGCTGGATGTCTGCCTGCGCGACTTCCCGGCGGAGGACGCCGCCCAGCACAGCTATGACCGGGACCAGGAGCGCTACAAGACCTCCTACAATCCCGAAGGCCTGAGCGCGCCGGTGCGCTCGCTGTTCTACGCCTTCAACAGCGCGCCGTTCCTGGGCTTTCTCGAGGCCCTGACCGGCATCGAGGGGCTGATCCCCGATCCCTATTACGAGGGCGGCGGCTTCCACAACACCACGACCGGCGGGCACCTCTCCGTGCACGCCGACTTCAATTTCCACAAGAAGCTGGGGCTGGAACGGCGGATCAACGTGCTGGTCTACCTGAACCGCGACTGGCGGCTCGAGCATGGCGGCGCCTTCGAGCTCTGGGATACCGGGATGAAGAAGTGCTGGCGCAAGGTCGAGCCGGAGTTCAACCGCTGCGCCATCTTCAACACCACGAGCTGGAGCTATCACGGCGCGCCCGACCCGGTGGCCCATCCCGACGGCCTGCCCCGACGCTCGATCGCGCTGTACTACTACACGGCGACCTTCGACGAGACGAAGCGGGAGCACACCACCCAGTACCAGGTGCGGCCGGGCTCGCAGGACCGCAAGGACTGGCACATCTGGCGGCGCGAACTGGTGCGCGACTGGACCCCGCCGGCGCTGCGCCGGCTGCTCGCCCGCCGGCGCTGAGGCGCACGGGCCGCTTTACGGCCGGAGCGCAACCCGCTAGATTTTCTAACCACTGTTAGAAAATCATGAAGCGGCGGCCGCCCGTCGAAGGGCGCGACCGGCGCGGGAGGAGCCTTCCATGTCCCTGCGAGCGATTTCCGCCGATTCCCACGTGATGGAGCCGCCCAACTGCTACATCGACCATATCGAGGCGCGCTTCCGCGATCGCGCGCCCAGGATGGAGCATATCGAGGGCCGCGGCTGCTCCTTCATCATCGACGGCATGGAGAACAAGGCGGTGCCGATGGGCCTGGTGGCGGCCGCCGGGGTCGATCCGAAGGACATCCGGGTCGGCGGCGCGGTCTGGGAGGATCTGCACCGCGGCGGCTGGGATCCCAAGGCCCGGATCGCCGACCAGGATCGCGACGGCGTCGTCGCCGAATTCCTCTACGCCTCGGTCGGCATGCTGCTGGCCGGACATCCCGATCTCGCCTACCGCAAGGCCTGCATGGAGGCCTACAACCGCTGGCTGGCCGAGTTCTGCGCCGCCGCGCCGGAGCGTCTGTTCGGCCTGCCGCAGGTCTCCATCAACAATCCCGAAGACGGCGTGAAGGAACTGCAGGCCGCGGCCGATGCGGGCTTTCGCGGCGTGATGATGCCGGGCCTGCCGGGCAGCTCGGACTATGACGATCCGGCCTACGACGCGCTCTGGGAGGCGGCCGTCGGGCTCGACCTGCCGCTGTCCTTCCACATCCTCACCGCCGGTGGCGAGGAGTTCAAACCGCGCGGCCCCAAGATCAACGCCTTCCAGGGGATCATCCGGCTGAACCAGGACATCCTGGGCATGCTGGTCTATTCCGGCGTGTTCGAGCGCCATCCCGGCCTGAAGGTGGTCTGCGTCGAGGCCGATGTCGGCTGGCTGCCGCACTACATGTACCGCATGGACCATGCCTACAAGCGCCACCGCTACTGGATGAAGGGCCAGGAGCTGGCGCGGCTGCCCAGCGAGTATGTGCGCGAGAACATCTACCTGACCTTCCAGGACGACTGGACGGCGTTCCGCTTCAAGGACGAATGCAACATCGAGCGGCTGATGTGGGCCAACGATTTTCCGCATTCGGATTCCACCTGGCCCTGGAGCCAGGACATGCTGGCCGAGCATGCTGCCGGTCTCAGCGACGACGAGCGCCGCCTGATCCTGCACGACAATTGCGCCGCCCTCTACGGCCTGCCCCTGCAGCGCCAGGCCGCGGCCTGAAGCAAACCGGACAAGGACACGAGAACATGCAACTGGACCTGAAGATCACCGGCGGCACCCTGGTCGACGGCACCGGCGCGCCCCGTCGCAAGGCGGATATCGGCGTGCGCGACGGCAAGGTCGTCGCCATCGGCACCATCGAGGGCGAGGCGAAGCGGACGATCGACGCCGCCGGCAAGATCGTCTGCCCGGGCTTCGTCGACATCCACACCCACTACGACGCCCAGATCCTCTGGGACGAGAAACTGTCGATCTCGCCCTGGCACGGCGTCACCACCGTGGTGATGGGCAATTGCGGCTTCGGCGTCGCGCCGACCCGGCCGGGCGACCGCGACGAGCTGATGCGGACGCTGGAGAAGGTCGAGGGCATGGCCTATCCCTCGCTGAAGGCGGGGCTGGGCGCCGAGTGGCCGTTCGAGACCTTCCCGGAATACATGGACGCGATCGAGAAGAAGGGCACGGCCATCAATGTCGCCGTGCTCGCCGGGCACACCCCGCTCAGGACCTACGTGATGGGTCCGGCGGCGACCGAGCGCGAGGCCACGAGCGACGAGGTGGCCGAGATGCAGGCGCTCGTCGCCGAGGCGATGGAGGCGGGCGCCATCGGCTTCGCCACCTCGCACGCGGCCACCCACAACGGCGCCGGCGGCAAGCCGGTGCCGAGCCGGCTGGCCAGCATCGGCGAGATCGATGCGCTCACCGGCACCATGGCGCAGAGCCGGCGGGCCCGCGGCCTGGGTCCGGGCATCCTGCAGGCCACCATCGGCCGCACCCTGTTCCACGACCAGTTCATCGAGCTGGCGAAGGCGCACGAGGTCTCGGTCTCCTGGACCGCGCTGCTGGCCGGCCTCAGCGGCCCGGGCTCGCACCGCAAGCATCTCGAGCGCACCCAGGCGGAGGTCGACGCCGGCCTTGCGATCGTGCCGCAGGTCGCCTGCCGCCCGCTGATGTTCGACTTCCATTTCGACGAGCCCTTCCCCTTCGAGATGCGCCCGCTGTTCAAGGCGACGATGGAAACCGACCGGCGGGGCCGCAAGGCGATCTACGCCGACCCGGATTTCCGCACCAACTTCAAGGCGGATTGCGCGCCCACGGCGAAGACCCCGATCGCCGGCTGGTTCGAACGGGCGGAGATCTCCTACACGCCCGGCGAGGACGGACTGGAAGGCCGCATGCTGACCGATGTGGCGGCAGAGCGCGGCATGGATCCGGTCGACCTGGCGCTGGACCTGTCGATCGACAGCGACTTCGCCACCCGCTTCCGCTTCGCCTTCTTCAACCGCGACGAGAGCGAGGTCTCCGAGCTGCTGCGCGATCCCAACGTGGTGCTCGGCCTGTCTGACGCCGGGGCGCACGCCAACCAGCTCTGCGATGCCTGCTATTCCACCCACCTGCTCTCGCACTGGGTGCGCGAGACCGGCACGCTCAGCCTGGAGCGGGCGATCCACATGCTGACCCAGCGGCCGGCGGAGATCTTCGGCATCACCGACCGGGGCGTGCTGGCCGAGGGCCGGCCCGCCGACATCGTCATCTTCGATGCCGATGCCGTCGGCGCCAGCGCGCTGAAACGGGTGTTCGACCTGCCGGCCGGCGCCGACCGGCTGATCGCCGACGAGCGCGGCATCGAAGCGGTGATCTGCAACGGCGAGATGGTGCGCGAGAACGGTGCGGACGCGGGCGGCCTGCCCGGTCGGCTGCTGCGCAGCGGCGCCGCGGCCTGAGGCCGGCGAATCGCGCAAGGGGCGAAAGAAGGGGAGCCGCCCACCGGTGTGTCCGGTGGGCGGCTCGCACCGGCCGCACGGCCGCCGAGGGTGAGGGGAGGTCAGGCCGCCCGGCCGTTTCCCGTCCGGCGACAGCGTCTTTGGGGGACGCGTCGGCGCAGCTGAAACGAACCGAAGAAGGCAGATGGGGCCTGGCCCCGGCCCGTACCATTGCATTCTGGGAAAGGTCGTCATGCACAAAATGCATGGCTCATGGACCGATTGCGGCCCGTTCGATGCAGTACCGGAACGCGACGGCCACCCCGTCGCGATCCGGCCAGCCGGACCTCAGTCGCCGGCCGCCGCCTCGGCGTCGATGACCGCGCGCAGGGCCGGTTCCCAGTCGGGTTGGGCGATCGAGAAGACCCGGGCGATCTTGCCGCAATCGAGAACGGAATTGGCCGGCCGCGGCGCCGGGGCGCCATAGGCCGCCGTGGTCGTCGGCGCGACCCGCACCTGAAGACCGGCGGCGGCGAAAATCGCTTCGGCGAAAGTCCGCCAGGTCAGGCTCGGCCGGCCACAAAAATGGTACACGCCCCAGTCGGCGAAGCCGGAACGCCGGCAGGCCTCCGCCATCGTCAGCAACGCGTCGGCGATCGCCGACGCCGGCGTCGGCCCGCCGGTCTGGTCGTCGACCACGCTCAGGCTGTCGCGCTCGCGCCCGAGCCGCAGCATGGTCGTGACGAAGTTGCCGCCATGCGGGCCGAAGACCCAGGCCGTGCGCAGGATCAGGTGGTGCGGATTGGCCGCCGCGACCGCCCGTTCGCCCGCCAGCTTGCTGCGCCCGTAGACCCCGAGCGGCCGCACCGGATCGCTCTCCCGCCAGGGCGACGGTTGCCGGCCGTCGAAGACATAGTCGGTGGAGATGTGCAGGATCGGCGGTCCGGCCCGGGCGAGGTTTTCCGCGCCGTCCCGGTTGACCGCCGTCGCCCCGGCCTCGTCCTCTTCGGCCCGGTCGACCGCCGTGTAGGCGGCGGCGTTGATGATCAGGTCGGCTCCCGCCGCGGCCGCGGTGACCGCGGCGGCATCGCGGATATCCAGATCCCCGCGTGTGCGGGCCTCGATCGCGTGCCCCCGCTCCCGGCCGCGAAGAACCAGTTCGCGGCCGACCTGTCCGCCCGCGCCGGCGATCAGGAGCTTCAAAAAACCGGGTCCAGGTCGGCCAGCAGCGGCCAGGAGAGATCGCGCGCGTTGGCGGAGACCCTGTCGGGCGGGATCGGCCAGTCGATGCCGAGCGCCGGATCGTCGAACCGGATGCCGCCCTCGCAGTCGGGCGCGTAATAGTCGGAGGCCTTGTAGAGCACCTCGGTGTCGGGCTCGAGGGTGACATAGCCGTGGGCGAACCCTTCGGGCACGAAGATCTGGCGACGGTCCGCGGCCGACAGGGTGACGGCGACATGCTGCCCGAAGGTCGGCGAGGCATGGCGCAGGTCGACGACCGCGTCGAAGATCGAACCGCGGCTGACCCGCACCAGCTTGGCCTGGGCCTGCGGCGGACGCTGGAAATGCATGCCGCGGAAGGTGCCCTGCTGGGCCGAGAAGGCCTGGTTGTCCTGCACGAAGTCGGCGTGCACGCCCGCCTCGGCCATGCGGTGGCGGTTCCAGACCTCGGCGAAAAAGCCCCGGTCGTCGCCGAACCGTTTCGGTGTGAGCACCAGCACGCCGGCCAGCCTGGTGGTTTCGATCTCCATGGCGCCATCCTATCAGGGCCGGCGGGCAACGCGCAGCCGGGGCGATCCGGACCGTTCCGGAAAACCCGCCGCTGGCCTATACACGATCCCGTCCATGTCGCCCTCCACCGTCACCGGCCTGTCCGCCTCCCGCTGGTCCGTCGTCCTGCTGGCCGTCGGCGCCGGCGTGGTGAGCGGATTCCATATCGGCAAGGTGGCGCCCATGCTGCCGGCGGTGCGGGCCGAGTTCGACGCCGGCATGGTCACCGCGGGCTGGATCTCCTCCCTCGCCTACCTGTTCGGCGCCAGCACCGGCGCCCTGTTCGGCCATGCCGGCGACAGGCTGGGCGGACGGCGGATGGTGCTTGTCGGCCTGGCCCTGCTGGCCGCCGGCGGCGCGCTGGGCGCCGCCGCGCCGAGCGCGGCCGTGCTGCTGGCGAGCCGCGCGGTGGAAAGCGCCGGATTCATGATGGTGGTGATCATGGGCCCGCGGCTGATCCTGGCCGCCACCAGCCCGGCCGACCGCAGCACGGCCTTCGGCCTCTGGGGCAGCTACATGCCGACCGGCATGGCGATCGCCACGCTTGCCGCGCCCGCGCTGGCTTCGGTGGGCGGCTGGCGCCTGCTGTGGGCGGCCGGCGCGGTCTTCGCCCTGCTCTGGCTGCTTGCCGTCCGGCGCGCGGTGCCGGCCGATCCCGCGCGGCCCGGCGGATGGCGCGATGCGGGCGCCGGCCGGTTCCGCAGCCTGTTCACCCGCCCCGGCCCGGTGCTGCTGGGGCTGATCTTCGGGGTCTACGCCATGCAGTGGAACGCGCTGATGGCCTGGATGCCGAGTTTCCTGATCGAGACCCGGGGCGCCGGGACGGTCGGGGCGGCGCTCGCCACCGCGGCGGTGATCGCCGTCAACGTGCCCGGCAACCTGGCCTGCGGCCGGCTGATGCGCCGTGGCGTGCCGCGGCCGCTGCTGATCGCCGGCGGCCTCGCGGCGATGGCGGTCTGCGCGGTGGGAATCTTCGCGCCGGCGGTGCCCGATGCCGCCCGGCTGCCGCTGGCGCTCGCCTTCTCGCTGATCGGCGGCCTCGTGCCCGCGGCGACGCTGGCGGCGGTCGCCGATCACGCGCCGGGACCGGATCAGGTCTCGGCGACCAATGGCGTGGTCATGCAGGGCTCGAACCTCGGTTCGGTCGCCGGCGCGCCCCTGCTGGCCGCGGCGGTCACCGCTTTCGGCGGCTGGGACCAGGCCTACGGCATGATGCTGGCCTGCGGCGCGGCGGGGCTCGTCGCCGCCCGCCTGCTGGCCCGCGAGGAGGCGCGACGATGAGCGACGGCATCCGCTATTTCGAGGATTTCTCGGTCGGCGAACGCTTCGAGAGCGAGGCCCGGCGGCTCGAGGAGGAGGACATCCTGGCCTTCGCCCGGGACTTCGATCCGCAATTCTTCCATGCCGACCCGGAGCGCGCGGCCGCCAGCCATTTCGGCGGCCTGATCGCCTCGGGCCTGCATACCCTGTCGGTCTCGATGGGCCAGTTCTTCCGCCTGCGGCTGCTGGAGGACGCCAACCTGTCCTCGCCGGGCATCGACGAGCTGCGCTGGCTACGGCCGGTCCGGCCGGGCGACGCCATCCGCCAGAAGGTCGAGGTCCTCGAATGCCGGCCGTCGCGCAGCAAGCCCGATCGCGGCCTGATCGTCATGCGCCACGACACGGTGAACCAGCGCGACGAAGTGGTGATGACCTTCACCTGCATGCACCTGCTCCTGCGCCGCCCGCAGGCCTGAGCCGGGCCCGGAAGCCGCCCCGAAACCGCCGCAATGCCGCGCCATGTTGCGCCGGGTTGCAAGGGAGGCACCGGCCATGCGCGCGCTCGTCACCATTCTCGCCCTGATCCTGCTTGCCGCCCCGGCGGGGGCGGAACCGGCGCTCGACGGCGAGGCCGTCGCGCGGCTGATCAACGAGCGCCTGCTCGCGCGGGCCGGCGCGAACGCCCGGCCGGCGCACCTGGTCACGGATTGCGCGGTGCACGAGGACGCCCGCTTCGCCAACGGCCAGCGGCGCCTGCTGGCGGCCTGCCGTCTTGTTCCGATCGTCCGCCACCGCCCGGAACAGGCCGTCGGGAACCGCGACGGAGCGGCGGCCTACGTGCTGACCGTCAGCCCGCTGGCGAGAGGCTGGCAACTCGTCCGCTTCGCTCCCGCCGCGCGGGTCCGCCCGCTGACGCCGGCCTGAGCGCGCCGTCGCCCGGCCGGCGGTCGGGGTGGCGGTTCAGGCCGCGCCCGTCAGGCGGCCGCGATCATGCGGCGCGTCCAGGTCGAATGTGGGCCCGGCGGCGACGATGCGGAAGGGATTGATGGACTCGTGGCTGCCGAAATAGTGCAGCTTGGTGCGCGCGAGATCGAACGTGTCGGCGATCCCCGGCCACTGGTAGAGCGCCCTTGTATAGTTCGACAGCGCGGGATAGTCGGCGATGCGCTGGCGGTTGCACTTGAAGTGGGTCACGTAGACCGCGTCGAACCGCACCAGGGTAGCGAACAGGCGCCAGTCGGCCTCGGTGATGCGGGCGCCGCAGAGATAGGGCTGCGCCATCAGGATCGCCTCGACCTCGTCGAGCGCGGCGAACAGGGCGTCGAAGGCCTGATCGTAGGCCTGCTGCGTGGTGGCGAAGCCGCACTTGTACACGCCGTTGTTGATGTCGTTGTAGACGCGGTCGTTCAACCGGTCGATCTCGCCGCGCAGGTCCGCGGGATAGAGGTCGGGACAGTCGCGGGTGGCGAACGCGTCGAAGGCCGAATTCAGCATCCGCACGATGTCCGCCGACTCGTTGTTGACGATCGTCGCCTTCTCGCGGTCCCACAGAACCGGCACGGAGCAGCGGCCGGTATAGTCCGGGACGGCCAGGCGGTAGACCTCGTGCGCCGCCCGTGCTCCGTTCACCGGATCGGCGCCCTCGGCGAACTCCCAGCCCTTCTCCAGCATCAGCGGTTCCGCGTAGCTGACGGAAATTACGTCCTCGAGGCCCTTCAGGGCCCGCAGGATCAGGGTGCGATGGGCCCAGGGGCAGGCATGCGCGACATACAGGTGATAGCGCCCGGCGGCGGCCGGAAACGGCGCGTCGGCGGCAGCCTCGATGCGCTCGCGAAACGCCGTCGTCGCCCGCTTGTAATGGCCGTTTCGGTTGCGCTTCTCGAAATCCTCGACAATCCACTCGCCGTTCATCATCACGCCCATGCGTCCCTCCCCTCGCTGCCGGACCGTCGCCAGGACCGGCGGCACTCTAACCCGGCTGGCCCCGGCGGCCACATGATCCGGTCGGCCGGGCGGCCGCAGGCGACCGCCCGGCTCCGAACCTTCCTGCCTCAGGCCGCGGTGCGCACCGCCGCCTCGCGCCCCTGCGCCAGCGCCAGCGCGGTCTCGGCCACATGCCGGCCCTGGAAGCGGGCGATCTCGAGCTCGTTCTCGCTGGGCTGCCGTTCGCCCGAAGCGCCGGCCAGTGTCGTCGCGCCGTAGGGCGAACCGCCGGTGATCTCGTCCATCCGCGTCAGCCCCTCGCAGGAATAGGGCACCCCGGCGATCAGCATGCCGTGATGCAGCAGCGTGGTGTGGAAGGACGACAGCGTGGTCTCCTGCCCGCCATGCTGCGTTCCGGTCGACACGAACACCGAACCCAGCTTGCCGACCAGCGCGCCGCGTGCCCACAGGCCGCCGGTCTGGACGAGGAAGTTGCGCATCAGGGCGGCCATCATGCCG
>JBGTSP010000076.1:0-15694 GCA_041940205.1 Alphaproteobacteria bacterium
CGGCCAGCGCCAGCGCATCTCGATCGCCCGGGCTCTCGTCCTCAAGCCGCGTTTCCTGGTGCTGGACGAGCCCACCAGCGCGCTCGACATGTCGGTGCAGGCACAGATCGTCGAACTGCTGCGCGACCTGCAGGCCCGTCACGACCTCGCCTACCTGTTCATCTCGCACGACCTCAAGGTGGTGCGGGCGCTGGCCGACGAGGTGGTGGTGATGCGCGAGGGCAAGGTGGTGGAACAGGGCGCGGCCGACCAGATCTTCGACGCACCGCGCACCGACTACACGAAGGCGCTGATGGCCGCCGCCTTCGACCTCGAGGTCGCGCACGAGGATGCGGTGCGCAGCTGAAGCCTTTAGACTGCCGAGCCATTGAGACCGACCGCGTCCGGGCGCCTCGCGCGCCCGAACGATTCCTCGTTTCCATTCGGTTCGGGAGCATTTCGATGACGACGGGTATTTTCCGGCCGCTCGCCGGCCCGGGGGCCGCGCGGCGATGAGCGACACCAGCGTTCCGGCATCGCCCCGCAGCGATGCGCCAGAACCGGACGGCGCGGAAGACGAGCGGCCGCTGCTGGTCTTCGAGGAGAGCGACGGTCTCACCGGGATCGTGGTCGGCAATGCCCTGCTGACGCTGCTGACGCTCGGGATCTACCGCTTCTGGGCCCGCACCAACGTGCGGCGCTACCTGTGGAGCCGGGTCCGCATGGACGGCGACGGTTTCGAATATACCGGCACCGGCGGCGAGCTGTTCGTCGGCTTCCTCATCGTGATGTTCGTGGTGCTGCTGCCCTACGGCGTGATCACCCAGCTCCTCGCGCAGTGGGCGCTGCCGTCCGAACCCGCGACCGTGGCGGTGAACGCGGCGTCGACCCTGGTGATCTTCTGGCTGGTGGGCGTGGGCCTCTACCGGGCGCGGCGCTACCGCCTCAGCCGCACCCGCTGGCGCGGCATCCGGGCGGCCCAGAGCGGATCGGCGATCCGCTACGGCACGCTCTATCTGGGCTGGACCCTGCTGCTGCCGCTCAGCCTGGGCTGGGTCTATCCGGCGATGCAGGTCTCGCTCCAGCACCGGGCCTGGAACCGGACGGCGCTGGGCGGCATGCCCTTCAGCCATGCCGGCGGACCGCGACCGCTCTATCGCCTGTACGCGGTCCTGTGGACGGTCTTTGTCGTCGCCGGCGCGCTCTTTGTCGTGCCGCCGCTGCTCTTCGCCGGCGGTTTCACCGGACTGCTGTTCGTTGCGCCGGTCCTGGGCAGCCTGGCGCTCTATTTCTTCGCCTCGCTCTTCATGCTGCGCGAACTCGCCTATCTCTGCGAATGCCTGTCGATCGACCGGGCCCGCTTCCGCTTCACGGCGACGACGCGCGAGATGGTGCGGCTGGCGGTCGGCAACGTGCTGATCATGCTGGCGACCTTCGGCTTCGGCTATCCCTTCGTGCAGCAGCGCGTCCTGCGCTTCGTCTGCCGGCATGCCATGGTAAGCGGTAGCATCGATTTCGAGGCCATCGTGCAGAGCGCGGAAGAGATGCCGGGCAGCGGCGAGGGCCTGGTCGACGCCTTCGATTCGGGCGCGATCTGACGGGCGGCGGATGGCGCTCGGACCGGACCCGGACCCGGCCTCCCGGGAAGAAGCTGACGGGAGCGCCGCGGCCTCCTTCTTCGACGGCCGCAGCGCGCGGCGCTGGCGCGTGCGGGTCCGCGAGACCGGAACCGCGCTTCGCATCGTCGAGGAGACCGGGACCCTGCCGGCCATGGACTGGCCGCTCGCGGGACTGCGGTTCGAGGCCGGCCTGCTGAGCCGGGACGGCGATCCCGACGCCCGTCTCGCGCCCGACGATCCGGCCTGGCTCGAAGGCCTGCGTGCCCGAAACCCCCGGGCCTTCCGGTCGGTGCACCGCCGCCGCCAGGGCTGGCGGACGGCCGCCTTCGCCGGCGGCCTGCTGGCCGCGGTGATCGCGCTGGCGCTCTGGATCATTCCCGCTTCGGCGCCAGTGGTCGCGGGTCTCGTGCCCGATTCCTGGAAGGCCGAGCTCGGCGACGCGGTGGTGGCGGCGATCGGCGAGGAGGGTGGGATCTGCGCCGCGCCCGCCGGCGAACGCGCCCTGCAGGCGCTCGCCCGGCGCCTGCTCGCCGACACCCAGACGCCGCCGCCGCGGATCGTGGTGCTGAAGCATCCCGGCGTGAACGCCTTCGCGGCGCCGGGCGGACGCATCGTGGTGCTTGGCGGCCTGATCCGCGCGGCGGAGACGCCGGACGAGGTCGCGGGCGTGCTGGCGCACGAGATCGGTCATCACCTCGAGGACCACGCGATGGAGAACATCATCCGGCATAGCGGCATCGCCCTGATGGCCGATGCGCTGACCGGCGGCTCGGGCCTGGTCTCGATCCTGGTGGGCGCGGGCGGCCTGGCGGTCGCGCTGTCGCACCAGCGCGAGGACGAACGCGAGGCCGACCGGATCGCCGCCGGACTGCTGGCGCGCGCGAACATCTCCGCCGAGGGCCTTGTCGCCTTTTTCGAACGGCAGGCGGCTAACGGGCGTTCCGTCGGTGCGGAAGGGCGGGCGGAAAAGGACGAGGAGCGGCGGGCCGCCGACGGCGGGAACCTGCTGGGGGCGTTGTGGGAGATCGTGTCCGACTATGCCTCGACCCACCCGGATCCGCGGGACCGCGCGGCCGGACTGCGGGCGGACGAGGGCGGCCAACACACCCCTGCGCTGGAGCCGGCGGACTGGCAGGCGCTGCGCACGATCTGCGCCACGACCCGCCCCGTGCGGGAACCGGTCTCCGGCTGATCAGTCCCGGCCCGGCGCCCAGTCCGGCGGCGCCAGTTCGAAGCCGGCGAAATCGAAGGCGGGACCGACGGTGCAGCCGACGAGGGTCCAGGCGCCCAGGCTTCGGGCGGCCTGCCAGCAGTCACGCGGCACGGTGACCTGCGGGCTTTCGCCGGCGGCGAGGTCGGCGCCCAGACGATGTTCGGACACCGCCCTGCCGTCGGCGCTGAGCGAAAGCGCTAGCGGCGCGCCGGCGTGGAAATGCCAGATCTCGTCCGCGTCGCGGACCCGGTGCCAGTGCGAGGCCTCGCCCTCTGCCAGCAGGAAGAGGATCGAGGTCATGGCCCCCCGCCCGTCTCCCGGGGCGGGGCTGCGGAAGGTCTCGCGGAAGTGTCCGCCCTCGGGATGCGGTGCCAGCCCCAGGCGCGCGATGATCGCGCGGGCGGTGAGCGTTTCGTTCAAGACGGCTCAGCCGGTCGGCACAGTGGCCTTCAGGCTCGGCCGCTCGCGCACCGCGGCTTCCCAGGCCGCCAGCGCATCGCGACCGTCGCGCCAGTTCAGGTGGCCGTGGCGGAAATCGACATAGCCGAGGGCGCAGGCGATGGCGAGCGTGCCCAGGTCGGGCTCTTGCGTCAGCTTGCCTGCCGCCGCCAGGCGGTCGAGTTCGTCCATCGGGCCCAGGATCATGCCGTGCATGCGGGCATACCAGGCTTCGCCCGGATCGACCTCGCCGGGACGCTTGGACTGCGCCACCGGTACCGCGGCGTCCATGATGCCGTCGCCGAAGGCCTGGCGCTTCAGCGTGTCCCAGCGTTCGGGACCCGACTGCGGCAGCAGGCCGCCCTGGTGGGTGGCGTCGAGATATTCGCAGATCACCGGGCTGTCGAAGAGGATCGTGCCGTCGCCGATGTCCAGTGCGGGAATGCGACGGATCGGGTTGATCGCGTAGAAGGCGCCGGTCTCGTCGCGCGGGCTTTGCGCGATCATCTCGACCTTGTCCTCGATGCCGCATTCGATGATCACGACCCGGACCTTGCGCGCATAGGGCGACGCCGGGGCTTGCCAGAGTTTCATGCTTTACCGCCATGGATGGATTGGGGCGCGCGGGCGCCCCGGGAAGGAGCGGCGAGCTTAGCGGATCACGCCCCGGCGCGGAATGCCGGACGCCTCGTCGTCGACGCATTCAGCGGGTCTGGGCCTGCTCGTAGTGCCGGTAATAGCGGCGGGAGACCTGGTCGGTGTTGACCAGCAGGCTGATGTCCAGCGTGTCGAGCTCGGTATCCAGCACCGCGCCGTCGCCGACCACGCCGCCGAGGCGCAGGTAGCCCTTGATCAGCGGCGGCAGGGCGAGCAGCGCGGCGCGGTCGCTCAGGCGCTCGGTGTCGGGCCCGGCCTGCATCGGCACGTGGCGCTGCGGCAGGGCCCGCGGACGCCATGCCTCCGGCGCCAGGTGATTGTCGTGGAGCCAGGCGAGCGCGCCGGCATGCTTGGCCGGATCGGCCCCGGGGAAGCTGGCGCAGCCGAACAACAGCTTGATGTCGTGGCGAAAGACATACTGCGCGATCCCGCCCCACAGCAGCTGCATGATCGCCCGGCTGCGGTAGCCCGGATCGACGCAGGACCGGCCCAGTTCCAGCAGTTCGCCGGGGAAGCCGGCGAGACGGGAAATGTCGAACTCGCCGGCGCTGTAGAAGCCGTCATGCGCCCGGGCGACGCTGCCGCGAAGCAGCCGGTAGGCCCCCACCACCTGGTCGCCTTCGCCGCGTTCGGTATCGAGCACCAGCAGGTGATCGCAGATCGCATCGAAGGCGTCGGCATCGCGCCGGCGGGCGGCGGTCGCCGGATCCGGCGTGACGCCGGCATCCTCGTAGAACACCCGGTAGCGCAGGGCCTGGGCCTGGTCGATATCGTCCGCATCGCTGCTGAAGCGGATCTCGTACCGTCCGGCGGACGGCCCCTGGTGCGGGGCCGGGCGCATGTCGAAAGCGTTCTGGACCATGGGTTTCGCAATCCGTTGTCGTCGAGCGGAACCGTGCGCGCCAACATCGTGCCGCGGCGGGACGCTGCGGCGTGACGGTGCGCCGGCGCGGGCGCGCCGCCCGAGGCCCACTATATCGCAACGAATTGCGACAGCATTGCGACAGTTGCGGGACGGAACGGCGATGTGCGCCTGTCGGCCGCGCGCACCCCGCTGGCCGCGCGCCTCCGGGGTCGGTGGACGGCCGGTCTAGAGGTCGAAGCGGACGCTCAGGACCCCGCTCTGGTGGGCGACATCGGAATCGCCGGTGCCCAGGTAGCGGTAGTCGAGGCCCAGCGTCCAGGTCTCGTTGATCCGGTAGGACACGCCGAAGGCGCCCTGGTAGGCCAGTTCGGTGCTTTCGGGACCGCTGCCCTTGACGCCGGCGACGGTGATCGACGAGCCGTCGACAAAGGCCGCGCCCAGGCCGAGGCCGATATAGGGACGGATGCCGTAGACATCGAACGGCGTGTCGTAGAAGGCGTTGAACAGCAGCGTGGGCACCGTCAGTTCGCCGCTCTGCGCCAGCTTGGCGCCGCCGGAGCGGACGTCGCCATAGTCCGCCTGGCGATAGTCGAAGGCCATTTCGGCCCGCCAGTTTTCCGCGAAATAGGTGCCGATGGCGACCCCGGCGACATAGGAGGGATCGACGTCGACGCTGAACTGGGCGGCGCCGGCGCGACCGTCGAAGTCGCTGGGAATGTCGTAGCCGGCCCCGGCCTGCAGGTAGAGCCGGTCGAAGAAGCCGCCGAACCAGCCATCGTCGCGGTCATAGACCGGGCGCACGGCCGAGGATCGTGCCGCCGCGACACGCTGCGGCGAGGCCTGGAAGGGCGCCGGCTGGGTGGCCGGCGAGATGAAGCTCGGTGCGGGCGGCTGCAGGTAGGTCGGCACGCCCGTCGCCGAGGAAGGCACGGTCGGAACCGCGCGCGGCGTGTCGTACGGTATCGGCCGGCTCAGAAAGATCGAGAAATCGTACAGTCCGCCCTTGTTGCCCGCCGCTTCCGCCGCGCCGGCGATGAGCGCCAGACCGGCACACAGCGCAACCCCCATCCGTCGCATGCCACGCCTCCCCCGTCCTGATTGTTATCGTCTTACCCTGATCGCGCGACAGAATAGCCCCGCGAGCGGGGACTGCCTACCGTCTTGATCGGCAAGGCGAAAACCGGCCGGACCAGGCGGCGCGAAAGCCCCTATTCCCGCGCCGCCTGCCGTCGTTCGTGCTCCAGCAGGCGGCGCTTGCGCTCCATGCCCCAGCGGTAGCCGCCGGGCGCGCCGTCGGCGCGCACCACCCGGTGGCAGGGAATGACGAGTGGTACCGGATTGGTGGCGCACCCCCGGGCCACGGCCCGTCGCGCGTCGGGATTGCCGAGATCGCGGGCCAGTTCGCTGTAGCTCCTGGTCACGCCGGGCGGAATCCGCATCAGCTCCTGCCAGACCCGGCGCTGGAACGCGGTGCCGCGAATGTCCAGCGGCAGGTCGGGATGCGGGATCCGGCCTTCCAGATAGCGCACCACGGTGTCCAGCCATTCGCCCAGCACCACCGCGTCGGCGGCGATCTCCGCCAGCGGATATTCCGCCTCCAGCGCCGCGACGAGGTCGCCGTCCTTCTCGCCCAGCGAAAGGAAACAGACACCGCGGCGGGTGGCGCCGACCAGCAGGCGGCCCAGCGGCGTGTCGGCGAGCGCGTAGCCGATCCGGGCGCCGCGCCCGCCCCGGGCGTAGCTCGCCGGGGTCATGCCGAGTTCGCCGTCGGCGCGCTCGTAGACCCGCGAGGGGGCGCCGTAGCCGGCGCCGTAGACCGCGCCGGTCACATCCCCGGTTTCGCGCAGTTCCCGGCGCAGGCGCCGCAGCCGCAGGGCATCGCCGTAGGCGGCGGGCGAGATCCCCATGATGCGGGTGAAGCTGCGCTGCAGATGGGTCGGCGAGCCGCCCAGCCGCTCGGCGAGGCCGGCGAGCGTCGGGGGACGGGCCTCGTCCGCGTCCAGGGCGTCGCGAATCAGGGCGCAGGCCTGGCGCACCCGGTGCACCGCCGGATCGGGCGCGGCGACATCCTGCGGCCGGCAGCGCCGGCAGGCGCGGTAGCCCGCGGCATCGGCCGCCTCGGGCGTGTTGAAATAGACCACATTGTCCGGTTTCGGCCGGCGCGAGGGGCAGGAGGGCCGGCAGAAGATCCCGGTGGTCTGCACGGCGTAGACGAACTGGCCGTCGGCGCTCGCGTCGCGCGTCTGCACCTTGGCCCAGAGGGTGTCGGTATTCATGGTCGGGTCATCCGTTTTCATCGCCATCGATGTCCCCACCATGCGTCCCCGGCCGCACGCCCGCATCCCGAAGATTGCGGGGGAATTCGCCGGCGCCGCCTCCGCCCCCGCGGACGAAGCGGGTCCGGCGCCGGCCTCAGGCGGCGTCGCGGTCGCGCGCGCCGTCCGCCCACAGCAGGCCGACCGGCTCGAGCGCCTTGCCCCGGCGTTCGCGTTCGGCCGGCGGCAGCACGTCCTGGCTGGGCCACAGGCCGCTCGTCAGGGCGTCGCGATAGCCGGATTCGAGCCCGGCGCGGCGCATCCGCGCGACCGCTTCGTCATGGTCATAATGCAGCGGTTCGAGGCTGACCGCGAGGCCGGCGGGGCCGGGGTCGAGCATCGCGAACCAGCCGCGCGGCGTGCCGTCGTTCGCGGGCATGCCGATGGCCCCGGCGTTCAGCCACAGGCCGTCCGCCGCCAGCCGCTCGGCGAAGGGCAGGCCGCTGTGGCCGGCGATGATCGCGTCGGCCGCGACCTGGCGCAGCAGTCGCGCCTTTTCCTCCGCGCCCGGCGCGGAGGCGAAGACAAAGCGGTTGATGCCGTCGGGCGCCCCGTGGGTGACGACGAAACGCCGGCCGGCGAGCGTGAAGCGGATCTGCCGCGGCAGGCCGGCCATCCATTCGCGCAGTTCCGCGCCGACCTCCCGTTCGGCATGGGCGTACCATTGCCGCGAGAGCAGGTCGCACTGCGTGCCGGCATCGAAGCCGCACCCGCAGTCGGCGGCGTCGAAGGCGAGGGATTCCTCGCAATTGCCCATCAGCGCGACGATGCCGCTGTCGCGCACGAGGCGGGCGCATTCCGCGGCGTCGGCGCAGTAGGCGACGATGTCGCCGGTGCAGATCACCCGTTCCGGCGGGATCGCGCGGTCCGCCGCCACGGCGAGCACCGCCTCGAGCGCCGGCAGGTTGGAATAGGGACCGCCGAACAGCAGGACGGGAGCGTCGGCAAGACGCCCCAGGTCCAGTTCGCCGGGCGCGGGGTCGGGCGCGGTTTCGCTCGCCATCGTTCAGTCCGAGCCGACGGAACAGGCGCCGCCGCCCAGCACGCAGAAGCGCGCGCAGTGCGGATGATTCAGCTTGACCTCGTCCGGCGCCGCGGCGAGGTCGCCGCCCAGGTCGAACTCCTCGTCGTAGGGCAGCAGGGTGCAGGCGACGATGCTCGCCGCCGCGGCGCCCTTGCGCCGCACCACCATGCGCGAGGAGGCGCACATCATCGCATCGGGATCGACGCCCAGGATGCCCCAGCAGTCGACGGTGATCTCCGGCACGTCCGCCGTGGCGTCCATCTCCGGAAAAAGCACCAGGCGGGCCGGATCCTGGCAGTCGAGCGCGATGCCCTCGCGCGCCAGCATGCGCGCGTAGCCGGCGCGGGCGCGGCCCTCGTCCTCGTTCCAGCGGCCGCGTCCGGCGATCGACAGGTTGAAGCCGTTCTCTCCGAGCCAGCGCAGGCCGGTCAGCATCGGCGCCCAGGATCGCGGGCCGCGTTCGAGTTCGTGCATGGCCTGGGTGTGATGGTCGATCGAGACCCGCACGGCGAGCGCCTCACCGAAGCGTTCGCGCAGCGCCAGCAGGCGATCGGCGCATTTCATCATCGGCCGCATGGCGTTGGTCAGCACCAGCGCGCGATAGCCGCGGGAAAGCGCGTCCTCCAGCATCGCCATGAAAGCGGGATTCATGAACGGCTCGCCGCCGGTGAAGCCGATCTCCTCGGTGTCTCCGCGCTCGTCGGCCTGGTCGAGAAATCCCGCGACCTCGTCGGCCCGGAGATAGACCAGGGCATCGTTGGTCGGGCTGGATTCGATGTAGCAGTTGGCGCAGGTCAGGTTGCACAGGGTGCCGGTGTTGAACCAGAGGGTGTGCAGGCGTTCGAGCCGGACCGCGGCACGACGCTCGCCTCGCGCGGTGCGGTCGGGGTTCTGGAACTTGCGCGGGTCGAGCTCGGGGACCGGCCGGGCCGGGGCAGGAGACGTCATGATCGGACTGGCAACTTTCCTGGTAACGCGCCGGACGGCAACGGGCATGGCCGCGAAGGTGGGTTCGCGGCCGGGTCTTGTCAACGCGCCGCTCCCGGGCGTCACACAGGCGTGATAGCCTGCCGGCAAGGTGTGTTCGCAGCGGGCCCGGCGCGGCGCCCGCAGGCAGGGAGACGGGTGATGGACAGGACGATGCAGGCCGGCGAGGCCGAGACCATCGAAGACGAAAGTGCGCTGCGGGCGCTCTATCCGGCGGTCAGCGAACTGGCGGCACGCAAGAGCATCGACCATCTCGACCGGCACTGCCGCGACTTCATCGCCCTCTCCCCCTTCGTCTGCATCGGCACGTCGCGGCCCGACGGCGGCGGCGACGTGTCGCCCAAGGGCGATGCGCCGGGCTTCGTCGAGGTGCTGGATGCGACGACGCTGCTGATCCCCGACCGGGTCGGCAACAACCGGCTGGATTCGCTTTCGAACATCACCGTCAACCCGGAGGTCGGCCTGCTGTTTCTCATTCCCGGCATCAACGAGACCCTGCGGGTCAACGGCACGGGACGGATCGTGCGCGATCCGGAACTGCTCGGTGAACTGGCCGTGAACAACCGCGCGCCGGTAACCGGACTGCTGGTCACGGTGCGCGAGGCCTTCCTGCATTGCGCCAAGGCGCTGGTGCGCTCGCGCCTGTGGCAGGAAGACTACAAGGTGGACCGCGGCGTGCTGCCGCCGCTGGGGCACATCATCCGCGACCAGATCAAGGACGTGCCGTTCGACGCCGACGAGGCCGAGGCGCGGGTGCAGCAGAGCCTGCGCGACAAGCTCTACTGAGCTGACGGCCCCTCGTCGGCGACCAGGGTCAGCCGGTTTCCGAAAGGATCGGTAAGGGTCAGTTCCCGCGTGCCCCACGGCGTCTCCTCGGGCAGTCCCGGGCGCAGGCGCGGATGCGGCCGGCTCGCCAGTTCGGCAAGAAAACCGTCGAGATCTTCCACGATCAGGCGCAGCCGCGCGCCGGGGCAGGCATCGCCGTGATGCTCGGAGAGATGCAGCTCGACGGCGCCCAGCGCCAGGCCGAGATAGAGCGGCGTGCCGGGCTCGAAGCGGTGCGCGAACAGCTCGCGGGCGCCGAGATACTCGCAGTAGAAGGCGCGGGCCTCGGTTTCGTCGAAACTGCGCAGGATCGGGGTCACGGCCCGTACGTTCATCGCGTTCTTTCCTTCCTGCCCGCATGGCGGGCCACGGCTTTCGTATTCGGCAGCGCCTCCCGCAGGTCGGCGCACAGGGCTTCGGCCGCCGCGCTCAGGAACCCGCCGCGCCGGCGCACCAGCACCACCGGGACGCTCGCCTGCAGGCGGTCGACGGCGATCGTCGCGAGGCTGCCGGCCTCGCGTTCCTCCGCGATGGCGCTTTCCTGCAGGATGGCGAGCCCGAAACCGGCCTCCACCAGCCGTTTCTGGGCGGTCAGGCTGTCGATCGGGAGGATGTCGGCATCGTCCAGCCCGGCCGCGGCCAGCAGGCCGCAGACCTGTTGCGCGAAAATCTCCGAGCGTCTGGGCATTGCCGGAAAGCCGATCCAGCGGGCCTCCCGGAGGTCGCCGAGGTCGGCGACCCGGCCGCCGGCGTCGGGATGGTCCGGCGCGCAGGCGACGACGAGCGGTTCCGACCAGAGCGGCTCGTTGACAAGCGCCGGATCGTCGTCGCGCCAGTAGCGCAGCCCCAGCGTCGCCTCGCCGCGGCGCACCCGTTCGCCGACTTCGCGGCTTGTCGCGGTTTCCAGGCGCAGCCTCACGTCGGGCCAGGTCCTGGCGAAGCGGCGCAAAACCGGCGCCAGGGTGCTGCCGGCAAGCGTACCGACAAGGGCGAAGCCGATCGCGCCGGCCGGCCCGCGCCGCAGGCTCTCGATGGCGCGCCGCCCGTCTTCCAGCGCCGAGAGGGCGGCTTCGGCATGCGGCAGCAGTTCCTGCCCGGCGGCGCTCAGCCGGTTCCCGGCCGCCGTGCGCTCGAACAGCGGCACGCCGAGGTCCTGTTCCAGCAACTGCATGCGCCGGCTGATCGCCGGCTGGGTGCGGCCCAGCGCGTCGGCGGCGCGGGTGAAGCTGCCGAGGCGGTGCACGGCGAGAAAGGTCCGGAGACCGTCGATGTCCATGACATGCAAAATTTCGATGCAGTTCCAAAAAACTATCGATTGGACGCATGGAACCTGTCAAGCCAGTCTGCGGCCCACGCCCGAGACAAGGAGGATCCGGCCATGACTGCACGCGAACGCACCCGCCGCCTGGCGGCTGATTTTCTCGACCTGCACCGGCGGCCCGAAGGGTTCGTGATGCCGAATGCCTGGGATCCCGGCAGCGCGATCCTGTTCGCGGCGGAGGGATTTCCCGCGCTCGCCAGCACCAGCGCCGGTGTCGCCTTCGCCCACGGACGGCCGGACTATGGCGTGCCCGACGGCGCCCGGGCGCTCGAGCGCAGTGGGATGCTGGCGGCGCTGGCGCGGATCGCGGCCTCGGTCGACCTGCCGGTGAACGCCGATCTGGAAGCCGGCTACGGCGATGCGCCCGAAACGGTGGCCGAAACCGTCACCCTGGCGATCGCGGCGGGCTGCGCCGGCGGCAATATCGAGGACTTTACCGGCGATCCCGCGACGCCGCTCTACGAGGAGGCGCTGGCAGTGGAGCGGATCGCTGCCGCCCGAGCCGCGATCGAGGCCTCGGGTGTGCCCTTCGTGCTCACCGCCCGCTGTGATGCCCTGATCTTCGATCCCGCCGGCGGCCAGGACGAGGCTGTCCGGCGGCTGAGGCGCTATGCCGACGCCGGCGCCGATTGCCTGTATGCGCCGGGGGCGCCGGATCTCGCGGCGATCCGCCGCCTGGCGGGCGAGACCGCGCGGCCGCTGAATGTCGTCATGGGGCTTTCCGGCGCGCCGCAGACCGTCGCCGACCTGTTCGCGGCCGGCGTGCACCGGATCAGCGTCGGCGGCTCGATCGCCCGGGCGGCGCTGGGCTTCGTCCGGCGCGCCCTGGTCGAGATCCGCGACGAGGGCCGGTTCACCTATGCCGACGGGCAGATCCCGCAGGACGAACTGAACCGGCTCTATGCGGCGGGCAATCGCGATGCCGCGGCGGCCCCGGCCTGAACCGCGGGCGCGCGGGCCGGAACGGCAAGACGTGCGGCCGGGCCTCAGCCCTCGCGGGGGATCACCAGGGCATCGACGGCCAGCGCGCCCTTGCCTTCCGGCAGGACCAGGAAGGGATTGACGTCGATGCCGGACAGCGTCTCGCGGTTCTCGTGCGCGAACACCGAAAGCCGGGCTAGCGCCGCGGCCAGCGCCCCGAGATCCGCCGGCGGCGCGCCACGCACCCCGTCCAGCATGGCCCGGCCGCGAACCTCGTCGATCATCGCGCGGGCCTCGCGCTCGTCGAACGGCGCGACCCGGAAGGTCACGTCCTTCAGCACCTCGACGAAGACGCCGCCCAGGCCGAACGCCACCGTGGGGCCGAACACCGGGTCCATGGTGACGCCCATGATGGTTTCCACGCCGCCGGCCACCTGCGGGGCGACGAGGATGCCGTCGATGCGGGCATCGCCCGCCTTCTCCGCGACGGCCTGCAGGATCTCGCCGTGCGCCGCGCGGACCGCGCCGGCATCCGCGAGGCCGAGGCGCACGCCGCCGATGTCGCTCTTGTGGGCGATGTCGGCGGAGACCACCTTCAGCACCACGGGATAGCCGATCTCGTCGGCGTGCCGGACGGCCTCGTCGGCATCGCCGGCGAGGCGCGCATCCACGGTCGGGACGCCGGCGTCGCGCAGCAGCGCGAGCGCATCGAGTTCCGAGAGCGCCGGTCCCGCGGCGACGGCGCGGGCGCCGGCGGGCAGCGCCGGTGGGCGGCGTTCGCGACCGGCATCGGCGAAGGCGCGGCCGAAGCCGACCAGGGCGCTGAGCGCCCGGATCGCGCGCACCGGATCCTCGATGCACAGGAAGCGCTCGGCCTCCAGCGCCTGCACGTCCTCGGGCCGGCCGATCAGGGCCAGGGCGATCAGCGCCTCGGGATATTTCGCCCGCAGCCGCGGAAAGATGTCCCGGTAGGCGTCCATCATCGTGCGGTTGAGGCCGGAAGAGGAAAGAAAGACCAGCATGGCATCGACGTCGCCCTGCTCGATCAGCACCTCGAAATTGCGCTCCAGCAGCGGCATGTTGTTGAGCACCTCGGCCGTGGTGTCGACCGGGTTGCGCACCGCGGCGAAGGGCACCAGCTCCTTGAGCTGCTTCTGCGCGGCCTCGGGCAGGGCCGGCACGTCCAGGCCGTGATCGCTGGCGGCGTCCGAAGCCAGCACGCCGACGCCACCGGAGATGGTCAGGATGCCGAGCCGGTTGCGCGTCGGGAACACGCCGATCGAGCAGGCCGCGGCGATGTCCATCATCTCTTCCAGCGACTGCACCCGGCAGGCCCCGTGGCTGCGGAAGACCGCGTCGAACACCGCGTCGGCGCCGGCCAGCGAGGCGGTATGCGTGCTGGCGGCGTGCGCGCCGACATCGGAGGCGCCGACCTTCATGACGATCACCGGCTTGCCGTTGCGGCGCGCCTTGTCGAGCGCCCCGATCAGCTTGTCGGGCTGGCGGCAGCCCTCCATGTAGGCGCAGATCACCCGCGTGTGCTCGTCCTCGGCCACGAAATCGAGACAGTCGGCGACGTCCACGTCGACCTCGTTGCCGGTGGTCATCCAGCCGCGCACGCCCAGGCCGCGTTCGCGCGCCAGCACCAGGGTGTGCGAGCCGACGGCGCCGGACTGGCTGATGATCGAGACCTCGCCGGCCTTGGGCCAGCCGTGCTCGAAGGCGCTGGAGAAGGTGCCGATGGCATGGGTGGTGGTGTTCATCATGCCCATGCAGTTGGGACCGACCAGCCGGATGCCGCTGTCCCTCGAGATCTGCAGCAGTTCCGCCTGGGCCCGGGCGCCGGCCTCGTCCATTTCCGCGAAGCCCGAGGAGAAGATCACCGCGCTCTTCACGCCGGCCTCCGCGCAGTCGCGGATGGCGCCGACGGCGTGGCGGGCGGGCACCGAGATCACCGCCATGTCCACCGGTTCGCCGATATCCTTTGCCGAGGCGAAGCAGCGAAGGCCCTGAATCTCCTCCTCGCGCGGGTTGATCGGGAAGATCCGGCCCTCGTAGCCGCTCTCGCGCATGAAGCGGATCGGCCGTCCGCCGAATTTCCGCTTGTCGTTCGAGGCGCCGACGATGGCGATCGACTGCGGATCGAACAGGGGTTTCAGCGGGTGCATCGACACGGGAACGTCACTCCTCGGGACGGGGCGCCTCGGGGCGGCGCGAACGGACGGCCGCCCCGGTCGGGGCGGCGGGCGGGAACGAAACGGCCGGAGCCGGTCCGCCGCATGGCGGACGGACCGGCTCCCGGTTCTGCGGGCGTCAGGCGGCGGCTGCGGCCCGACGGTTGAACAGCCAGGCGAGCCCGACGGCCGGCAGGCCGATCGCCAGGCCGGCCAGGCTCAGCTCGGCATGGGAATAGCCCGTCAGCTTGCCACCCGGCAGCAGGAACAGCAGGGCGGCGGCGGCGATCGCCGCCCGGATCGGCCATTGCAGGATCGCGTGCCGCGACAGGTCGCCGATCACCACCAGGTAGCCCTGCAGCGAGGACGCCAGCAGGATGACCCCGATGATCGCGGTGATCAGCACGGTGAGCACCTGCGTTACCGTGCCCTGCATGATCAGCGCCGAAGAAGAACGGGATGAAATAGATCACCGATCCCAGTCTCATGGCCTCGAACCCGGTGCGCATCGGGTTGGACTGCGCCAGGCTGGCCGCGGCGAAGGCGCCGAGCGCCACCGGCGGGGTGATGAAGGACAGCATGCCCCAGTAGAGCATGAACATGTGCACCGCCATCGGGTGCAGGCCGCTGTCCGTCAACGCCGGCGCCAGCGTGATCGCCAGGATGATGTAGGCCACCGTCACGGTCACGCCGATGCCCATGATGAAGCTCGCGAGCGCCCCCATGATCAGCAGCAGCACGACGGAATCGCCCGCCACGCCCAGCATCTCGCTGGCCAGCGTCGAGACCTTGCCGGTCAGCGAGAGCGCGCCGACGATCAGCCCGATGCCCGCCAGGATCGCCGCCAGCTCGGTGAACAGCCGGCCGACGCCGATCACGAAGTTCCACCATTCGCTCCAGCCCCAGCGGTTGTAGCGGGTGAGCTGGTTGATCGCGATCAGCAGTACCGTGGCGTAATAGGGCGCCAGCGCCTCGCGCTGCAGGAACAGCAGCATCCAGATCAGCAGGATGAAGACGGCGATGTAGTGCCAGCCTTCCTTCAGGGTGTCGGAAACCCGCGGCATCTCCTCCTTCGGCAGGCCCTTCAGCTTCATCCGGGCCGCGTAGGAATCGATCTGCATGAACAGGCCGAAGAAATACAGGAAGGACGGGATCACCGCGGCGATGACGATCTCGGAATAGGGCACCTCCAGATAGATCGCCATGACGAATGCGGTGGCGCCCATGATCGGCGGCATCAGCACGCCGCCGGTCGAGGCGCAGGCCTCGACGCCGCCGGCATAGTGCGGCTGGAAGCCGATCCGCTTCATCGCCGGGATCGAGAGCGCGCCGGTGGTCAGCACGTTGGTGATCACG
>JBGTSP010000077.1:0-15672 GCA_041940205.1 Alphaproteobacteria bacterium
AAGCCCAAGGGCCACGATTTCATCATCGACCGGCGTCACACGAGCCCGGCGCTGGCCCGTCACATGAGCGTCACGGGGGGCTGAGGCGCTTCGAAACGACGGCGGGGTCGCGGTCTTTCGGACAACCCGCGCGCACGCCGTTGCGCGCGCGAAACTGATTTGAAATTCAAAGACTTGTGAGCCGGTCGCCCATTCGGCAATTGGAACAGTTGTTGCTTTGTTCTAAGCTGCAGCCCGGTGGCCGGGCCCGATCGGGGGCCCGGCACGCGGCGCTGTGCCAGAAAGGGACGATCCGCCGGGCCGATGCTGTTCGCCGACCCAAAACTGCGTCTGGTGACGCCTTCGGTCATCGACAATCTGCTGCGCGGCGCCGCCATGTCCCTGCTGACCCATGCCATGGTGATCGGCGGCGGGGTGATCGCCGGTCCGGCCCTGTTCGCGCCGAAATACCTGCTCGACGTCTCCGACGCCTTCCAGATCATCGTTCTCGACACCCTCGACAGCGCGCTGCCGGCGGGCGTCGATCCGCAGGCCCAGGCCGCCGCCGAGGGCGCCCAGCCGCCGGTGCCCGTCCTCAGCCAGGATCGCCTGCAGGAGGCCCAGTCCGCCGAGGGTCCGGCCGCGCAGCCCGGCGACATGCCGACCATGGATCCGCTCACCGATCCCCTGCAGGCCGCGGCGGCCGAACCCGAGACCGGCCTCAATCCCGCGGCCGACGCCGGCGCCGACCTGCTGGCGCAGAGCGGCGATCAGGACCTGGCGATGCTGGAACCGGGAGAACTGACCACGCCCGGCGAACTGACCGCCAGCCTGGAGCAGGACCCGCTTGCCGCCCTGCCGCTCGGACCGGAGGCGGCGCAACTCGCCCAGTTGCAGGAGGAACTGGTCCTGGCGCTGCAACTGCCGGGCGAGGTCGGCGAGGCCGCCGGCGACCTGGTCACCGCCGCCAGCGAGGATCTGCCGCCCGCCGAACCGGGCGTCGCCGAGCCGGCCGAGCTGAGCGAAGCGATTCCGGACCAGGCCCTGACCCTGGCCGATGCCGCCCAGACCCCGGAAGCCGAGGCCGCCCTCGAGGCCGCGCCCGACCCGCTGTTCGAACAGGCCGCGCTGGCCCTGGAACTGCCCGCCTCGCCCGAGGACATTGCCGGCCCCTCGCCCGGCGAACCGGATCTCGCGACACCCGACAGCTTCGCCCTCGATGAAGCCGCCGACATCGCCGACGAGGCGGCCCAGGCGCTGCTGCTGCCGAGCATCGTCGATGCCGCGGGAACCGCACTGGAGGTCGCCGAGGAAGCCGCCGGCGAGGCCGCCGCCGCGCCGCTCGACAACGCACTCGCGGCCGAGGACGCGGCGGCGCTGGAACTGGCCGACGCGCTGGCCGATCCCCTGCAGCTTGCCGACAGCCTGCCCGACGCTCCGGCCGATCCTCTGGCCGACGAGGCCGCCCTCGCGCTGGCCCTTCCCGATGAACCCGAAACGGCGCTTCTCGCCGGAGAGATCGCCCCGGAGGCCACGCCGGACGATCTGGAGACCGCGGAAGCGACAGCGCTGGCGGAGGACGCGGCCGCCCAGATGCTTCTGCCGGGAACGCCCGACGAGATCATGGAGAGCGGTCCCGAGGCCGCGGAGGAGCAGACCGTCGCCGCGGCCGACCCCGCGGCGACGCTCGACGCCGACGACGACCTGGCGCTGGCGCTGGCCGACGAAGCCGCCCTGCCGGACAGTGCCGCCCAGGCCGGCCCGGAGCCCGACAGCCTGGCCGCGGATGCCGAGGCGCTGGCCCTGCAATTGCCGGCCGCACCCGACCTGCTGGCCGCCGAACCCGGAACCCGCGAGAACGATATCCTGCAGGCGCTGGAAGCCGCGGCGGCGGACGGCGCCCTGGGTGAGGAAACGGTGCAGGCGATGCTGTTGCCTGGAGCCATCGCCGCCGAACCGGAACCCGTGAGCGAACCGGCGCCCGCGGAGCCCGCGCCGAAAACCGAACCGGCGCCGGCCGTCGCCGAGGCGACACCGCCCGCGGCCCCCGCGCCGGCGCTCCGTCTGGCCGCGGCCCCGCCGGCGGCGTTCGAGACGCCACCGCCCGCCACGCCGGCCACCGGCGCCGAGCCGCCGCGCATCGAAGCACCGGAATTGCCGGGACAGCCGCCGCCCGAACCCCTCGTCGCCGCCCTGGCGGATCCGCAGGCCGAGGACGCCCCGGCCGCGAAAACGGAAACCCCGCCGGAGTCCCCGACCCCGCCCCGGGCGCCGGGCGAGCGCGGTTTCGAGGCGGCGATCGTGCTGCAGCCCGCCCCGGGAACCGCGGCACCGCCGCCGCCCGCCGACCCGCTGGGCGAGGCCGTGCGCGACGCCCTCAGCGCCGCCGAAAAGGCCAACGCGGCCGCGGCCCAGGCCGCCAAGGCCGCGGCCAGCGCGGTGGAAGCCGCGCGAGACGAAGCCCTGACGGAGGACAGCCGGGAAGCGCTGATCGCCGCGGCCGCCCGCCAGGCCGAGGATGCCGCGACCGACAGCGTTGCCGCCGCCGAAACCCTGGCGCGGGCCCGGGACGAAACCGCGGCCCTGCGTGACGCCGTCACCGCCGCGAGCGCCCTCGCCGAACGCCGCGAGGAGCGCGCCGAGGAAGCCGATCTCGCCCGCACCCTGGCCGCCATCGCCGAGCCCGCCCCGCCGGCCGAATCCGAGACGCCGGCCCTGGCCGCGCCCGCGGCGGCGCTGGCCGACGCCATGGCGGCGCAGGAGCGCGCCCGGGAAACCCGCGAGGCCGCGCGGGCAGCCGCCGAAGCCGGCGAGACCGCCACGGCGGAGGCCCTGGAGAAAGTCGCCGAGGTGCTCGAGCAACGCGCCGAAAGCGTGACCCGGGAAGCCGCCCGGCAGGCCGAGGCGGCGCGCCAGGCCGAGACCCTGCCGCCCCTGCCCCCCACGCCCGCCGCGCTTGCCGCCGAGGTCGCGAGCGATGCCGCCGGCCTGTCGCAGCAGGCCCGGACCGTGGCCGAGAGCGACGCCGGCGCCCGTCCCGAAGCCGAGCGCAGCCTGGCGGTCGCCGACCTGGCGCGGCAGGCCGCGACGCTGGCGGCCGAGGCACAGGCGCTGGCGGCCGTCGAGCGCGAGCAGCAGGCGGCCCGCCAGGAGGAAGCGAAAGCGCCGCGCCTGACGCCGGTCGCGGTTGCCGATTCCCTGCAGTCCGCCACGCGGCGGCTGGAGGAAAGCCTGCAGCGCACCGTGCCCGAACCGGTCGCGGCGGCGCTCGATGCCCAGGCCCGCGAGGTGGAGAAGCTGGAGCGGACCCTGGACGCGGCGGCACAGGCGCTCGCCCCGCAGGCCGACGACGACAGGCCGGCGGCCGAACGGCTGGAGCCGCTGCTGCGCGAGGCCGAAGCGCAGTCCGCCGCGATCCTGGCCGCCGTCGAACAGGTCGCCGCCCTGCCCGGCACCACCCGGGCGCTGACCCAGAGCGCGACGCGCCAGTCCGTCGCCGCCTCGCGGGCGCTCGAGCAGGTCCGACGGTCCGTCGAAGCCGTCCGGCCGGCCGAGACGCCGCCCGCCGCCGCCGCGCGCGAGGTGGCGGACATCGCCGAGCGTTTGTCCTCGCAGCGCGAGAAGGAGGCCGAACGTCTCCAGGCCCTCGCCGAGGGACCGAAACCCGCGGACGCGCAGCAACAGGCCGCGCTGGAGCGACACGAGCAGGCTGTCGGGGACATCGTCGAGGCCCTGAAGGAGGCGGAAGCCACGCTGCGCGAGGCCCCCTCGCCCGCCGAGGCGGCCGCCGCGGTCGCCCCGACGCTGGCGCGGATCGACGCCCTTTCCCGCGCCGTCACCGCCGAGAGCGAGGCGCTGGCCCGCAAGCCCGACGCCGACGACACCCTGGTGCGCGACGTCGCGCGCCAGGCCGCGCTCGCCCGCCGGACGGTCAATATCGGCCGGCAGATGACGGCGGCGCTCAATCGACCCGAGGACGAGACCCGCCAGCGCGAGCAGGCGGCGGAGGCGCAGGCCGAGGCCCGGACCCTGGCAGAGCAGGCCGACGCGATCCTGGATACCGCCACCCGCAGCACGCCCGAGGCGCTTCGCCCGCAGGTCGAGGCGGCGCTGGCGCCACTGAAGGAGAACGTCGCGCGTCTGCAGGCTGCTCTGGAACGGGAGCGCGAAAGCGAACCCGCCAGGCAGGCCGAAACGGTGCGTGAGCTGGCCTCGGGGATCGAGGAGGCGCGGCGCCAGGCCGAGCGCGTCGCCGGCGAGAGCGCGGCCGAACCTCCCCTCGCCCGTGCGGCGCTGTCGCGGGCCGCGGTGCTCGCCACCCAGGCGAGCCGGCTCGCGGCGCGCGCCGCGGAAACCGTGCAGCCTGCGGCAGAAGACAGGCTGGCCGGCCGTGATGCCCGGGACCTGGCGCGCGAGGCGCGCGAGACCGCCGCCGCGGCGGCCGCGGAGGCCCAGGCCGTGGCCGCGGCCGTGCGGGCCGCATCGCAGGCGCGGGAAGCGCCGGAGGCGCGCGAGGCGCTCGAGCGGCTTGCCGGGGAAGCCGACCGCGTCGGCCGGCGGCTCGAGGCGCTGGCGGCCGTCGATCCGGCCGCCCCCCCCGAAGCGCTTGCCGATACCCGGGACCGCCCGCGCGACGCCGCCGAACGGATCGCCGAGCTCCGCCGGAAAAGCGAGGACCTGCAGGCCGAAGCCCGCCGCCAGGCCGCCTTGGCAGCACCGGAGACACAGGCAGCCGCGCTCGAGACGGTCATCGAGAACAATGCCAGGACCCTGGCCGAAGCCGAGAGCGCACTACGCGCCGCAGCCGAGCCTGAACGGGCCGAGCCCGACCGCGCCCTGCAGCAGCGCCTGGACGAAGCCGCCGAGCGCCTTGCCGAAAGCGCCGAAAGCGCCGCCGCGGAAGCCCGCGCGCTGCAGGAAGCCCGGGACGAACCGGACAGGCCGGCGCAGGAACGGGAGGCCCTGTCCGAACTTTCCCGGATCGCCACGGCCGCCGAGCGACAGGCGCGCCAGGCCATCGCGACCTTGCGGGCGGCGACCCCGGAACCCGAACGCCTGGCCCGCGAACTCGCCGCGGTGCTGGACCAGGCGAAATCGGAAATCGCCGCCGCCACCGAGACGGCCGACAAGGAGCCGGAAGCACGGGTTGCCCGCGAGAGCGCCGAACTCGCCGAACGCAGCCGCGACGTCGAGACCGTGCTCGCCCGTGCCCGCGAAACCGGCCGCGCGGTCGACCGGATCGATGCCGAACTGCAGAGCCGACGCCTGGAACGGGACGTCGTCCGGCTGCAGGCCGAGAGCGAACGCCTGCCCGAAGAGTCCCGGACACGCGTGCAGGACGTGCTCTCGCAGGCCCGGGAGACCGCCCGCGATCTCGTCGCGGCCGCGACGCCGCCCGCCAGCGCGGCCGATGCCGAGGCGGCCCGGCAGGTGCGCGAGCGGGCCTCCCTCGCGGCCGAGGCCGCGCGTCGCCGCCTCGACGACCTGACGCGCAGCGAGCCCGGATCCGCACCGGCGCTGACGCCGCATCGCGAGCGCGCCAGCCAGGCCGCCGAACTGACCCGGCTTGCGACCGACATCGCCCGACGCCCGGCGGAAAGCGCGCCGCAGGCCCTCGCCACCGCCGGTCAGACCGCCCGCGCCGCGGCCCTCGAACTCGAACGCCAGGCCGAACGCGAACGCGAACGCTCGACGCAGGCCCGGACCCTGCAGCAGCGCCTGGGCGAGATTGCCCGCAGCACCCAGGAAGCGCTGGCGGAGACCGTCCGCATCCAGCGCCGCGCGGAAAAACTCGCATCGGCCGCGGAAACCGCGCAATCCGAGAGCACGCCTCCCGAGAAGCGCGAAACGAGCCTCGAAACCGCGCTGGCGGACGCCCTGCGCGATGCCGATGCCCAGCAGCGTCGCCTCGAGACATTGCCGCGGGTCCGCCCCGAACAGGCGCCGATCCGCGATCTGCTGCGCGAGGATGTCGCGCGCGAAACGGAGACCCTGCGGGGCCTGCGCAGCGAACTGGAAACCGCGCCCGTCGCGGACGTCGCCCGCAAGGCGGAAACGGCGGCCGCGGACATCGCGAAAGCCGCCGGTGAACGCGAGACGGTGTTTTCCGAGGCGCTGAAGCAGACCCGCGAGGAACGCAGGCGGGTCGCCGATCGCGGCGAAACCGCGGCCCGCGACGCCCGCCGCGCGGAGGAGATCGCCCGCGACCTGGCGGACGCCGCGAATGCCGCCACGGACGCGGGCAGCACGACCATGGTGTTCGAAGCCGCCGAGAAGGCCGCCGTCGCGGCGACGGAAGCCGCCCGCGAGAACGCCCGTGCGCCGGCCGAGGATCCGCTCGACAAGGCCCTGCGCACGGCCGCCGAGGCTGAGTTCGCCGCCGCTGCGGCGCTTGCCGGCGCGGTTGCCGAACAGGCCGCGGCGGCCGAGGAGCTGCGGCGCCGGGACGGAGCGGAAGAGGCTCCCGAGCGCGCGCGCCAGGAGCGCGCCCGGACACTGGAGGCGACCGCCCGCGCCCTGGGTTCGGCGCAGCGGGCCGAGCGCGCGCTGGCCGAAGCCGAAAAGCTGCGCGACGCCGCGCCCGAACCCGATCCTTCCCTGCAGCAGGCCGTGGCCGAAATCGGAGAGCAGGCCGGCCGCGCCCGGATCGAGGCCCGGGCCGCCGACGAGGTGCGCCGGCGCACCAGCCTGCCGCCCTCCCGGGCGCGTGCCCTGGCCGAGGCCCGGGCCGCCCTGGCCGAGCGCCGCGCCGGCGAGAGCGAACGCCGTCTCGAAGCCCTGCGGGCCGGCGCGCCCGACGAGGCGGCGAGCACCGACGAAACCGCGAAGCGGGAGATCGCGGCCGCGGAAACCGCGGTCGCGCAGCTCGAGCGCGAGGCCGTCGCCGACCGGGCGCCCAGCGTCGCGGCGCTGGCCGAAGCCCGGCTCGATGCGGTCGACGCGGCCTCCGAAGCCGCCGCCCGGGCGGCCCGCGCCCGCGCCGCCGACGATCCCGCCGCGGCGGTCCTCGAACGCAAGGCCCGCACCGCCGAGCAGGCCGCCGAAGTCAGCCTGCAGGCCGCCGAACGCGCCGCGCTGGCCGCGAGCGGACCGGACGCACCGGCCGCGGCCGCCGTCGAACAGGCCGTTCGCAGCGCCGAAGCGCAAGCGGCGTCGGCCCGCGCCGTCCAGCTCGCCGCGCGACTGCCCGCCGGCGCAGTGGAAACCCCCGAACGGGTCGACCTCGCCGAGCGCCTGGAGGCACGGGCGGAAGCAGCCCGCGAAGCCGCCGACGAGGCCGCCCGCCAGGTCGCCGCGGTGCTGGAGCGCGAACCCGCCGCCACGCGGCCGCTGTCGGCGCTGGCCGCCGCAAGGGCCGCGGAAGCCGAGGCGGCCCGCAGCGCCGCGCAGCAGGCCGCCGACGAAGCCCGTCAGCCCGAACGCGATGCCGCCGCGCGCCAGGACGCCCTCGCCCGGGCCGCAACGCTTGCCGACAATGCCCGCACGGCAGCCCGCCAGGCCGCCGATATCGCCGACCGCCTGCCACCGGCCGAGGCCGCCGAAGCCGCGGCCGAGGCGGCGAGCGCCAGCGCGGCGGCGACCGAGGCGCTGGCCGCCGTCCAGGCCGCCGATCCCGCGGCGCCGGAGCCGCTCAAGGCCGTGGTTGCGGAAGCCCGCGAGACCGAGCGTCTGAGCCGGCTTGCCGCCAGCGCGGCGGCCGACAAGCCGCGCACCGAGGCTGTCGGACGCGAGGCGCTGGCCCGCGCCGCGTCGGGCGCCGCCATCGCGCTGCTGCCGGAAACGGCGCAGGATGCCCCCCGCAAGCCCGCCGAGGAGGCCCGCGTCGACGCCGCCCGCCAGGCCGCCCAGGTCGCCGTCGACCAGGCCCGGGCCTTGACCCGCGCGGCCCTCGAGGCCGAGCCCGAGGATGTCGGCGCGATCGAGGCGCTCGCCCGTTCGGCCACCGCCGCGGCGGCCCTCGCCCAGGGCGAGGTCGCCCTGGCGCTGAAGGACGAGGTCACCGTCGAGATGCAGGAGACCCTGCGGCAGATGGAACTGGCGCTGGCCGACGCCGAGCGCAACGTTTCCGAACAGCAGGAGATGACCCGGCTGCTGCAGAACCTGATCGAGCCGGAACCCGAACAGCCGGCCGCGCCGGGCGAACCGCGAACGCCGGAACCCGTCCTGAACCTGCCGCTGCCGTCCACGCCCGCCGGCGCGGTGCTGGGCGAGGATGAACTTGCCGGCCCGGCCCTGCCAACCGGTACGCTGGTCCAGGACGGCCAGCTTTCGGCCGCCACCAGCGGCGGCGAGGCGGATGGCAAGATCGGCACGCTGGCGATCGGCGAAGGCATCGGCGCCGGCGGCCTGGGCGAGGAAGGCGATATCGGCTCGCTGCGCGGCCTGATCGGCGGTACCGGCGAGAAGGAAGCCAGCATCGACGCCATCGCCCAGAAGGCCCTGCGCACCGCCGACGCCGAACAGGGCGAGGCCGGCGCCCTCAGCCTCTCGCTCGACCCGCAGAAAACCGACCGGGAAAGCAAGCTGGGCAAGGCCGTGGATTTCGTCCTGCAGGCGACCCGGGGCCTCGGCGAGGGCGCCGATCACGACATCGACACCGCCAACCTGCCGACCTCGGCCTCCGGCGGGACCGAATCGAACACCCAGGCCTCCTCGCTCGGCCGCTCGGAGGTCTCCGGCTCCGGCTTCCTCACCGGCGGCCTGCCCGGCGAGGGCGCGCCGGGGTCGGTGCGAAACCTGATGCTGGCCTCCTCGCAACTCGCCGAGATGGCGGCGGGCGTCCAGGCCGCGGAACAGGCCCAGGCCGGCTACGAAAGCGGCGGCCTGACCGAACCCGAAGTGAAGGTCGCCAAGCAGGCCCAGAGCCTGTCCGCCACCCAGATCGAGGCCGCCCTCGCCGGCCTGCCGCCGGTCGACGAGGATCTGGAAGGCAAGGAGCAGGAAGGCAAGCTGGCCAGCCGCAGCGCCGGTCAGGAAATCGCCGGCATTGCCGGTCTGCTGACCCCCGGCGCCGCGGCGGCAGGCCTCGCCGGCGGCCGGCCGGAGGACGATCCGGGCCTGGCCCAGTTCGCCACCGCTCCGCAGCACCAGGCCGCCCTGCCCGCGGACGTGCTGCGCGCCCAGGGCACCGGATTCGCCCTGCCGGAAGGCGATATCGGCGGGCGGGCCATGACGGCGCCGCCCAGCAGCAGCGAACCGCTGGTCACCCTGGACCGGGTGGTGAAACAGGGCAGCAGCTTCAAGGAGCAGGCCGCCGGCCTGTTCCGCCGCCTCGTCGGTCTCTCCGTCGGCGGCGGCGCCGCCTCCCAGACCGGCGATTTCGATCGCACCGAGTCGGGGGGCACGCCGGCACACGAGAAGGTCGGCGAAGCGCGGGAAGGCGAAGCCCCCGTGCTCGGCGACGACGGCGACGTGCAGGCGCTGGCGGCCAAGCGCTCGCAGCATGTCGTGCCCTATTTCGCGGCGCCGACCTCGCAGGTCGAATCCCTCGTCGCCCGCCGGGTGCGCGAACTGGCGCCGCAGATCGCCCGCGAGGACGAGCGGTTCCGCTCGCGCGTCAGCGCCCCGGCCGGCGCGCTGAAGGCGGCGGTCGAGCGCTACCGCAAGGGCGCGGCCATGGGCTTCGCCTTCGCGCAGTACAATCTCGGCCGGGCCTATGCCGAGGGCGCCGGTGTCGCCCAGGACCTCGACGCCGCGGCCGAACAGTTCGACCGCGCAGCCAAGGGCGGCAACCTCTCGGCCATGCTGCGCCTGGCGGAGATGCACATGTCCGGCCAGGGCGCGGTGCAGAACCGGGCCGAGGCCTATGCCTGGTACGACCTGGCGGCCACCTTCGGCAACCGGGCGGCGCGCGAGGCGCGGGCGCTCAGCGCCTCGCAGATGGCGATCAGCGAGCTCGCACAGGCCCGCAAGCGGGCCAGCCAGTTGCGCCAGCTGATGACCGACCTGGGCATCCGCAAACCCTCCAACAGCGGCGCCGACGAGTTGCTGGAAGCCGCCGACAAGGGCGAACTGGGCGAGATCGAGCGGCTGCTGAACGAGGGCGTGGACGCCAACGCCATCGACAAGCACGGCCGCACCGCGATCATCAACGCGGCCTGGCGCGGCCATGAATCGGTCGTCGACTATCTCGCCGAGGCCGGCGTCGACATCGACACGCCCGACGACGAGGGCCGCTCGGCGCTGATGTGGTCGGCGATCAACGGCCATCTCCATGTCACCGAATCGCTCATCCTTGAGGCCGCCACCATCGATACCCGCGACACCGCAGGCATGACGCCGCTGATGCGGGCGGCCTGGAACGGTCACCATTCGGTGGTCTCCAGCCTGCTCGAGAACGGCGCGGACGCCAGCCTGACCGACAGCGAGGGCCGCACCGCGCTGGACCGCGCCCTGCAGGAGAACAACACGCGGCTGGCCGAGATCCTGCGCGCGGCCGGCGGCAGCTAGTCCCCCGGCGGCGGCGCGGTTGCCCGCCGCGTTCTTCGTCTATGCTGGCGCCTGTCGCAAACGGGAGGGGGACTCGGCATGAGCTGGGATGCCGAACTCGAGGAGCTGCGCGCGCGTCAGGCGCGCGCCCGGGAAATGGGCGGCGACGCGCGTGTCGCCCGCCAGCATGACGGCGGGCGCCTCACCGTCCGCGAACGCATCGAGGCGCTGAGCGATCCCGGCAGCTTCCGCGAACTGGGCGAGCTGGCCGGCAAGGTCGCCTACGACGAGAACGGCGACATCGCCGATTACCTGCCGACCAACTGCGTGATGGGCCGGGCCCGCATCGGCGGCCGGCCGGTGGTGGTGAGCGGCGACGACTTCACGGTGCGCAGCGGCGCGGCCGACGCGACGATCTGGGAGAAGGCGAAATATCCCGAGCGCATGGCCAACGAGCTGCGCCTGCCGATCGTCCGCCTTGTGGAAGGCTCGGGCGGCGGCGGTTCGGTCCGCACGATCGAGACCACCGGCCGTGCCAACCTGCCGGGCGGGATCGGCACGACCTCGGGTTTCGACCTGATGACCGCGAACCTGGCCACGGTGCCGGTGGTGGCGCTGGCGCTCGGCTCGGTCGCCGGACTGGGCGCCGCCCGGGTGGCGGCCTCGCACTTCTCGGTGATGGTGCGCGAAACGGCGGCGATGTTCGTCGCCGGACCGCCGGTCGTGCGGCATGTCGGAGAAGACCTGGACAAGCAGGAACTGGGCGGCGCGGACGTGCAGTTGCGCGCCGGCGCCGTCGACAACGCCGTGGACAGCGAGGCGGAGGCCTTCGAGGCCGCCCGCCGCTTCCTCTCCTACCTGCCGGCCTCGGTCTTCGAACTGCCGCCGCGCGCGGAGAGCGCGGATCCCGCCGGGCGGCGGGACGAGGCGCTGTTCTCGATCGTGCCGCGCGACAAGCGCAAGGTCTACGCGATGCGCCGGATCGTCCGGGCCGTGGTCGACGCGGATTCGTTCTTCGAGACCGGACGTGCCTTCGGCCGCTCGATCATTACCGGCCTTGCCCGGCTCGACGGCTGGCCGGTGGCGGTGATGGCCAGCGATCCGCACCATTACGGCGGCGCCTGGACCGCGGCGGCCTGCCAGAAGATCACCCGTTTCGTCGACATGGCCGAGACCTTCCACCTGCCGGTGGTCTATCTCGCCGACTGTCCGGGCTTCCTGGTGGGCAGCGAGGCCGAGCGCTCGGGTACGATCCGCCACGGCGTGCGGGCGATGGCCGCGATCAACCAGACCCGCACGCCCTGGTGTTCGATCATCGTGCGCAACGCCTTCGGCGTCGCCGGCGGAGCGCACCGGCCGGTCGGCCGCTTCAGCGCGCGCCACGCCTGGATCACGGCCCGCTGGGGCTCGCTGCCGCTGGAAGGCGGGATCGAGGCGGCCTATCGGGCGGAACTGGACGCCGCCGAGGATCCCGAACGCCGTCTCGAGGAGATCGAAAGCCATCTCGAGCGCCTGCGCTCGCCGTTCCGGACGGCCGAGGCCTTCTGGGTGGAGGACCTGATCGACCCGCGCGAGACCCGCCCCCTGCTCTGCGAGTTCGCCAACCTGGCCGCGAAACTGCGCACGCCGGGCGAGAGCGCCTTCGGCATGCGGCCGTGAGGAAATCCGTTCGCCCCCGCGCCTGACCGGCGGGTCTGTTCGCCCGCGCGCCTAACCGGCGGTTCTTTCGCCCGCGCGCCTAACCGGCCGTTCTTTCGTCCGCGCGCCTAACCGGCGGGTCTGTTCGCCCGCGCGCCTAACCGGCGCGACACGAAGAGCGGGAGCCCTCGGCGCAGACGGTCTTGCCGTCGACCCAGGTCGCGCCGGAGAGGTCGGCGTCCAGCAGGTTCAGCCCCTCGGTGCGCGCGCCGGTGAGATCGACGCCGCGCAGCACCGCGCCGGGAAACTGCACGAAACGCAGGTCGGCGCCCGCCAGCCGGGCGCCGGAGAGATCGGCCTTGGTGAAGTCGGCGCCGCTGAGCCGCGCCCGGGTGAGATCGGCGCCGGCCATGGCGGCATCGATGAACTTGGCCCGCCGGCCATCCAGCCCCGCCATCTTGGCCTCGGTAAAGTCGCCCCGCGTGAAGCGCCCGTCCTTCAGCTGCGCCCCGGTCAGGTCGGCCTGCGGGAAGGCGCGCTTGTGCATCACGCAGCGCCGCCAGTCGACGCCCGGCCCGGGCGGATCGGAACAGGCCGCCTCGGCCAGCGCGGGAAACAGCGCCAGCAGCACACCAGCCAGAACGCTTCTCACGCCCCGCATGCCCTCACCCGCTCGTGCCGGCGGTGCGCATCAGCCCTGCTCGACATCGCCGCCGGCCTGCTGCCAGGCCTGGAAACCGCCGGCGATATGGCAGACATCGCGAAAGCCCATGTCCTGCAAGGTCTTCGCGGCCAGCGTCGAACGCCCGCCGGAGGCGCAATAGAGCACGAGGGTCTTGTCGGCCTCGATCTCCGGTCTGTGCATCGGTCCCTCGGGATCGACGATGAACTCCAGGAAGCCGCGTGGCGCGTGCACCGCGCCGCGCACCGCGCCCGAGGCCTGGCGCTCGACGGTCTCGCGCAGGTCGACGAAGACCACGTCCTCGTGCCCCATCAGCGCGATCGCGTCCTGCACCGAAATGGTGCGGATCGAGGCGTTCGCCTCCGCGATGAGTGTCTTGAAACCCTTGATCGCCATCTCGTCGCCTTCCTGACCTGCGGGACCGACCCCCAATCTAGGGTGCAACCATGGCAATTTAAATCGGCTGCGTCATCCGGCAGCGGCGCTTCCCTCCGGCCCGAAAGGATTCTAGAAGCGGCCCGGTGATGAACCCGCCGGCCGCCAGCTACCGCCTGTTCCTGCGCGACATGGAAATCGTCTGTCGTATCGGCATCCACGATTTCGAGTGGGCGACGCCGCAGCGGGTGCGCATCAACATGTCGTTGTGGGTGCGCCGGGGCGAAAGCGGCGACCGCATCGCCAACGTGCTGAACTATGAGCGCATTCGCGACCGCATCCACGCGCTCGCCGAGCAGGAACACATCAACCTGCTGGAAACCTTCGCCGAACGCATCCTCGACTTCTGCCTGTCCGAGGAGCAGGTGAACGGCGCCCGGGTCTCGATCGAGAAGCCCGACATCTTTCCGGAAATGGAAGGCGTGGGGATTGAGATGGAGCGCTGGCGACCCGACATCGGAAAGACCGGCTGAGCGAAGCCAGGCAGGAGAAGCCCATGCAGGTCTACGACAACGTCATCGACATGATCGGCGGCACCGCCCTCTTGCGGGTGAACCACCTCGATACCGGGCCCTGCACGCTGTACCTGAAACTGGAGAACGAGAATCCCGGCGGCTCGATCAAGGACCGCATCGGCCTGTCGATGATCGAGGCGGCCGAGGCCGAGGGCCGGATCCGGCCCGGCGGCACCATCATCGAGGCGACGGCCGGCAACACCGGGCTGGGCCTGGCCCTCGTGGCGGCCCAGAAGGGCTATCGCATGCTGGTGATCGTGCCCGACAAGATGAGCCAGGAGAAGATCCATCACTTGAAGGCGCTGGGCGCGGAGGTGATGACCACCCGCTCGGACGTCGCCAAGGGCCATCCCGACTATTACCAGGATGTCGCCCGCCGCATCGCCGGCGAGAGCGAGAACGCGCTGTGGGTGAACCAGTTCGAGAACGAGGCCAACCCGAAGGCGCATTACGAGGGCACCGGCCCGGAGATCTGGCGACAGATGGACGGCCGCGTCGACGCGCTGGTGGCCGGCGTGGGCTCGGGCGGCACGATCAGCGGCACCGGCCGCTACCTGAAGGAGCAGAATCCCGACCTCGCCCTCGTGCTGGCCGACCCGGTCGGCTCGATCCTGGCCGACCTGGCGAACGGCCGTCCGCAGCCCGAGCTCGGCTCCTGGCTGGTCGAGGGCATCGGCGAGGATTTCGTGCCAGACATCCTGGAAATGGACCTGGTCGACGAGGGCATCACGGTGAGCGACGCCGAGGCCTTCGCCACCGCGCGCGAATTGCTGCAGAAGGAGGGCGTGCTGGCGGGCTCCTCCACCGGCGTGCTGGTCGCCGCCGCGCTCGCCTGGTGCCGGCGGCAGAGTACGCCCAAACGGGTCGTCACCTTCGTCTGCGACAGCGGCAACAAGTATCTCTCCAAGATGTTCAACGACTTCTGGATGAGCGACCAGGGCTTCACCGAACGCACCCGGCACGGCGACCTGCGCGACCTGATCGCGCGGCGGGCCTGGCGGGACGAGGTGGTCGCGGTCCGGCCGGACGATTCGCTGATGACCGCCTACGGCCGGATGAAGCTCTACGACATCTCGCAACTGCCGGTGCTGAACGAAGCCGGCGGCATCGTCGGCATCCTGGACGAGAGCGACCTGCTGCTGGCGCTGTGGCAGCACGGCGAGCGCTTCTCCGAACCGGTCTCGGCCTTCATGACCGACCGGCTGGAAATCGTCCCGCCCGACGCCGACCTCGACCGGGTGATGCCGATCCTGCGTGCCGACCGGGTGGCCATCGTGGTCGACGCACGCGAGCGCTTCCTCGGCCTCATCACCCGCATCGATCTGATCAACCACCTTCGCCAGCAGGTCAATCCATGAGCGATCCCACCCGCAACCGCCCGGGCTTCCAGACCCGGGCGATCCATGCCGGCCAGCGTCCCGACCCCACGACGGGCGCGATCATGACGCCGATCTACGCCACCTCGACCTATGTCCAGGAGAGCCCGGGCCGGCACAAGGGCTATGAATATTCCCGCTCGCAGAACCCGACGCGGATGGCCTTCGAGGATTGCGTCGCCGATCTCGAGAACGGCCATCGCGGGCTCGCCTTCGCGTCGGGCATGGCGGCTTCCGCGACGATCCTGGAACTGCTCGATTCCGGCGCCCACGTGGTCTCGATGGACGACGTCTACGGCGGCAGCTACCGGCTGTTCGAGAATGTCCGCAAGCGCACGGCCGGCCTCGACTTCACCTTCGCCGACCTGACCCAGCCGGGCGCGCTGGAGCAGGCGGTGCGGCCCGACACGCGGATGATCTGGGTCGAGACCCCGACCAATCCGACCCTGCGGCTGGTCGACCTGCAGGCGATCGCCGCCTTCGCCCGGGCCCGCGGCATCCTCACCGTGGCGGACAACACCTTCGCCTCGCCCTACATCCAGCGGCCGATCGACCACGGTTTCGACCTGGTGGTGCACTCCACCACGAAATATCTCAACGGCCATTCCGACATGGTCGG